>NZ_CP089981.1:300000-447500 GCF_021389975.1 Fulvivirga ulvae
CCACGACATGATCTATGGCGTGCATATAGGCCGCAAGGGAGGGTTGACCAAAGAGATGAACCTGAACAGTATGAGCCTGGAGGAAATCAACAAATATTTTGAAAGCAGAAAGGAAAAGGCATTGAACATGGCTGTTTAGTACACTCTATCTTTCCTTCAATTCTATTGGTGTTTTCTCTTTAAAGTGAATCTAAATGGTCTGGCAGGGGACAGAACACGGAGAAGATCAAGAAAGAGAGAATGACTGCAAAGTTAAAATGCGGCTTTACTAAACCTCCGAAAGTTTGCTAAAGCTTAACCGTTCTGGTATACAGACAGTTACAATACTGCCAAACTGAAGTAATTCCACCCTCTCTGCCCGGCGGCTGTCCCCTGACAGCCTCATATCCTCATACTCTACAACATAGTGCAAGTTAAATAACCTTTCAGAGACCGGACAGATCAAAGAAGAGAAAATGACAGCGAACAAGTTTAACTTTTCAGATATACTGACTGTTGTAATATCGCCAAGCAGTAGAACTCCACCCCCTTCTTTGCCGGCATCTCACTCAATTATTAACAAAAAACTTAAGTTTTATTAAGATTTAGTAGTTTGTCACAGAGCAGAGAGAGCATGAATCAGAAAAATCCGTGCATTTAGTCTAATATCCGGACTTGATGACATCGTATAACCGACCATAAGATGGAAAAATTTCGTTAATTACTATTACGAATTAGGGCATCTGCATCTGGTATTTTATAATCTTTAGCAAAAAGTTACAGGTGTTGATAATCTCTGAAACTTTCCCCTAATCAAACCGTGTTGTCCCTTCTAATAAACAGAAATTACCAGTATATTTGTCTCCTTTTTAAACTACCGTTCACTTCATGGTTTTTAGTATTCTTCTGATCTTATTTTTTGCCTGCGCCACCATTCAGGTTATCTATTTCATAGTGTTTCTTGTTTCCTTTTCAAAATATAAAAATGCACCAGCTTCCGCCGATCAGCCGCCCATATCGGTAGTAATATGTGCCCATGATGAAGAAGAAAATCTCAGGAAACTGCTACCTAAACTGTACGCTCAGCAGTACCCTGAATATGAAATTATAGTGGTAGAAGACCGGTCCAACGACAGCACTTATGACTTGTTGCTGGAGGAGACTACCCGGGAGCCGAAGCTTAAAATGGTAAAGGTCAACCACAAGCCGGATAACTTCAACGCAAAAAAATATGGTCTTACCCTGGGCATTAAAGCAGCCAAACATGATCGCATACTACTCACGGATGCAGACTGCGAGCCCAACAACGACCAGTGGATAACCGCCATGGCCGCTAACTTTGATGAAAATGTCCAGTTTAACCTTGGGTTTTCCTTCTACACCACAGCTAAAGGCTTTTTGAATACCTTTATTAGATTTGAAACGTTATGGACTGCCATGCAATATTTGGGAATGGCGCTGGCAGGAAGGCCTTACATGGGAGTTGGGAGAAACCTCGCATATAGAAAATCAATTTTCATCAACAAAAAAGGGTTTAATCCACACCTGGGCTTAACTGGCGGTGATGATGACCTTTTTGTAAACCAGCACGCCATCAGTAAAAGTACAAGGGTGACAATCGGAGAAGATGCCCTTGTGTATTCTCACCCTAAAAAAACCTGGAAAGCTTTTTTCAGACAAAAAATCCGGCACATTTCAGTTGGAAAGTATTATAAAACCACAGATAAAATCATTTTAGGTGCATTTTCGTTTACACATATATTATTTTGGTTAATTTTAACCATCCTGCTTCTCTTACGTATTGAACTATACTTGGTGGCAGGAAGTTTTTTAATAAGAACCCTGTTGATTTACCTTACATTTAATATTATCTGTAAAAAACTAGGTGTTAAGTTTAATTTTTGGGGTTTGGTATTCTTAGATTTGATTTTTGTCTTTTATTATTTGATAACGGGCGCCACAGCATTATTTACAAAACGGGTTCGATGGAGTTAAAAAAGCAATTCTCTGACAAAGCATTAGAAGATTTCCGGTTAATAGATCAGGCAGTCAAAGAAGGTGACGAGCAGGCTTTTGCCATGCTTATGGACAGGTACAAGAGGCCTGTATATCATATGATCCTCAAAATGGTGAGAAATGTCGATGACGCAGAAGATCTTACTATTGAGGCATTTGCCAAGGCATTTAAAAACCTGCACCGGTTTAAAAAAGACTATACATTCAGTACATGGCTATTTAGGATCGCCACCAATAATGCCATAGATTTCATTCGTAAAAAGCGGCTGGAAACTATGAGCCTCGACACCTCATTTACTGATGATAATGGTGAGGCAGTACAGATCGATGTGGAAGACAAAAACCTGAACCCTCAGGAAGAAACTATCAAAAGCCAGAAGATAGAGCTTATACAGATGTTTGTTACCAAGCTTCCCGCAAAATATCAGAGACTGGTCAGGTTACGTTATTTTCAGGAATTGTCATACGAAGAAATAGCCACTGAGCTTGACGCACCGCTTGGAACAGTAAAAGCCCAACTACACCGCGCCCGCGAACTGATGTACGATCTGGTAAAGAACAAAAAAGAACATATGTAGAGCAGTTGACGGTTTACCGCTCGCTTGTTTACAGTTTTTAAAACAAAACGGTAAACTAAGAATAGTAACCTATAAAACAGTGAACCGAGGACGCTGAACTGAAACAGTGAATTCAAAATTTGCCGCTATGAACAACATTTATATTGACGAGTGTTCTATAGAAGATATCATCTCAATAGCAAAGCAAATACCTGAATTTGAAAACCCTTACACGATAGACGAATATAAAAAAAGGCTATCGGGTGTTCCTTTTCTTGCACTTAAAGCTGCAGTTGATGGTAAGGATGCCGGTTTTAAGCTGGGTTACGAACTTGATAGTAGTACGTTCTACACCTGGTTCGGAGGTGTACTCCCAGTGTACAGACAAATTGGCCTGGCCGGTCAGCTGGCCAATGCTCAGGAAAGCTGGGCCAAAGCCCGGGGCTATAAAAGGATAAAGCTAAAAACCCGCAATTATTTAAAACCAATGTTGATATTTGCAATGAAAGGCGGCTTCAACATCATTGAAATTGAAGAGAGGCCAGACATTAATGAAAACCGGATAATCCTTCAAAAAGAGCTTTAATGAACGCTGATATCATATTTAAATATTTTCCTGACCTTACCGCAGTGCAAAAATCGCAGTTCAGCGCACTTTATAACCTCTACCATACCTGGAATGAGCAAATTAATGTAATCTCGCGCAAGGATATAGACGAGCTCTACACCCGCCACGTGCTTCACTCGCTGGGTATTGCCAAAATAATATCCTTCCAACCCGGAACAAAAATTCTGGATGTGGGTACGGGAGGCGGTTTTCCGGGCATACCACTGGCCATCATGTTCCCCCAGGCAGGTTTTCATCTGATAGATTCTATCGGTAAAAAAATAAAAGTTGTAAAAGGGGTGGCCGAATCACTCGGCCTCACAAATGTGACAGCAGAGCAAATCAGGGCAGAACAAATTGAAAATCAGTATGATTTTGTAGTAAGCCGGGCAGTAACACGTCTTAAGCCTTTCTATCAATGGATCAAATACAAATTCAGACCCGAATCTTTTAACCCATTACCAAATGGTATACTTTATCTTAAAGGTGGCGACCTCCGCGAAGAGCTGAAAGAGGCTAAAAAAAAATATCAGTTGTACGAACTGCCAGCGTATTTTGAGGAAGATTTCTTTGAAACCAAGAAAGTTGTTTTTGTTCCTGTAGACTAGCTATCCTTTAACGGAATCTGGCGCTGCTATCTTTTACCAGACTTCTGAAATCTGGGGAAGCATTTCCCATAGTGAGGACACCTCCTGGAAAATCCTCCTAGCGCAGAAAGCAAACAACACTAAGAGGATTTAAGCCATTTAATTTTTCTCGAGAGTCAGGTAATCTTTTTCTCCGTTGCTTCCGCCGCCATGCTCCAGGCGAAGCTTGGCGTCTGTCATTTCCACTACCGCCCAATCTTCACTTAGCAACTCATCAAAATCGTCCTTTGAAGTGTACAGTATCACAAGCTCAGCTACTCCGGCATCATCTTCAGCAGTCCAGCTCCCCATCTGGGTCTTAGTCCCGCTAGTAGCTTCAAGGTTTCCATTATCATGAAAAGTAAGACTAAAGCCATCAAAATGGCTGCTGAGGTCAGTATCTGACTTCAGCAGATAGGTTATATGCCATGTGCCTTCTATTATAGTGGCAGTCAGGTTCTCAGGGGCGGGTGATACAGAAGCAGACTCATCGTCATCAGAGCAGGAAAAGGCGAATAAACTTAAAGCAACTAAGGAAACTAAAAAATGTACTTTCATAATTTACTATTTATTGGTTTTGAAAAAATGGGGAAGCGAAAATAGTAATAAACAAACTCTCTCGGCAACAAAACATACAATGAAAAATTGAAAGCCTCCGCGAGACTGTCCCTCCGTGGTCATAAACATCTGAAATCCAAAACTTAACAAAACGATAAAACAAAAAAGTTTGTAATTAAAAGGTTTATCAGGAGCTTGTAAGTCCATTTTAAAAAATTGCGACTATGCTTAACTACCCGCAACCTGTAATTTCCGGTAAGCTTCTATGGCAGGAAACCCCCATAGAAATAGCGACCGATGAAAACATAGCTCCTTTCGGAGTTTTGGTTGATGACCATCAGGAGTATTCAGAGAAACCGGATTCAGGTGGGTCGGTTTTTAATTTCTGGTGGAAAGGCAACTCCATTTTCAGCGAAGATGAGTCCGAGAACGATAGTGCTTTGCTTGGGTGGTCAGTTGCTCCTGAAGAGGCAGAGGAAGCTGAACCAACCAGGGATCAGGCACTTTTATGGCATGCATGTCAATATCCTGATACCGGGCAACTTTATTTTCCCTTAAGAGGTGAGGATTATATCATTGTGCTGGCAGAGCCTCATCAAGACATCAGGCCAAAACACTTTCGTGCTTTTCATATTACCGGGGGCAAAGGCATATACATCCACCCGGGAATATGGCATGAAGGTATAATTCCTCTGAATGAAAGGGCCAGTTTTTACAAACAAGGTGATACAGATAATCGTGTAAACATGAATTTCGCAGAGGATATGGGAGCTTTTCTTGCTATTCCGTTAGAAAAAGTAAGGGGTCTATAATCGATCCATCCGCTGGATAAGTTTAAGCATGGCCTCTTTATGCACGATTAATTCTTTCACGGTTGCATGTAGGGTTATTACTTTGGAAAGATCAGGAAAACTGATTTTTCCTTTCGCATAGGAATACGCAATCAGAATGGGGATGTAGTTTAAAGCCAGCACCAGCTTCTGACCACCATCAGTCTTTGTCAGCCTGAACCCCATCTTTTGGGCGGTCCTTTCATTGATAATATATGAAGTACCTTTGATCACCAGCTCCTCCCTGCCCTCCTGCTCATATTTCTCCACCATCCGAATCAGCCCTTTGAGGTAGCTCAACAGGATTATTGCTTTTCGCCCGGCAGGCTTCACCGTCATCAGGTTAAAATAATAATCAAACAGCGTACCTCCATGAATGACTACCTCACCTTTTCTCTCCTGTGATGCGATAAATAAAGGGGAATAGTAAGTAAGTTGTCCGCTTTTAACCCCAACTGGCACATCTATAAAAGGAGCTGCTACTGCTATCAGTATGGGGATGACCAAAGCAAGCAGGTAGAAGTTAAATGCCAAGACCATGGCCAATAATCCAAGGATACATAGTAAAAGAACTGCTCCGGCCTTCCATACAAACAATTTTTGCTGTCTGTCGGATTTCGTAAAAAATGGGTGTTTGACCTCCTTCAATATTCTTTAAAATTCAGGCTCTTAATTAAAGAGATTTTAGTTCAATACTCAGGTTTTCACGTGCCTGAGCTTCAAATTTATCATAGAAATGGTTCGTTTTAAAAATACGATCCATACTCAAAAAATACTGCAAGACCTTTTTACGTCCCGGCTTGTAGAGCATATCCGGATAGATGTGGTATTCTTCCCTTACCTGCCTCGCATACTCCATGTATTGGTCATGGGCACACCCCAAAATCGACAGATCAGCATCTGTAAACAGGTTGGTATCATTGTCACTGGCGTCCGCGTGACCTTTGGTAGCAAGAATCATGTTTCTGCATTTATCAACTCCATCTTTTGGGAAATTTATACTTTTCAGCCTTTCACCGGCCATCCTGGCGCTTTTTTCTTCATTATCTCTCCTGGCCGGGTTGTAGACCAGATCATGATAAAAAAGAGCAAATAGTGTAACATCCCAATCCTTTATCGATAGTTTCACCTCACTTAACTGCTCAAGCAGGTTCTCCAGGTGATGGAGGTTGTGGTAATAACGGCGTTTGCCGGAGTATTTGGTTTCGATTTCAACCCAAAAGCTATCAGGCAGGGCTGCATCGTCCGTATATCTCCGCACCTGCCCTTGAAACAACTTCTTCAAGTTATATTTTGTGTCAGTTTTACTTTCCATCAAAGCTTACTACAGCCATTACAGGCAAGTGATCTGAGGGAAACTTGTCGTCAAAAAAGTCTGAGATCGTTTCATAAGCCTGTACCTTCATACTTTTCACAAAAATGTAGTCGATGCGTGGGAAATCCTTATCAGCAGTTAATTCAAAGCCGCTGAAAGTCCCCTCCGGCCCGTAGGCCTCAGAAGCACTTTCCTTCCTCCCGTCATTCAGTTGCGAAGTCAGAATTTTGTAGGGCTCAGCATCAGGTGTCACATTAAAATCCCCCGAAACTACAACAGGAGCTGCTCCTGTCAACTTTCCAAGCTGTTCCAGGATCAATTTAGCACTATTAGCCCTGGCCTCAGTGCCAACGTGATCAAAATGGGTGTTAAGATAGTAAAAACGCTGATGACTGTCAGTAACCTCAAAGGCTGCCCAGGTAGCAATTCTTGGCAGAGCGGCATCCCAGGCTTTGGAAGGCTTGTCCGGAGTTTGAGAAAGCCAGAAAGTACCACCCTCTACCAATTTAAATTGCGAAGTTTTGTAAAGAATCGCGGAATATTCTCCCTTCTCTTTGCCATCATCACGTCCGGTGCCAATGTAATCATAACCCTCAAGCTCCTCCAGCAGATAATCCAATTGATGTTTCATGGCTTCCTGCACGCCGAGCAGATCAGGATTATAATGCTTAATGAGTTTCACAACATTATCTCTGCGCTGCTTCCACCCATTGCCATTGTCAGCATCGGAGGGGTTGTCATACCGCACATTATAGCTCATGACTTTAAGGCCTGACTGACCAATGACGGTGGAATATGCAGAAACGGATAGCATAAAAAGTAATGTTAGGGTAACTCTTCTCATAATAAGAAATAATTCAATAATGGAAAAAATGTAATTATGGCGTGCCAATACCTAAGCCGCTACCGTTGCCTCTTTGTATTTTTGATGCAACCACTCCTTACCCTCTTCCTCCGTTTCTACCAATTTCATTTGCCGGCCGGTGAAAGCAATAATCGAGTTCACCATAAGACGAGATAGCGCATTGAGCCCACTAACCGCCGTGGCCTTAGAATGCGGATTATTCTTTTTCACTGTTTCCTTGATCTTCTGAATCAGATTGGAATTGAACCGCGCATCCTTGGCACTGACCAATGCATACACTGATTTAGGTGGCATTTTACTGATTATCTTTTGATTTTCATCGAATACAGCCATTGCTTCTTCAGGCGAGGCATTGGAGATATCAGTATAAACAATGTCTAGCTCCTTATATTTAATCACACTACATGATGCCATAAGATATTCGCTATAAATTTTAAAGAATGAATAAACTAATTTATGCGTTAAAATAACAATTTTAATAATAATAGTGACAATTATTAAATTATAAATTCTTCAACAAACAACCCTCACTATTGAATATTCTCAAAAGATGTTTTAATTAATCAATAATTATAATAAATTGAAATACACTTTACTTTAAAAACTGTTGTTTAACCAAAGAAAGAAACATCCTGCCGATCATACGATTGCCCGCCAGATAAGGAAGGGTAACGAGCAGGCTTTCCGCCTGTTATTCGACCAGTATCACCGGCAATTATACCTGTTTTCCTTGAAAATGGGGATGCCCCAGGAAGAAGCTAAGTGCATAGTGCAGGAAGTTTTTATCAACGTTTGGAAAAACCGGGCCTCTATAGATGAAAACCTGTCTTTAAAAGCCTATTTATATACCATAACCAAAAGACTGGTAATAAAAAAAATTAAAAGGAAAGTACTCGAGGACAGCTACCTAAGCAACCCGGAAAACCTACCCCCTGTATACCATCAGCAAACAGAAGACTACATTATTTTCACCAACCTCCTCGACCAGGCACACGAAGGCATAAACAAACTCTCTCCCGGCCGAAAGCAGATCTTCATGCTCAGCAGGCAGCAAGGCCTTTCAAATGAGGAAATAGCTGACAAGCTTAACCTTTCAAAGAGAACTGTAGAGAATCAGCTTTACCGTGCTACCAAAGAACTCAGAGATATACTAGGACCTGATTTTATAGAAAAGTAAAAAATTTTATGGTGGCGTGAGTAAAGTAACAGGCTCAGGGTAATAATACTACAAAGAGCTATGTTAAACCACGTCACAGGATGAAACAGGAACGACAATTAATCAAAAAATATCTTGCAGGGAACTGCACTGAAGAAGAGCAGAAAGCTGCGATGAAAATATTGAGTCAGCCTGGGACATCCTCTTTACTTGATGAAGTGGCCGATGAAGTATGGAACGAGCTACCCCAAAACGAGGCACCTTTAACTGACTCTGAAGGCATTTACAAAAACATTGAAAACAAACTTGGCTTTGGTGCCTCAAAAGCTAAAATCAGTACCCTCAAACCCTGGCTTTACGCCGCCTGCATAAGTTTTTTGGTTATCTCTACTTTCTATTTTGTCCAGCAGCGATCCGTAAATACACCTCCCATTCAGGAGTTGGTAATCAAAAGCATGCCTGCCGGTCAGAAATCAACAATTATACTGAGTGATGGTTCCAAAATTATTCTCAACTCGGGAAGCAAAATAAGCTACCCTAAAGCATTTAGCGATTCCAGTCGGGTAATAACGCTTGAAGGCGAGGCCTTTTTCGATGTAGTCAAAGACAAAACAAGGCCGTTTTCCGTGGTAGCCAATGGTATTGTGACCACTGCTTTAGGTACCTCTTTCAACATCAATGCACGTGGGCCTCTTTGTCGCATAGCACTTGCTACAGGCAAGGTTATTATTAACAATGAAAATGATACCAGGAAAAATAAAAACCAACAATACATCCTTACTCCCGGTGAAGCCCTTGAAGTAAATACTTCTGCTAAAACCACCCGTAAATTTACATTCGACCAGCAGTCCGAACTCCTCTGGAAAGATGGTATCCTGTACTTCAGGAATACCCCCCTTGAATACATTGTAAAAAGACTGGAACTCTGGTATGATGTAGAGTTTCAGTTCAAAAACAAAACCGGTATGCAGAAAAAGTATACCGGACGATTTGAGAATGCGAGCCTGGAGCATGTTTTGGACAACATGAGTTATACCCTGAATTTCGAATACTTCATTCAAGGCAAGAAAATAACCATTATCAATCAACCTTAACTACTACCCAATGTTAAAACTGATCAAAAAAATCCTCATCATGGCACTGGGCTCCATAGCAGTCATTGTTCAGGCTGCAGAAGCACATCATGCCAAGGTGAAGAGTGTAAGAGAAGTTTACATCGATCTGCACCTCAGGAAAGCGACTTTAAAAGAAGCTTTTGCACAAATGGAAGACAAAACAAATTTCCGTTTCCACTATTGCGACGATGACATCAATGAGCACCTGCACCTCACTAAGGAATACAAAAATTCATCTATCGCCTCCATCCTCCAGGACCTATCCAAAGAAGCCCGCCTCAAATTTCGCCAGATCAACGAAGACATTAGCGTAAGTAAACTACGATACCGGGACAGAAAGGAAGAAACAGTCCAGGTAGATGTTATCACCAAAACCATATCAATTACTGTATTTGATGAGAACCAACAACCCCTCCCAGGGGTGAATGTGGTAGTTAAAGGCACAGCAACGGGTGGCACAACTGATCTTTCCGGAAACCTGGTACTTGATATTCCCGATGATGCAACACTGGTGTTCAGCTACATAGGGTATAAAACCCAGGAGGTAGCCGTGGGAGATAACTCTACGCTAACCATTAACATGGAGCTGGATGAGGCCCAGCTGCAAGAGGTAGTAGTAGTAGGCAGCAGAAACCAAAACCGTACTGTACTGGAAACGCCCGTTCCGGTTGATATAATTGCAGTTGATGAAATAATTAAAGACGTACCCCAACTTGAAGTAGGACAAATTCTGAATTATGTCGCCCCTTCATTTTCTTCCAACCGCCAAACTATAGCCGATGGCACAGATCATGTTGATCCGGCTTCACTCAGAGGGCTGGGTGTAGATCATGTATTGGTACTGATCAATGGCAAACGGAGACATAACTCTGCACTAGTCAATGTTAATGGTTCCGTCGGACGTGGTTCCGTAGGTACCGATTTGAACACTATACCTGCCGCAGCTATTAAACGCATAGAAGTGCTGCGAGATGGTGCCGCTGCCCAATACGGATCGGATGCCATTGCTGGTGTCATTAACATTGTGCTGAAGGACAAAGTGGACGAACTTTATTTTTCGGGTACCCTGGGACAGACCTACGAAGGAGATGGAGAAAATGCCCAGTTTAATGTAAATTATGGCTTTAAAGTTGGTGAAAGAGGCTTCATAAACCTGACCGGGCAGTACCAGTATCGCGGCCGAATTGATCGTGCGGGGGAATGGGACGGCACAGTTTTCAAAACTGATTGGGATGGCTCATCGCCAGGCATATACGCCGAAAATTTTCAGGCGGGAGATTTCAGTCCGTTTGATGTGGGTAAAAAGTTAACACAGCAAGAGGCTGATGCCATTAATGACGCCAATGCTTTTACCAATAACCTCACTCCGCAACAAGAGGAAGCATTGATCAACCAGAACGGGGGCCGCAGAGCTTTTACCATGAAGGTAGGTCAGTCCGAAGCCATCAATACCGCCTTTACGATGAACAGCTCTTTTGAGATAGATGATGATAAAGAGTTTTACATATTCGGTGGCTTAAACTCCAGAAGAGGCCAGGCCACGGGTTTTTACAGGTTACCCAATCAGGACCGTACACTAACTACGGTATACCCCAATGGCTTTCTGCCCGAAATCAACTCTGAAATTTTTGATGGCGCCATTACGGGCGGCCTCAGAGGGCAAATAGGAGAATGGTATGTAGACTTTAGCAATACCTTCGGCACCAACTCATTTACTTACCACGTTACCAACTCGCTTAATGCTTCACGAGGAAATAGTACAGCAACAACATTCAATGCTGGTGGCTTCAAATTTTCCCAAAATACCACCAACCTCGATTTCAACAGATACTTTCCTGATCAAATTGAAGGGATAAATGTGGCCTTTGGCGCTGAGTACCGCGTAGATACTTATGAAATATTTGCCGGAGAAGAAGCCTCTTACAGGAACTATGGCAATGTAAATGTGATAGACACTCTTGCGGACGGGTCCCCGTTTTCAAATGAGTTTAACCAGGTCAATATCTTTTACAATCGTCCCGGAGGAGCCCAGGTATTTCCGGGCTTCCAGCCTGAAAATGAGCTTAAGGAAAGCCGCTCAAATGTTGCCCTTTATTCAGATATAGAGCTAAACTTTACCAAAGATCTTTTCATTGATGTAGCCGCCAGGTATGAAGACTACAGCGATTTCGGAAATACATTTAACTGGAAAGTAGCCAGCAGATGGTCTGTCACCAAGCCATTGGCCATTCGTGCAGCGGTAAGCACAGGTTTCAGGGCACCATCGTTACCTCAACGATACTACAATAGTACTTCTACTTTGTTTTTTCTCAATGCAGAAGGTGTAAATGTGCCTAATGAAGTGGGTACATTCAGAAACGACTCACGCATAGCTGAGCTTTTTGGTATACCCAATCTATCCAACGAAAATTCAATAAATGTGAGTGCCGGTATTACCTGGCAGATTAATGATAATCTCAATTTCACTTTAGACGGTTACGGCATCCGTATTGAAGACCGGGTGGTACTTACCGGCTCGTTCAGTTCAAGCAGCAGTGATGAAATAGCAGCAATTCTTAATGAAGCCAATGCTGCCTCGGCTACGTTCTTTGTCAATGCCATAGATACAGAAACCAAAGGGCTGGATATGATCCTTACACACAGAACTCCTTTAGCAGGTGGAACTCTAAGATCGTCACTTGCCGCTAATTTCACCTCTACAGAAGTTACAGATGTCAATATCCCTTCAAGTCTTCAGGGAGCACCCGATCAATTCTTTAACCGGGAGGAAAGAAACCGCTTTGAAGATGCTCTGCCACAATCAAAAATAAACCTCACTCTGCTTTATCATATTGGCAAATTCAATATTACCCTTTCCAACGTCAGGTTCGGAGAAGTTTGGGTAAGAACTGTCAATACCGACACCAACGGTGATTTTATAGATCAGGAATTTGGCGCAAAAATAATCACAGACCTTAGTATTGGATATAATATTACCGACCATATCAATCTTACAGTTGGGGCAAACAACCTCTTCGACATATATCCGGATGAAAACCGGGCTGAATTCAGGAGTAACGAACGGTTTGTCTACTCCAGGCGGGCCACCCAATTCGGATTTAACGGAGGATTCTATTTTGCCCGGCTAAACCTCACTTTATAAAAATACAAAAACATAAATAACGTACCTGTACCCAGGGTATCCAGGGCGTACTGTATCAAAAAACAACCAATGTCAAACCCAAAAATTAAATTACATGCAAAAACAATTTACAATTTTATTACTTGTACTGTTTATTTTCCCTTTGTGGGCAAGTGCGCAGACGATCCAGGGGATCGTTAAGGGGGCTGATGGCCCGGTTATCGGTGCCACCATAAGCACCGCAGACGGGCTAGGCACCACTACCGATGTAAACGGTAAGTACTCACTTAGCCTCTCAGCAGGTACTCATACAGTTACAACCAGCTATATCGGTTTAATTTCTCAAACCAGAGACTTTACCTTGACCGAGGGAGAAACTACTACCTGGGATATCGCCATGGAAGAGGATCAGCTTACTTTACAGGATATTGTGATCGTAGGTTCGCGTAATGCTCCAAGGTCATCAACTGATACTCCACTACCTGTGGATATGGTGGCGGCCGATGAGCTGGTTTCTACCGGACAGCCTACCTTTGATAAGGCGTTGCAGTACCGCGTACCATCATTTAACACGGTTCAGACTCCTGTTAATGATGCTACCTCACTACTCGACCCTTATGAGATCAGAAACATGGGTCCCAGCCGGACTTTGATCCTGATCAATGGCAAAAGGAAAAACCTGAGCTCACTCCTTTACACCCAAACCTCTCCGGGAAGAGGTGAAACGGGTGCCGACATCTCTGCTATCCCGACTGACGCCATCAAGCGCGTTGAGATACTGAGAGACGGTGCTTCTGCTCAATATGGTTCTGATGCCATTGCCGGTGTAATGAACATCATTCTTAAAGACAATGCCGATGGTGGCTACGTAACTTTGCGCACGGGCATTACCTCGGAAGGAGATGGTGAAATGATAGGTGTGGCACTGAACAACGGAAGCACACTAGGCGACAACAAAGGGTTCATCAACTACACCCTTGACCTATCCAAAGTGAACCTGGCCAACAGGCCCGGCACCGTAGATGCAGAAGGCGAGGCTGCAGATTTCGGTGCTGATATTGAAGATGTTGAAGCATTTTTGGCCCTTAAACCTGATGCCGGTAATATCAATGGTTCTCCGGAAACTACTGCTGCCAAATTTGTAGTAAACAGTGGTCTTGATCTGAGCGAATCAACAAACCTTTACTTCAATGCGGCTTATGTTTACAAAAAAGTAAACAGCTTTGCCAATTACCGTACTCCATACTGGAGAACGTTAGATGACTTTCCATATCTGGCAGACTTCTTCCCTGACGGGCCTGGTAGAAGCTACGTAGGCTATGTACCCACCTTCGATGGTGACCTGAATGACTATAATGGTACGGTAGGTTTCAAGTCTAAATTGAATGACTGGATCTATGATGCCAGTTTCACAACCGGTGGAAACAAGCAAACCTATACCGTGAGAAATTCTCACAACAGGAACACAGTGCTTTCACCTCCGACATACCTTGGAGACCTGAACAACAATGGCGTTGTAGATGCTGACGAAATTCAGCAAGGTGTTAACCTTTACAGAGAAAACAGTCCTATTTCATTTGATCCGGGTGGCACAAAGTTCTCTCATATCGTAGGTAACCTTGATATTTCAAGGGTAATTTCCGACCAGTTGGGTATTGCCTTTGGTGCCGAGTTCAGGTCTGAAACATTTGAGGTGATAGAAGGAGAGCTGGCATCGTATGACGGTGGTGGTGCAGATTCATTTGCAGGAAACAGGCCTGAGAATTCAGGAAAGTTCAATCGCTACAACTTCGGTGGTTATGTAGACATCGCTTTTGATGTAACCAAAGACTTCTTGTTAAACGGTACAGCCCGTGTTGAAAACTACAGCGACTTTGGTGATGCATTTGTCTGGAAGTTAAGCACCAGATACAAAGTACTTGATGATAAACTGACTTTAAGATCATCACTTTCCACCGGTTTCAGGGCTCCTACCCTGCATCAGATCTACACACAAAAGGCTCAGTACAGCTTTGTGCCCGGTCAGGGTATCCAGGTTGGAGGTTTGGTAAACAACGTATCACCTCAGGCAAAACTCTTAGGTATCCCTCAACTTGATGCAGAGAAATCAACAAACTTTACTGCTGGTTTCGGATCAAGGCTGAGCAACAAACTGGATTTCACTGTAGATTACTACAACATTCAGGTGAAAGACAGAATTGTATTAAGTACTGAAATTGGTCCTACAGAAGCCGGCGATACTCCTTTGGATGATCTCCTTGCCGCCAACAACCTTTCTGATGTAAGCTTCTTCGTAAATGCCATCGACACCAGAACTTCAGGCATTGATGTGGTAGCCAACTACAAAAACATTCCCCTTGGTAACGGCATGTTGGGCTTCAACTTATCAGGAAACTATACTATTGAAAACGAAAGAGATGGAGCAGTAAACAACCCTACCATTGTGGAACAAGGACAGCAATCTGTTGTTAACGAAACTCAGGAAGCATTGTTCTTCACATCAAGACCAAAGACAAAGTGGATTCTTGGTGCTCATTATGACATCGGAAAATTCAATCTGGCGGTAAACAACACCTACTTTGGAGAAACAACTTTCAGACAGCAGGGCATGAGCACTGACCTCAAAACGGAATTTGCTCCTAAAATCGTAACTGACTTAAGTGTAAACTACACGGCCACAGAAAAGGTAAATATCACGTTCAACGTCAATAACATTTTCAATGTATTACCTGAATGGGAGTTTGTAGCCCTGAACGCTAATGGAGAAGCCATACTTGCTGACCCGGCTCAAACTAAAGTGCAATCTAACTTAATCACATTCAACCAGCGTTACTCTCAAATGACTTACGATGGCTATCACTTTAGCCAATTGGGCACAATGTTCAACCTGGCTGTAAATGTAAGGTTCTAGTATATCACACCTTTTTCTACTAGTTGTTTTGAGGCTGCCTGCTTTTTGCGGGCAGCTTTTTTTTGTGCCCACCTCTTCCGATTAAATCAAATTGGTTTAGAACCACAGCGAATAAAACTAAAGTGCGGCTTTGCTAAACTTCCTGAAAGCTGGGTAAAACTGAACTGTTCACCGACACTGGCAATAGATAATAGATCAATGGAGAGGCCGTCCTTCCTTTCTGCGCACGTGACTCCACCCCGAATGGTCTGTCAGGGAACAAGACCATGGAGGGGGTGAAATGAATCAATCAACGGCTAGACCACACTACTTCCAAGCAGATGTCTCTCGAAGAGGACTCAGTGAAATTCCGGGCAGAATTTAATCATTTGCAGTAGCCCGACTAATCAAAACAGAAGGTGGTTCATCGGTTCGCACAGAGTATCCTCTGGTATGCAGCCTCCACATCAAAAAATTGACAGCAAAAATCCTCGCGGGAACCTCCCCTGTTCTCCCGAAGTTTTACGATATTTGAAGATCATTTTTGATTGTCTTTTTCAAACCGCTAGCACATCAGCATGTATTTAATTTTTGATACCGAAACCACAGGTTTACCTCATAATTATAGTGCCCCTATTACCGATCTGGATAACTGGCCCAGGCTGGTACAAATAGCGTGGCAGTTGCATGACAACAAGGGAAACCTGCTTTCCAGTCAAAATTTCATCGTTAAACCGGAAGGGTTTACCATACCCTATAACTCTGAAAAAGTCCACGGGATCTCTACCAAGCGTGCACTTGAAGAAGGACATCCCCTGGAAGAAGTTCTCAACATCTTCTCCAAAGACCTTGAAGCCGCGCAGGTCGTCATCGGCCATAATATAGACTTTGATAACCGCATAGTCGGTACTGAATATGTAAGGGTTGGGCAGAGCGATCAGGGGCACGGCCTGCAGGAGAAAAATAAAATAGATACGGCCGAGGTCTCCACCGAATTCTGTCAGCTTCAAGGTGGTATAGGAGGCCGGTTAAAGGCACCGAAACTGATCGAGCTGCATGAAAAGCTTTTCGGCTCCAAGTTCAATGATGCTCACGATGCTGCCTATGATGTTGACGCTACAGCA
This sequence comes from Fulvivirga ulvae, assembly GCF_021389975.1. Classification (NCBI taxonomy): domain Bacteria; kingdom Pseudomonadati; phylum Bacteroidota; class Cytophagia; order Cytophagales; family Fulvivirgaceae; genus Fulvivirga; species Fulvivirga ulvae. Next base: position 316,760 of record NZ_CP089981.1, read on the forward strand.
AAATGTTTCTTTGGCCTGATAACCAAAAAAGTGGTAGAACCACTGGACGACACTGATGTAGCAGAGATCACTTATGAAGCACCTGAGCTTGCCGATGCCAACTTCGCCAAAATCGAAGAAGCCTCAGAAGTAAACTTTGGAGGTGACAGGGAGGCAGCAAAAAAGATAGACTATCCTTTCTCACACTTGCATGTACACTCACAGTTTTCGGTACTGCAAGCCGTACCGGACATTAAAGGACTTGTAGCCAAAGCCAAAGAATACAACATGCCTGCAGTTGCCCTTACCGATCTGGGCAATATGTTTGGTGCCTTCAAATTTGTACGTGAGGCCCTGAACAATGAGATCAAACCCATCGTTGGTTGTGAGTTTTATGTAGCAGAAGAACGAACAAAACTTAAATTCACCAAAGACAATCCTGACAAGCGTTACAATCAGGTATTGATCGCCAAAAACAAAAACGGATACCATAACCTCGCAAAACTCAGCTCTCTGGCTTACATAGAAGGTCTGTACGGCATCTACCCGCGTATTGACAAAGATCTGATCAAAGCCTATTCTGAAGATGTTATCGCACTGACAGGCGGACTGAACAGCGAAATTCCTTACCTGATCCTGAACGTAGGTGAACACCAGGCCGAAGAAGCCTTTCAGTGGTATCTGGAGGTATTCAAAGATGATTTTTATGTAGAATTCCTTCGTCACGGAGATATCGCCGGGCAGGGGCTTGAAGAAGAAAACAGGGTAAACAGCGTACTTCTTGACTTTGCCAGAAAATATCATGTAAAAATAATTGCCGCCAACGACGTTTATTATCTCAGCGAGGAAGATGCGGAAGCTCATGATGTATTGCTATGCGTAAAGGACGGCGAAATGAAATCTACTCCTATTGGACGTGGCCGTGGATACAGATTCGGGTTCCCGAACAATGAATATTACTTCAAATCTCAGGAAGAGATGAAAATTGTATTCAGTGATATTCCTGAAGCCATAGAGAATCTCTCCGAACTGGTTGACAAAATTGAAGTTTATAAGCTGGACAGGGACGTACTCCTTCCTGCGTTCGGAATCCCTGAAGAATTTAAGGATTCTGAGGATGAAAAAGACGGAGGCAAACGCGGAGAAAATGCATTTTTACGTCACCTAACCTATGAAGGTGCAAAAAAACGCTATCCCGAAATTACCGATGAGATCAGGGAACGTCTCGACTTTGAGTTGGAAACCATCAAAAACACCGGCTATCCGGGTTATTTCCTGATCGTTCAGGACTTTACCAGCAAGGCTCGGGAAATGGGTGTATCAGTGGGCCCGGGACGGGGTTCGGCCGCAGGGTCGGCAGTAGCTTACTGTATCGGAATTACCAACGTAGACCCTATTGCTTACGATCTCCTTTTTGAGCGTTTTTTGAATCCTGACAGGGTATCACTTCCTGATATTGATATTGACTTCGACGATGAAGGCCGTGATAAGGTTATTCAATATGTAATTAATAAATATGGTAAGCAGCAGGTAGCTCAGATCATTACTTATGGTACTATGGCTGCAAAATCTTCCATCCGGGATGCAGCCCGTGTGATGGAGCTATCACTCTCCGAAGCCAATGACCTCGCCAAACTTGTACCCGAGAAACCGGGAACATCATTAGACAAAGCTTTTAAGGAAGTTAAAGAGCTTGAAGAGTTTCGCAAAGGTAGCGATCTGAAGGCCAAAGTACTCAACCAGGCTAAAATTCTGGAAGGCTCGGTAAGGAATACAGGTACGCATGCCTGCGGTGTTATCATTACCCCTGATGACTTGACCAAATTTATTCCTGTTTCTACCGCCAGGGACTCAGAGATGCTCGTTACGCAGTTTGACAACAGTGTGGTTGAGAATGCAGGGATGCTTAAAATGGACTTTTTGGGTCTTAAAACCCTTACCATTATTAAGTCTGCCATTGCCAATGTTAAAAGACGTCATGGCGTTGAAATTGACATTGACACCATACCTTTAGATGATCAAAAAACCTATGAGCTTTATCAACGTGGCGAGACAAACGGTACTTTCCAGTTTGAGTCTCCCGGTATGCAGAAGCACCTCAGGGCATTAAAGCCGGATAAATTCGAGGATCTCATAGCCATGAACGCCCTCTACAGACCGGGGCCAATGGAATACATCCCTAACTTTATCTCCAGAAAGCACGGTGAAGAAGAAATCACCTACGACATCCAGGATATGGAAGAGTACCTGGCAGAGACATATGGAATTACAGTATACCAGGAGCAGGTGATGTTGCTGTCGCAGAAACTGGCGGGCTTTTCCAAAGGTGACGCTGACGTTCTGCGTAAGGCCATGGGTAAGAAAATATTTGCTCTTCTGGAAAAATTAAAGCCAAAATTCATTGATGGAGGTAAGGAAAGGGGCCATGACCCCGAAGTTCTTGGAAAAGTATGGAAAGACTGGGAAGCTTTTGCTGCCTATGCCTTCAATAAATCGCACTCTACGTGTTATTCACTGGTGGCTTACCAGACAGCATACCTCAAGGCCCACTACCCTGCCGAGTATATGGCCGCTGTACTTACACATAACCAGAGTAATATTGAAAAGGTAACCTTCTTTATGGAGGAGTGCCGAAGCCTGGGCATAAAGGTACTTGGCCCGCACGTGAATGAATCTGCTGTAAACTTTGCGGTTAACAAAGAGGGAGAAATTCGTTTCGGACTTGGAGCTATTAAAGGAAGCGGTGATGCCGCAGTGGAAAACATCATCGAAGAACGTGAAAAAAATGGCCCTTATAAGGATATTTTCGACTTTGCCGAACGTGTCAACCTGAGAATGGTGAACAAAAAAACCTTCGAGTGCCTGGCTATGTCCGGGGCGTTTGATTGCTTTGAAGAGTTTCACCGCCGCCAGTATCTCCATGCCCCTGAAAATGATCAGACTTTGATCGAAAAAGTCATCAAATATGCCAACAAAATGCAGATGGAGGCAGAAAGCTCGCAGGCCAGCCTCTTTGGCGGTGATACCGGTGTAGATACGCCAAAGCCGAAAATCCCGTACATGGAGCCTTTCGGCGAAATAGAAAAACTGAATATTGAGCGTGATGTGGTAGGGCTCTACATTTCAGGCCACCCGCTTGATGATTTCAAATTTGAAATTGACAGTTTTTGTAACACAGAACTAAATGACCTCAATGACCTGCCACCACTACAAAATAAAGAGGTTAAGGTAGCCGGAGTAGTTTCAGGGTTTGCTCACCGAACAACCAAAGGAGGAAAACCTTTTGGCACGCTGACTATGGAAGACTACAACGGCAATTTTACTTTCTTCCTTTTTGGTGACGACTATATTAAATTTAAAGAATACCTCATGCAAGGCTGGTTCCTTTACATACAGGGCCGCGTAATGGAAAGGAAGTGGGGAGATAAAAGTTTAGAGTTCAAAATCCTGAACATAGAGCTGCTCAACGACCTCAGGGATAAGCGCACCAAAGGTCTTATGGTCAACATCAATCTTAATGAGATCAATGAGACCGTCATTAAAAACCTCGAAGAAGTGTGCCTGCAATATAGAGGGGACTGTGCCCTTCACATGAACCTGGTGGACGTACAGGAGAACATTTCAGTGGAAATGATGTCTCGTAAATACAAGGTAAATCCAAGCAATGAAATGATAGAGAAGATGAAACAAATACCCGCAGTTCATTGTAAAGTATTGGTTTAAATTAGATTTTAATGCCCGGAAATTAAATTTCCGGGCATTAAAATCTATACCGTTTGCACGTAAAACATACTATGCTTAGTTTCTGGCATTTCGTTTGCAAATCTGCCGAATTATAAATACAGCTCTCAAATGATTACCGGCATCATTTTTCCCGGAAAAAACCTGCCCGTCCCATATTGAAAATCACCAAAAAACTTAATGTTCAAATCAAAAAAGGCAGGTATAAATCAATTTTAAGAAGGCATAAACTTTGTCAGTCACAAAAGTACTGAGGTACAGAGGCTTATTCAGAAAAAATATTTATCCACTAATATCGATGGCACGAATTTCTTATTATCCGCTGATTTTCAAAACATAAAGGAACAAACTTTGCCATAATATTTCCTATGTAATATTTGTTGGTTTTTTTAAGCGCCTGTTGTTGCACTTTGTGTTTAACATTAGGGTTTAGTCAATATTATGGTTTTACTTTTTAGGAGCTTTTTGATAACTCTTAGTGCTGTAGCCTTAACTTACGGACAACCGCGAGAAACCGGGCGACCTTTTATCAGCAACTTCACTCCAAAAGAGTACAATGCAAACACGCAAAACTGGTCAATAGTGGAAGACCCGCGTGGAGTAATGTACTTTGGTAACAATAAGGGGGTTTTAGAATACGATGGTGTATCATGGAGATTAATACCAGTTAACAACCGGTCGATTGTAAGGTCATTGGCCATCAACGACAAAGGGGTCATTTTTGTGGGTGCCGTAGGAGAATTCGGATACCTGGCTCCTGACAAAAGTGGTAATATGGTATATAACTCACTGACACACCTTTTGCCGGACCAGGCAATATCCTTTTCTGATATCTGGACAACCCTTGTAAGAGGTGATGAGGTTTATTTTCAATCCTTCAATGTTCTTTTTCGCTATAAGGATGGAAAAATCAAAAGCTGGGCGTTAAGCAATGCATACCACAGGAGTTTTCTCGTCGACAACGAACTGTATCTTCGGCTGGACGATACCGGGTTAATGATGCTGAAAGGGGACACGCTGATTCCTTTAAAAGGCGGAAGCTTCTTTGCCAGCGAATTTATCTCAGCCATGCTCCCGTTTGAAAACAAAATACTAATTGGAAGCCGGAATCACGGCCTGTTTCTTTATAATACGGAAGAAGGTACTCTCAAAAAGTTTGAAACTGAGGTAGACGATCTTCTTAAAGACAGTAAAATATATCATGGAACCATTTTGCGCGACGGAAATATTGCATTAGGCACGCTTAAAGAAGGGTTGGTGGTCATTAACAAGGCCGGCAAATTAATACTTCATCTTGACGAAACCAAGGGCCTTCAATACCAGATCGTTTATAATCTTTTTTCAGACAGCTACGGTTTTTTATGGATGGCGCTGGCCAATGGGATTTCAAAGGTCGAGGTCATTTCACCATTTACCATCTTTGATCAGGTCTCAGGACTCAACGGTGGCATACTCGCCATAAACCGGCATAAAGGGCGCTTGTATGTAAGCACTCACCAAAGTGTATTTTTCCTTAACGAAGAAGATAAGTTTGAACAAATTAGCAACGTTGACATACAATGCTGGGAGCTGACAAAATTTAATAGCACATCATACCCCGGAGACCAAAAGCTATTACTCACAGCATCCGACGGTGTATATGAGATACATGGAGATGTTGCCAACAAAATATTCAATGCCCGTGTCGGTGCGGTAGGCAGTACGCCATTATACCCCAATCGTTTATTTATAGGCATGATTGGCAAAATAGTTTCTCTGAACTACTCAAGCGGAAAATGGAAAAAAGAAGGTGAAATTAAAATGCCACAGGAAGAGATCAGAAGCATTAAACCGGATAGCAACGGCAACATCTGGATCGGAACTTTGTACGGTGGGGCTTTCAGGCTTAATGCGCATGACTGGCAGGCTTATCTGGATGGTCAAAAAGTAGCCATTATAAAAGGTTACGGGCTTAATGAAGGCCTGCCCACATTGAACTGGAATTACTTTTTCAATGTAAATAATGAAGTACTTGTAACTACCCGAAAAGGTATCTACTTATACAATGAAAAGAAGGATGAATTTGAAAAACACCCTGAAATAGACGCAGCACTACGATATAAAGAGCGATGGATATACTACATTAATAAGGATGAAAAAGGCAATCTTTGGTTTGACTCTGACCAGGGAAAGGGCATGCTGGTGGAGAATAATGGTAAGTACACCCTGTATGAGAACCCGTTTAAACGGGTTATTGTATCGCCCGAAAACCAGGTAACCGGATATACTGACAAAAACGGGATACTCTGGTTTGGAACGCCTGACGGGCTTTTCCGGTATGATAGCAAATACAATCTGGATTATAAACAATCCTTTGATGTATTGATCAGAAGGGTTAAAATAGGAGATGATTCCACAGTATTTAAAGGAACATATTACTCAGAAACTTCCGGATCACCAGACCTTGGGAAGAGACTGGTTTCTTCTCGCCAGCCATCCTCATTAGTACCTGAACTCGAATATGTTCATAATTCCGTGTCGTTTCAGTTTGCCGCTACAGCTTTTGAACATGAGAGCGGCAATCTCTATTCATACAAACTTGATGGCTATGACGACAAGTGGTCTGCCTGGACAAAAGAAACTAAAAAAGAATACACCAACCTGCAGGAGGGGCAATATACCTTTCGGGTAAAGGCAAAGAATTTTTATGACGTAGTCAGTGAAGAGTCCGTATTTAGCTTCTCCATACTTTCTCCCTGGCACCGCACTCCTTTGGCCTATATTATTTATGTCCTTACGGGAATTGGCTGTATGTACCTGCTGGTAAGCAGGTATTCGAAAAAACTTAAAAGAGACAACCTGCGGCTGGAGGCAATGGTGAACACCAGGACTGCCGAAATCAACGACCAAAAAGAGCAGATTGAGAAACAAAAAAATGAAGTGGAAAAGTCTTACAAAAATGTGACAACGCTAAGCCAGATAGGCCAGAACATTACCTCCACTCTCGACCTAAAAAGTATCATCAATACATTACACAAAAGCATCAACTCGCTGATGGACGCGTCGTCCTTCGGTGTGGGAATTTATAATGAAAGTACTAAATCCCTGGATTTTCAGTATGCCTACGAAAGTGGGGAAGAATTACCTTTCTTCTCACATTCATTACACGACGATGATAAAATGGCTGTATGGTGCTTCAACAATTGCAAGGAAGTATTTATCAATAATCTGAGTAAAGAGTATACTAACTACATACAGGCGCTGAATAAGGCACCCACTGCCGGAAAAGCGCACTCTGAATCGATCATTTACATCCCGCTTTGGATCAAGGATAAAATGCTGGGTGTAATTACTGTTCAAAGCTTCAGAAAAAACGCTTACAAATCCTTTCATCTGGATATACTCCGTACGCTTGCTGCGTATACGGCCATTGCACTGGATAATTCTTATGCTTATCTGAGGTTGAACGAGATCAATGAGGAGCTTTCATCAACGCTTGAGAACCTGAAACAAACCCAGACACAATTGGTACAGTCTGAAAAAATGGCTTCGCTTGGCCAGCTTACTGCCGGGGTGGCGCATGAGATCAATAACCCTATCAACTTTGTTTCTGCAGGCATTGACTCACTGACTGCGAACTATGAAGACCTTAACCTGATTATTAAAAAATATAATCAACTAGCTCCCGAAGCCGACAATACGGAACTATTCCGTGAGATAGAGAAGTTAAAAAAAGAGCTGGATATGGATTACCTGCTTGAAGAGATCCCGGAGCTTCTTAATAGTGTTAAGTCCGGAGCTAACCGTACAACAGAAATCATAAAAAGCCTGCGCAATTTTACCCGGCTTGATGAGGATCAACTTAAAAAAGCAAATATCAACGAGGGCCTGGATTCCACACTGGTTATTTTGCGCAATCAAATGACGAACAAGATCGAAGTGATCAGGGAATATGGAGACCTTCAACCCATAAACTGCTATCCGGGGCAGCTCAATCAGGTATTTATGAATATTCTGAACAATGCCATACAGGCCATAGATAACGAGGGACGGATCTGTATACAAACCACTCAAAATGAAGATAGTGCCATAGTTAAAATCAAAGACTCAGGCAGGGGTATGAGTGAAGACTTAAAAAAACGAATTTTCGACCCGTTTTTTACTACCAAAGATGTGGGTGAAGGTACGGGACTGGGGTTATCCATCAGCTACGGTATTATTGAAAAACATCATGGGAAGATTGAGGTTAATAGTACGGCAGGTGAAGGGACAGAATTTATCATTGAACTACCCTTAAACTTAAATTGAAATGACTGAAGAGGTAAAGCCAAAAATTCTATATGTTGATGACGAGCAAAACAACCTGATTGTTTTCCGGTCATCATTTAGAAGGCATTATGATATCTACACTGCTACTTCTGCTTCAGAAGGGCTCAAAATAATTGAGGAAAACGATATTTCCATTATTATTACAGACCAGCGTATGCCAGGTATGACGGGTATTGAATTTTTAAAAAACTTACCTGAAGACCTTCTGGCAATAAGAATGATTCTGACCGGGTTCAGTGATGTATCGGCTATTATTGAGGCTATAAATTCCGGTAAAGTATATCGCTATATCACAAAACCATGGAATAAAGATGAACTCAAGGTGACCATAGACAATGCGTTGGAAGCTTTGACCCTTAAAAAGAACAACCAGGAACTTGTGGCTGAACTCCAGGAAATCAACGAGCAGTTAGAACAAAAGGTGGCAAACAGAACCGCAGAACTGGAAAAGGCCTTTGGGGAGATCCATGAGCAAAAAAAAGAACTCGAGGAGCTGAATGCTACCAAAGATAAATTTTTCTCCATTGTAGCCCATGACCTGCGCAGCCCGGTAAGTGCACTGGCGGGCTTTTCTCAGATGCTGGCCAATAATGGTAATCGGCTGTCACCTGAAAAAATAACAGCCTACTCTAAGGAATTAAACAAATCAGCAAAAAACACGCTTAGCCTGATAGAGAATCTACTTACCTGGGCTTCTACGCAAATGAACAAATTAGATCATAACCCCGATCTGATTGATGCAGCGGATATGATTAACCAGACACTCTCACAACTCAATACGGTAGCAAGCAGCAAGAAGATTGCACTGGAGAAGGAGCTTGCCCCGGACCTGAAAATATTCGCCGACAAAGATCACCTGACACTTGTGCTGAGAAACCTGATAAGTAATGCCCTAAAGTTTACCAATGAAGGTGGCAAAGTGACAGTATCAACAAAAAGTGTGGACAAAAGCAAAGTCGAAATTTCAGTAGCTGATACTGGCATAGGAATGGGCATAGAAAAACTCACCAACCTCTTTTCGGTAGGGTCGGCTCAAAGTACCAGCGGTACGGCTGGAGAAAAGGGAACCGGCCTGGGTCTCATTCTCTGCAAGGAGTTCATTGAAAAGAATGGAGGAAAAATAGAAGTAGCCAGCCTTAAAGGCATGGGTACTACCTTTACCATTACACTCAGTCAGAATTAAAGTTGATCTCTACTTCACCGTCCTAAACATTTTTTTAATCAGCTTAAGGCCATCCCTGAGCTGAGAACCTTTATTCCTGGAAAGCAGGAAAGCAATAGGCTTAAGTGGTTCATAGTGCCGGCAAACGACTTTGAACATACCAGCATAAGGCACACTCATAAACATGCCCGGCAGCCCCCATATCATACCTCCTGCAATGATGATGAGTATGGTAAAAAGCGGATTGATGGCCACACGACCACCGGTAATATTGGGAGTAAGAATGTTATTTTCAGTAAACTGGATGATCATAAAAAGTATAATAACTCCAATGGCATTACCAGGCTCCTCAGACACCAGCGTAAAGGCCAAGGGAAATGCAGCACCTATCAGCGTGCCGAAATACGGAATAAAATTCATAACGGCGGAAAGTATACCAAACATAACGGCATATTCCACGCCTACAATCATGAGGCCAAGAGAATTGAGGATGCAAAGCAAAAACACTACTATAAAAACCCCACTGATATAATTTTTTGTAATCTCAGAGATCTCTTTGAGGATAATAACAAGCCTGTCGCGGTCATTATAATCCCATATCATAAAAATAAACCGGTTGATACGATCCCGATAATAAAGCATAAAAAAGACAAAAACCGGCTGTAGCCCCATTTTAACAATGGTGCCGGTTGTGGCACTAAACACCATATTCATCAGGTCTCCACTGTTATTGATCAGACTTGAGATGCGTTCTCTTAGCCACCAACGTTGGTTCTCTCCATTATCTACCCAACTGTCAATGCGTGTTTGGAGTTGATCAAGATTATCCATGGCATGCTCCTTTAATTCAGGGAAATCACTTACAAACACAGTCATCTGCTGATAAAGCAAAAAAACCGCTCCGCCAATCAGTGTCATGCCCAGAATAATAGAAATGAGAATAGCCAGGACACGGGGGAACCTCCACTTCTCCAACAGGCTGGAAAAAGGATAGAGCAAATAGGCAAAAAGTATGGCCAGGCATACCGGATATAAAAACTCCCTCCCGATGATCAGAATGGTAAAAACCATCAATATCAGGAAAACGACTGTGGTTACTCGTACTATCAGGGGCAAATCTCTCAATGTTTTGGTATCTTAAAGTTTAAAGAACGGACTCTCACCTTACAAAACCAGTGTTAAATTAATAAGTTTATCAGATCTGTGCAGAAGGGAGGGGAATATTAAAATGTGCCGGAATTGGGTAGTAAATAGAATATATTTATAGTTTGTCAGGTTAAACCCGGCAATCATGTGATTATCATGAACACGAGCTTCACTTCAGGCTTCAATTTCAGGGCAAGTTTATTCTTACATTGTTATAAAACCTCAAATCTTATCCCTTTGAAATTGATCAATCCACATTATAACTATCGCCTATGGGACAATTGATAATAATTATGGATCGGGCGTTTACCTGAGGAAACAAAAAACGCTATATTTGCGTTGGTTCAATATCAGACGACAAAGAGTTTTAATATTTATAAACACCAATATAATGAGTAAAGCAATTGAAATCACCGACTCAAATTTTGAAGAGATCATCAACAGCGACAAGCCTGTTTTAGTAGATTTTTGGGCAGAATGGTGTGGACCTTGTAAAATGATCGGACCTGTTGTTGAAGAATTGGCAGGTGATTATGATGGCAGGGCTGTAATTGGAAAGGTAAATGTGGATGAAAACCCTAACGTTTCCGCTAAGTTCGGCATCAGAAGTATCCCTACCCTTTTAGTTTTTAAAGGTGGAGAGATAGTAGATAAGCAAGTAGGCGCTGTACCTAAAGGTGTATTGTCTCAAAAGCTTGACGCCCAGATCGCTTAATCATAAATTAAGTTTAAAAGGAATTAAAATGGATGCCCTAAAAGCATCCATTTTTTTTTATCGCTCTCTAGGACGCGACACGCCCCAAAGCCGTCTTTAGAATCTCCTGATGATCGAAAGCCAGCTTAGGGAGGTCATTGACCGGCCACCACTTAACCGCCTTAGCATCATCTGCAGCTTTGATCTGCTGATCGTCCATATCCACCTTCACCATGAAAGCAACCGTAACTGTCCGTCCTCGAGGGTCACGTCCGGGTCTGCCCCATGCACCCAGCTGAACAAACTCTCCGGCTTTTAAATCCAGCCCGGTTTCTTCCTGCAACTCACGGGCGGCTGCAGTATTCAGGTCCTCATCTTCTTCTACAAAACCACCCGGGAAAGCCCAATTCTCCTTAAACGGCTCATTTTTCCGCTGGATGAGTAAAACATGTTGCTCAGCATTATGTCCAAGGCTGAAAACTACGGCGTCCGCAGTTACTTTAATATTCTGATCTATCGGCATAATTTTATTTCATTTCTATAATTCCCCAGCAAAACAGTTCCATTCTCTTTACTGTCGGCAGCGGAATGGCCTTCAACTGCCGGCCCTTACAGGAAATCAAAATTAAGTAAACATTTGCTATTTCACGTGCAGTCGGTAGCTACACTGTATCCTCCACCGGTAATAAAATTCATTTCCTCTTCATAGAGAATATATGTACATTGAATATAAATTCATGAATATGAAACCCCTTAACTATTTCGAAAAGTATAAGGACATCAGTGTTTTCACGCTCCGTTGTGCTTTTGGTTTACGCCTGGTTTACGGTACTCAGGACAATATACTGAGCTGGGAACAAATGCTTGAATTCTCAAAATTTCTCGAAAGCTATCACTTCCCGTTTCCCCTGGCCAGTGCCATAGTCTCCGTGGTAGCTCAGTTTGCAGGAGGCATCATGTTCATTCTTGGTTATCATACCAGGTTGGCCGCATTGATCATAATGTTAAACTTTACCGTCGCATTGGTATTTGTGCATTGGGGAGATGCTTACCTCAATTTAGCTCCAGCCCTCCATATTTGGATAGTCAGTTTCTTTTTACTGACCTATGGCCCGGGTAAAATAGCTATTGACAGCAGGCGCTAATATTGGATCAGGCAGAATTTCTGGGGAGACACGAACTTTTATGAATAAGTCTTGAGTCAATTATTAAAGGGGAACATTACAAATCAAGCTGAAATCCGTGGAGCAGTGACTCCTAAAATAAAACATGCCTATTTTTATATTCCAGTTTGCAAACTGCCTTTGCCGGTTGCTGTTACCTCCCCTCTTTAGTCGCCTGTTTGCTTTCAGTTTTATTGTAATAAATACGCTGTGTTGGGTATGCAAAATCAATATCGTCATGTTTACGAAACTCGATCAATATCTCCTCCCATATGGCGTGTTCGGTGGAACGCCTCTTTTTAGGCAGGCACAGGTAGCGCATGGTTAATGCTACGCCATGGCCCTTTACTTTAGTATAAATAACGGGGGTCAATGTATTATAAAATATCATAAATTTCTTAGAGGCCTCAAGTAGTTTTTTCTGGGCGGACTTGGTCAGGTGCTTGGTATGTTTTTCCATCACCTTATTTAGAATATCCTTGGCCTTCTGCCAATCACTTTCAAAGGTTACTACCACGCATATCTCATTCCAGATATTACTAAAACCCTGATGATAGTTAAACTGAGCTTCTGAAAACACTTTACCATTGGGAACGTGCACGATCCTGCCGGTACTTTGATCTGAGTCGACCCAATTACCAATTTCGTTTAGTGTAAACTGAAAAGCCCTGATATCAATAACATCACCGGCAAAATCCATGATCTGTATCCTGTCACCGACCTCAAACGGGCGTCGTATAATGATGAAGAGCCAACCGGCAAGATTAACAATAGGGTCTTTAAGGGCCAGGGCAATTCCCGCAGATATCAGCCCCAGAAAGGTAGCAAAAGAGTGAAATTCATCAATCCATATGGTGCTGATCACCATCACACTCAAAAAAACGGAGATATACCGAACTCCATTTTTCCATTTATAGCGTTGCTTAACGTCCTTAATGCGCCAAAAAATAATACGCAAAAGTAATTGCCGTAAAAATGCCAGTACGAATATGGCTACCAGGGAAAATAATATCTTCCGCTGGATTTCAGGGGCAATTCCCCAATGTTCCCTTACCCAATCAATGATATCCACATCAAATTTTTTATGTATCCGGCACTACCTCTTAAAAACTAACACAACAGAAAATCGTTTGTTAAGCATTGTTTTAATGGCACGAATGAACATTTAAATTACAATATAAAAAAAAGCAACATGAGCAGAACAAGCAAAATGGCCACCCACTGTATCCCCTTTCCAAAACCGGGGAATTCATATCCGCAAACAGGGCAAACTTTGCTGTCAGCCTCCACCTCCATGGCACATGACGGGCATTCCTTCTTTTTCATGCATGCTAATTTTTAATATTTTATAAATATAGTAAGCCAACATCTAACTATCATCAGTTTAATAAGCTTTGTATTCAAGCATCTAACTCATATTTTTGGCACTCACTTAGCTGACCTTTTACCCTTTGAAACAAACTACACATCTACGTCATGTATTAGATTTTAACCTGGCCATGATACTAATGAGCACATCCGGCTCTCTGGGCAGATATATATCTATGCCTCCACCAGTCATTATCTGGTGGCGCTGCCTGCTGGCAGCTTTGTTTTTATACCTGTTTTGCCGCTGGAGAAAAGTAAATTTATCCGTCAACATTGTCCATGACGGCTTCTCGATCATTCTGGCCGCAGCACTTTTGGGCGGGCACTGGATCACTTACTTTTATGCGTTGCACCTGTCCAATGTTGCCATTGGTATGCTGTCGCTGTTTACCTATCCTGTTTTTACAGCATTGCTGGAGCCATTATTGTTAAAGTCAGGGTTTAACCTCAGGCATATAGGCCTGGGTATGCTTGCACTCGTAGGCATTTACCTGCTGGCCCCGGACTTTGACATGGAGAACAGCTATTTCCGGGGTATCCTTTTCGGACTGGTATCTTCCCTGCTCTATGCCCTCCGCAATATCCTTCTCAAGAAAAAAGTATCGCGCTACCAAGGTTCCACACTGATGTTTTACCAGCTATTGATTGCCATGGTACTGTTCGTGCCGGTGCTTTTTATATACGACTCCTCAGGCATTACAGGGCAATGGCCCGCGGTAGTTACGCTGGCGTTGGTAACTACAGCCATCGGGCATACCATGTTCGTTATGGGCCTAAAGCATTTCAGTGTAAGCACGGCTAGTATAATAAGCAGCAGCCAGCCAATCTATGGTATTATTATCGGCATGATCTTTTTGCATGAGATACCTCAGTGGAATACTGTATTCGGTGGAGCTTTGATATTGATATCCGTGGTTATTGAAAGCATCCGCTCTTACTCAGCTAGTGACCGGAGTTCCTCCTGAACAGGTCCCGGTTTCTCACCGCGGTCATCACGACGGCGATAACAAGCCCGGTTACCGTTATGGCATCTACCACATTTGCAGGTATAGCCGCCTGAAAAAGTATGTCCAGGTAGTACTTGACAAATGAGGCAGGGAGGTCTGTTTCTCCCAGCTTCCTTTTCACCTCCCAGTGCCAGTCCGTTAAAAAGCAATAGCCCAATCCATAAAAGATCCCCAGGATAAGCCACGATACAAGCGTAAGCACTACCGACACCAGGTGCAGGCGGCGTAGCTTGTACCACATCCACCCGAAAAGATTAAATAGGGTCACACCGATATGCAAAATGGTGAATATAACATCCTTGGTCTCCAGCCACGACATAAGTTAAAATTAATCGTTTGCCAGGTTGTATCATAAATTGAATAGTAATAATTTAAATACACAGTTCATCAATAAAAGACAAACCATGGCCGAGCTAAAAACTAAACTAAATGATGAAAGCGTTGAGGACTTTCTAAATTCCATTGAAGACGAACAAAAGAAAAAGGACAGCTTCGAGGTGCTAAACATTATGAAGCAAATTACCGGTGCGGAACCCAAAATGTGGGGGAGCAGTATCATTGGCTTTGGCAATTATCATTATGTATATGACAGTGGCCGTGAAGGAGACTGGTTTATTGCAGGCTTCTCTCCCCGAACGCAGGCCCTTACCTTGTACATTATGGCCGGTTTTTCCCGGTACGATGAACTAATGCAAAAACTCGGAAAATATAAAACAGGAAAATCGTGTCTCTACATAAAAAAACTTAAAGACATTGACCTTGAAGTACTTAAAGAGCTCATACGCAACTCAGTGGAACATATGAAAGAAAAGTATGGCTGATATATGCATCAGAGTCGGTCACAAGACCGTTTTTCATTCAACCAAATCAACATTTATTCGTTAGACATAGGATAAGTAAATCAACTAAAACAACTAAACAACTTACTATTATGGCACTTAGACTAGGAGATACTGCGCCAGATTTTACGGCAGAGACCTCAGAAGGTAAAATCAGCTTCCATGAATGGCTGGGCGACAGTTGGGGCTTGTTATTTTCGCACCCTGCCGATTATACGCCGGTTTGTACTACTGAGCTGGGCACTACAGCTAAACTTAAGGAAGAATTTGAAAAGAGAAATGTAAAAGTAGTAGCACTGAGTGTCGACGATGTAGAGTCTCACCAGGGCTGGATCAAAGACATCAATGAAACCCAAAATACTACGGTGAATTTTCCGATCATTGCCGATCCCAAGCGTGAGGTTTCTACCTTGTATGATATGATCCACCCTAATGCAGACAACAGTTTAACCGTAAGATCAGTATTCATCATAGATCCGGCTAAGAAAATAAAACTGATCATCACCTACCCTGCATCAACAGGTAGAAATTTTGACGAGTTACTCAGGGTAATCGACTCTCTGCAACTTACAGCAAACTACAGTGTGGCAACACCTGCTAACTGGAAGCACGGCGAAGACGTGGTAATAGCACCAGCCATTACCGATGCGGAAATTCCCGCCAAATTTCCTAAAGGGCATAAATTGATCAAACCTTATTTGAGAACTACGCCTCAGCCGAATCTGTAATTCAAACAATCAACATACCAAAAAAGCCATCCACAAACACTGAGGATGGCTTTTTTAGTAATAAAACCTACTACAACTATCCTCTCTCGCAGATTCCGGAATAGACGCAAAATTTACACTTCGACTCATCATCTGTCTGATCAAACGGTACTAATGGGTTAAATATCTCACCGATCAATTCTTTGAGTAAAGCCGTGTATTCATCAAGAAATATTGCAGCATTGTCAACCTTGCCCATGGTTTTATGCCGGAGCATTACATCTTCCCCCATAAACAGGGCATCTTTATTGAAAACTGCGGGCACCATTAAATCAGTAGGCTGCTTTTTATATTGGTAAAGCAAGGCATAGTAAAAGGTTTGAAACGCTGCTTTGTTTTTCTTCTTCCTGTCAAAAAGCTCCTCAATATTTTCAAAAAGATGCTTGTCCTGGCCAGTTTTATAGTCGATCAGCCTGACTTTCCCGTTCTTTTTATCCAGCCGGTCTATGGTACCTCTTAGGCCAACCTTAATGGGCTCCTTCTCGTTACTGATGTCGTTGTCAATTTTCAGGTCCAGTTCATACTTTTGCTCAGCACCAATAAACTCAAATGGCGCATACTGTTCATCAAGCATTAGTATGCTCTTCATAAAATCCTTGATGATCTCTTTAGCAATGATGTTTTTCCCTTCAAAGTAGAATTTCCTATCTTCATTTACGGCAAACTGCTGTCTGAAAGCCTTGACAGCCGCATCATCAATCCTCTTTTTCAGTGCTTTAACATCAGATTTTTCAATGAACTGCTTGCCCTTATGCACGTCCAGATAATCCAGGTAAAGCACCTCCATGGCGTAATGTAGCACATTACCTAACGACCTCGCGTCCACATCCTCGTCCATATCATCCTGCTCATAAAGGTCGGCCACATAGCGGAAATAGAACATCAACCGGCAATCCAGGTAGGTATTGAGTGCCGAAGGGGAAAGCCTCTTTAAAGGAGGGCGCTGGGCTGTTTCCAGAAAGCGAGATAAGCTCTGTATAACCAGCTCATCTTTATCAATGGCAATAATCCTTGAGTCATCAATCTCAGCATAGTTCGCCAGCACCTGCATATTGATCTTTAGGTTTGATTCGTGGATAAGCTGTTGCAAAAAGCGGCTCATCTCCTCTCCCCCGAGGTCATTGCCTTCGGTATTGTAATAAAGGTCAATATGCTTTGGCCGTTGAAGCAACCGGTAAAACAGGTAAGCATATATAGCATCCTGCTGATCATAGTTAGGCAGGCCATACGCCTTTCTCAGGTTGTAGGGTACAAATGAATGCTTACCTCCCTGTGAAGGAAAAAAGTCTTCATTCATACTCAGCACAAATACATGTTCAAAATCGAGATTACGCGTTTCCAGCACACCCATGATCTGCAACCCCTTCAACGGCTCACCGGTAAACGGAAGCCGCTCAGTCCTTACCAACTGCTTGAACAGCCGGCTGAAAGAAGCCAAATCCGTCTTCTGCCCTACCGCCTGCAGCAACTCGGCATAGCGGTTCAATATCTGATAAAAATGATGGATGTATTCAACCTCCATGGTATTCTCTTCCCGCTCTGAGAGGCCGTGCAGTGCCAGCAGGATGTCCGACAAATAAGTAATGAGATTGTCCTCAGCCGGCTTAAATATGCTTCTGATCACAGGTTCATCGATGAAATCAGCATCGGTGAGAAATACTTTATTGTTTTTAATGATGTCTTCCGCCAGGCGCTCCAGCCCCTGCGGGTTATGTGGCACAATCATCGGGTGCTTGATGATCGCCAGTACAGGTTTGAAGTTATAAAGTACATGGCCGTCGGGATCTTTGCGGATAGCCTTTTGCAGATCCAGTATATGCTCTATGAGGCTGTTGACCGGTGCGTATGCCAGAGGGAACCCCATGGTAACGTTGATGGCTTCCACCTCTTCCGGTAAAGAATGTAGTACCGGAAAAAGCAGCGCCTCATCCGCCAGCACAACGGCGATCTTGCGAAGGTCCATACCCGGATTTTCCCTGAGCAACTGCCCCAGCTTCTGCCCTACTACTTTAGCTTGTCCTACATGTTGAGGCACACCGATAATGTTGATCTGTTTCTCGTCACCTTCGAGATATAAGGGGTTTTCTTTAGGAAAAGACGGTGCAAATGTATTGGTTTCCTTGTAGCCTCTGAGGAAATGGCCTGCTTCCTGGTGCCTGTTCCTCATGTAGTAATCATCCAGGTCCCATACTATGCTGGCCTGCCTGTTTTTAATAAACCAGCTTATGATCTTTTCTTCGGCCAGGTTTAAAGCATTGAAACCAGCAAATACCACCGGGCCGTCGATATTCCTGAAATTTATCTTACCTATATTGTCTGCCACATACCGGTATTGCATACCCTCATAGGCCAGGCTTTCGTCCTTAAGGGACTTCTGAAAACTGGCGTATACTTTATAGAGGCGGTCCCATACAAACTCAAAGCGCTCCTTTTCTTCAGATTTACTTTTATCAAACCCCTGCCAAAACCGTTGAATGATTTCCTTCTGCTCCGGTTGTAGAAAATCAAAAGTGAGATCGAGCTGTTTCTGTCTGCTTAGGTTAGTGTACAGGTTCTCAGGGTTTACCAGGTACTTATCAATGTCATCAAAATCCTTGAGCAGCATCTGCCCCCAGTAATAAAACCGGTCGAAGCCTTCACCCGTTTTCATTACTTTGGTATAGACCTCAAAAAGCCTGTGCGTCAGAAACAGCTTATCGGCGATTTGTGAAGAAGACTGATAAGCAATAAAATCCTGAAACGAAAGAATTCTCGGCGACCACACTGGCCCGGTGATTTCCTGTTTTATATGTTCACGAAAAAACAAACCTGCCCTTCTGTTGGGAAATATCACGGTTACTGAACCGAGGTTCTTGCCATGATCATTTACCAGTTTCTGCGCTACCTGCTGTAGGAATGTTTTCATTTAGCTTTTTTAATCTTTTTTTCTGCAGCTTCTGCGGTAATTGAGGTTTGTGCTATCAACTTCGGGACCCCGGCACAGGGCCGGCACTCCCCGATCTAAATTTAAGGCTTACCCCACCGCTTCCACTTTATTATCACCAAGATACCACAAATAGGCCTGCACTTTACTATACCCCATTTCACCCAGCAACTGTTTATAATGCTGCATCTGCTTCCTGTCAGCAGCTTTGGGGAGTCCGGTCTTGTAATCAATAATAATCGCAACATCATCCTTCAACAGTACCCTATCCGGCCGGAATTCATCAGCAGGCGTAAGAATAGGCATCTCATTATAAACCTTCCAGCCCCCTCCAAACCATGATCCCGCCGTTTCATTGGCCAACAATTCATCTATCAGGCACTCAATTTGAAGCTTTTGTTCGTCATTCAGCCCTTCCTCGTAATACAAAGCCGTAATGGCCCTGTCCCTGTCTTCCTTTACAGCTATTTTGGATAGCAGCCGGTGCATTAAAATACCATAGTTGATTTTCGTTCTTGCCTCATCTACTTCCACGAACCCCTCTGCCGACTGTTTCACGGTAATTCGTTTTCGCCAGTCAAAATGCTGGTAATGATCAAGCGTAACCCCTGGGGCTGTTGGCTCATGCCTGCTTTTAAACTCAAATTGGCGGTCACCATATTCGAAAACATTATTTTCACCACTCCAATGCTCCTTCAACTCAAAATCACCATCATCCAGCACATTTCTCAGCACCTTTGAAATGCACTTTTTATTATCCGGGGCAAATACCCAAAGGTTATGAACGGCTCGGGTAAATACCACATAGAGTATGTTCAGGTTATCCAGGTGTGCCTTGATCTTTTCTTCCTCATAAGCTTCCTGATAAAAGGTGTCCATCAAATCCTTTTTGTATTTCATAGGAAGGTGTCCCACATTAAATGGCACCTGATCCGTTGCACTCCACATGATCGGTGAGCGCTGATGATCAATTTCCCAGTCACAAAAAGGCACAATTACTGCCGGATATTCCAGTCCCTTGGCTTTGTGTATCGTCAATATCCGCATGGCATCAAGGTCATCGGCCACTTTAATACTTTCCTTGGAAGCACGCTCCTCCCACCACTCCAGGAAAGATGAAATGTCCCCTTTTTCATTTTGCGAAAATTTCAATATCAGGTCCTGAAAAGTTTGAAGGTAGGCAAATTGCCCGGCCAGTTTATTGGCCTCAAAGATGTTGATCAGCGTTTCTACAAGTTCGTAAAACGGCAAGTACAACAGCGCATGTAGCTTTTCAAGAAACTCCGGAGGAAAAAAATCGGCAAACTCCCGGACTGATACACTTTGGAATAGTTTACTCAAAGGAATTTCGTCCTTTTTAATGGCTTTCCGGTATTCATAAACCAGTTCGGCCTTTACCACCTTGTCTTTTCTGTCGTGCAAATGCCGGAGTGCGGCTATGACAACCCTTACCGCGGGTGAAGCTGCCAAAAACAGTGATTCATTGGATACTACATCGTACCGGTAACCCTCTTTGGCTTTGCCTGACTGCTCGTAGTCAGAAAGGAAATCAGCTACATCCTTCCCTTCTTTGTTACGCCTTACAAGTATAGCTATATCTTTTAATGGAACGCCTTTGTCCTGTAGTTCCTCCACTATCAAAGGGAGACGCTCCGCCACCTGGTCCTTCCACTTTTCATCCTCGTCATCCTGCAAAAAGGTGATATTAACATAACCTCCCGGCCTCGCCTGTTTGTGGGGCGCTATGTGTTGGTAAGTGTCTTCATACACCTTATTTAAAACCTGCCACTCCTCAGAGTCTACAGTACCACCTTCGCTCATCATGGCGGCCGATATTCTTTTAAAAAGGCTGTTATTGAAGTTCACAATGTTGGCTTCACTTCTAAAGTTGGTATCCAGCACTTCATTGGCCGTACGCTCCTGCCCTATATCCTGCTCTATTTTGTTCAGCAAAAGGTCCCAATCCCCGCCACGCCAGCGGTAGATGGATTGTTTTATGTCCCCTACCACAAGATTCTTATAGCCCTGCGCCAAACTATCTTCCACCAAAGGCCGGAAACTATCCCACTGAAATCCCGAAGTATCCTGAAACTCATCAATCAGATAGTGATTATAAAAAGACCCTACTTTTTCATATACAAAGGGCGTATCCGAATCCTTCACAAGCTCTTTTAGGAAGCGAGTAGCATCGGATATCAGCATCACGTCATTCTCCTTTTTATATTCCTGGAGCTTCCGTGTGAGGTCGGCCAGCAGCCCGTAGCCATAAATGAATTTCTTAATCTGCAAAGCGGTGTTGTACAAGGTATGCCTCTCCTCATAATAGCGCACAGTATCGTTAAGTAAAGCTTCCAGGCCATTGCCCAACACTGCGTCCAGCACATCTGCTTTTTTTGAGGTTTTTGAATACCAGCTCCCCGTGCCATCAAGTGCATTGGTAAGGATAGCTGTTGGGGCATACTTCTTCTGGTCTTTACAAATCTTATGCAAGTGGAACATTACTCCCTTTGCTCCCCGATAGAAGTCCGCTACCGTCACTCCATATTTATCCATCAGCTCCAGCCCTGACCTGCCGTATTCGTCCATTTGCTCCTCAAAGGCCGTGATGATTTCGTCCACCGAACTCTTTAACTGGCGCGTAAGGTTTTTATCCTGCTCCGCTATTTCATCTTCTATACTTTTGAAATTCTCTGCAAAGATCTCCTGCGCCAGTTGGCGAATATTTTTCCGCACATCCCAGTTGCTACCCTCCTGCAAGTTTTCTCTGGCAAATTTTATCAGCCAGTCCCTGATTTGCTTATTGTCCGTTACTTCTAGCAGCAGATCATC
Organism: Fulvivirga ulvae; assembly: GCF_021389975.1. Classification (NCBI taxonomy): domain Bacteria; kingdom Pseudomonadati; phylum Bacteroidota; class Cytophagia; order Cytophagales; family Fulvivirgaceae; genus Fulvivirga; species Fulvivirga ulvae. The sequence goes on from NZ_CP089981.1 coordinate 338,686, forward strand.
TACAATTTGAATAAGGATCAGGTCAAAATTCAGCTCCAGCCGGTAGCTGCCGGCCAGCCCCAGCTCTTTGGCAAAGCTCCTGATCACCTTCTGAAAAAAAGTATCGATGGTACTGACTGAAAAATGCGAATATCCATGAAGGATCTCTGTAAGCAGTTCGCTGCACTTTTGCTCAAAAGTATAGCTATCCAGGCCGGAGTACTGCATCAGCTCTTCCGCCATGCTGTCAAACTTACCATGCCCGAATTCATCCAGCTTTTGAATGATACGGTTTTTCATTTCCTGCATGGCCTTGTTAGTAAATGTAACGGCCAGAATGTGCCTAAAATACCGATTGCTCTTCAATGCCAGTTTAAGATACTCCTTTGTCAGGGTATAGGTCTTTCCTGAGCCGGCAGATGATCGATAAATGACAAATTTCTTTTGAGACATGCTTTGTAAAATTAGAGCAATGATCAATGAAATGAAAAAGCTTCTAAAAATATAGTGGATACTTTTACATTTAATTCGTATATTCCTTTACCAAAATTCAACCCTAATGCTTACCCCATGATAAGACATCTGCCTTTTTTACTAGCCCTCACCTGTACAGTATTTCTTAATACAGGATGTAGCTCCGACGATGTTGATGACCTTACAACCATCACCATAGATTCGGAGCTAGAGCAAAGTTTTCAGGTTTCCGTAGCGGAAACGGGGCCTACTACTGTTAACTCAGAAAAAACTTTTGATGCAACCTCCGACGCACAGGTGCTGAACTTCGGAGAAAAGATCAGCGGTTATGAGATGGACTCCTTAACACTGGAGTTTACATCATATGTAGGTTCGGCAGATATAAATCTTGACAACGCTTCCCTCACTATTAAAAAAGCTGATGGAAGCAGTCTGGGTTCATTTACATTAGTACCTTCCGGCAACTTACAGGCAATCAACCTGAAAGAATTTGATGATAATAACGTAGTTATTACAATAACATTTGACGCTACATCTACACAAGCGATAGCCGATGCATTCCTGGCTGACAATAAGATCAGTATTGCGGTAACTGCATCCGTAGACGGGCAACCGGCTGACTTTACGGTGGAAGCAATTTTATATTTGAAAGTATCCGGTTCACTGGCAAGCTGACGAAAACCGGTAAAAGAACAAAAGCTGCTTCAATGTTGGGAATAACTTTTGAAGCAGCTTTTTTATTTTCAGAGACCACTTACTTCTACATCGGAAGCAATCTTTTTCACAAGACCCTGCAAAACCTTACCAGGTCCACACTCTACGAACCTGGTAGCTCCGTCCGCAACCATTTGCTGTACTGATTGTGTCCACCTAACAGGCGCGGTAAGTTGTGAAATCAGGTTTTCCTTGATCTCATCTACATTAGTCGACGGTTTGGCATTCACGTTTTGGTAAACAGGGCAAATGGGCTGGCTGAATGTAGTATTTCTAATCGCTTCGGCCAATTCTTCACGGGCCGGCTCCATCAGAGGAGAGTGGAATGCTCCACCTACGGGTAAAGGCAGTGCCCTTTTTGCTCCGGCTTCCTTCATACGCTCACAGGCAATTTCAATTCCTTTGTTAGTACCTGAAATAACCAATTGTCCCGGGCAATTGTAGTTAGCAGCTACCACCACCTCATCGATTCCTTCGCAAATCTCTTCGACTTTAGCGTCATCCAGCGCTAGTACTGCTGCCATGGTTGAAGGGTTCATTTCACATGCTTTTTGCATGGCCATAGCCCTTTGAGATACCAGCCTCAGGCCATCTTCAAAAGACAGGGTTTTGTTGGCCACTAAAGCAGAAAATTCACCCAGGGAGTGTCCGGCAACCATATCCGGTTTAAAGTCTTCAGTGGTTTCGGCCAGTACTACTGAGTGCAAAAATATAGCAGGCTGAGTCACCTTGGTTTGCTTAAGCTCATCGGCCGTGCCTTCAAACATTATATCCGTTATTCTGAAACCAAGGATCTCATTGGCTCTCTCAAATAGCTCCTTGGCTTTTGCATTACTTTCATAAAGCTCTTTACCCATTCCGGGGAACTGCGCCCCTTGACCGGGGAATACATATGCTGTCATAAGTTTCGTTTTAAGTCAGGACGCCAAAATTAAAGATTTTTTAATAAGCATCTAAAAATCTTTGTTTCAATTCAGGGTTGGGCATCCTGCATGCATCCTGTCTGCCAAACCATTTGTACCGGTTGGCAGCGATCAGATCATAAACAGCATCGCGTATGAAGCGGGGTAAAATTTTGAATATGTAAAGTAACTTCCAGCCTCCCGGAAGCTGCCTGGCGATGTGAAGGGCTGCATCGCTTTTGTCCATTAGCTTGCCTGATTTTGTAATGACCACTATGCTATTTAAAGCCTCAGGATCATAATTGTAGCTGAGTAATATCTCTTTGGACTTCTCTGATTGTAGTGATCCAAAAACAAACCTTTTTACATGATCTCTGTCAAGCACAAAATTGACTGTTCCATTGCACAGGTTACAAACTCCATCAAATAAGATGAGATCTTTACCGTGGATTACATTTGTCAACGGACTATATGTACCCATCCTTTTAGCCGTTCTGTGGCATTCTCAGGATCGACCGTGTCATAGGTAACGTTAGCTTCATAGAAGTATACACCTGATGAAAGTTCATTACCATCGTCACTCTTGCCATCCCAGTTAATAAATATGGTGTTTTCGGTACCTGCTCTTCCCTTATATGAATAAACCTGTGTACCCCATCGGTTGAATACCCTGAAATCCACCGACTCTACAAACCTCACACATAGATCAGTTTGGTGTTTTTCAAAAGATTCCGCTCCGAATGGCCTGAAAACATCATTCATTTCATCTCCATTTCCCGGTGTAATAATATTGGGCAATACATATTTATAGCAGTTATCGACACAAAAATCTTCACTAAACTCACTTTCATTGCCAGACCGGTCTATAGCCTTTACTTTGTAGCATCCCTTGAAAGAGTTACCCAAAGGAACCGCACTAAATTCGTCATGTATATAGAAGGTATCTTTCACTGAGGCTAGTAACTGAAATTCCGCCCCCTGAGTGCTGGCGTAATAAAGTTCGTAAACACTAACATCATCCTGGCAATTATCAATAAATTCAGTAGACCAGTTTAATACATTTCGGTATATCGCGTTGGCCAGATCACACCGCTGGTTTTTAACAAATTCTTCACAAGTGAGCCCGGTCAGGGTTAACTTTGGAGCACACGGAGGTATGGAATCACTCGGCTGTGCACAGACCATCTGAGAGAAATTTAAAAGAGGTGTGCTAATGGCAGGATTACCATAGGTTCCTTTCGTAAGTATTTTGTAGCAATACACCTGATCATCCCTTAAAGGAGTATTATTAAACTGACCAGAGTCTACATAAACAAAGCCATTTAAGTTTACATCTACCTCATCGATTAATTGCAATTCCGCATCAGTATCACCCAACTCCCCTCTGTAGATTAAATGTCGGCTATCGGGAGGGAACGGAATAACGTTGGACCACGGAACTTCGGCACTCCAGCGTAGCTCTATCCTCTGAAACTGAGGTACCGGCTCCAGTCTAACTGAAGAAGCCACCGCTGAAAAGATCGGGTCCTCATCACCTACTACTGCATTTGGAGCCTCAAGTTCTATTCGGTAATTATATACTTTATCGGTAGTGTTCAATCCTGTATCCCTGAACTCCAGCTTATCGGTAGTGGCAGTTGCTATTTCCACACTATGTACTTCCACCATATTAGCATCTCCGGTAAACCCTTCGGCTCTGTAGACTTTATAAATATATGGCCGAGGATACACCACATCATCAATTTCGTAGGGTTCTCTCCAGGCAACTAATATCTCTCCATTCGATTCACCGGTTTTCTCTACGGATACATTGGTGATTATAGGATCTTCCGCAGGAACAAATTCAAAACAAAGTTCATCAGAGACAATACTCTCCCCACCGGCAGGCTGTGCAAAAGTTGCCACCAGTCTGTAGCAGTATTTGGCTGCGGCTGCAAGGTTAAGGTCTTTGTATGAAGTAGCACTGGCGTCTATTTCATTAATCATTTTGTATCCTGCATTTTCTCGTATTCCTGTTTCACAATCATCAGGAGTGTAAGGGTTGCTGTCTACTCTTCTCCATATCTGTATCTGATCGGCATTGGGGCAGATGTACGGATCCCAGTTAAGTAAAATACCCTGACCGTCCTGCTGTACGGAAGTAAAATCCGGCTTCGGTCCCACAACTGTGATATTCCAGGTAGCGAAGCTTACCAACTTCGGTCCTTCAGCAGGATTGTCTGTAATTTTGAATACCACCTGATACGGCTGGTCCCTGATATCAAGACACTCAGTTTCCCAGGTAAACCTCAGTTCTGCAGGAGGGTTTGAAGGCTGGAATGAACCGTCATCAGGGTCAACGCTTGCACCAAGGTCAAATACCTGAGAGAACGCCTCTATTTTAACATTATCATTATTGGGATCTGTTCCAAATATTACCTCGTCTATAGTTTCACCCGCTTCCACACATATGTCTTCAGGTATTTGCAGTTCAGGCCTTTCATTATCGCAATCCTCAACTATGATTTGCATATCTCTGGTTACAAAACCAAGCTTGAACCAATCGCCATTGATTTTCCTGTATTCTTTAACAATAAAAGCAACATTGTATTCACCAATGGCTCCTGGTGCATCCCATTTCAGCTCACCGGTAACAGGGTTGATACTAAATGTAGGAGGACCATTCAGGTTTTCATTACCCTGGTTAAAGTTTTCATAAAAGCCCTGGGCATTAGGGTCTACATAGCCGTCCACTACAGTACCGACCTCCTTTTTAGGAATAACCAATTCAAAGGCTATACTATCCCCATCAGGATCATAAGCTCCGGGATTGTGGAAGAAAGCCACCCCTGGACAAGCTCTGTCTATGGGAGGAATAAGTAAAACCGGGGAATTGTTACAACCCAGGAACGGGTCAATATTGATTTCTGTCTCAACATAAAATGTGGTATTAACCGAGTTATCAATATTCAATACACCTTCATTACGGTTGGGCTCCACATAGCCAATAACATATTTGCCGGGCGAGGAATAGGTATGTTCAATAGTGAAGGAAGCAGTGGCCACCTGAGGGCCGAGATCCGAACGATCATTATTATCTATCTGTGGTAACTGAATGGGATCAGTACCGTCACCAAAATCCAGAAAACCGTCGCCGAATTTGACTTCAGAACCGGTATCGGTAAATACTATAATGGTGATGCGGAATGTAAGGCTTTGGCAATTGACACGCTCTACTATAATCTCTCCTGCTCTCAAGTGTGTTGCCATTACTTCTTGAAAGAAGGAAACTATTAACAGTATAGCCAACGACAAAAATACCTTAACTCTCCGGGTAAAACTGTTATAAATCAATTTTATTGAGATAAAATGTTACGACTTGAAAACAATGAACACTAAATTTAATCAATTAGTTTTGTACTAACTATTAAGTGCTTGCAAAAATCATACACGGTTGATTTTTGAAGATAAACGCAATCAGCCAAATTAAAGATTCATAAAAATGAGAGTTATTGGAGAAATACCACATGCGTCTTGCAAAATTACAATATTTCACTGGAATGGTAAGTATATCGTTAAGATAGAGCAGGGTCTGCTGGAGCAATCATTCAAAATAGATGAGACCGAATTAGCTGACCCAGAAGAAATAAAAAAGATACTGAATGAGGGCTTTATGCAATCGGTGCTTAGAAGGTTTCGGGACATGCATATCGACCTGATGAATTCACTGGAAACGATATAAGCTATGTTTGTGGAAGGCGAGGCAGTACTTGCATTTTGTTATATTGGCAAAAATGGCGACAATAAAAATGTTTGTTACCTGACAAAGGAAAACCTGCTGATCAGATATAGAAACCGGCTGGAATCATTTAACCATGAAGCTATAAATAGTATAAGTTTTGAACATAAAATATTACTTTTTCCACTGGTTATTGGCGGCATAATTACACCATTAAGTGTACACGGCCTGCTTAATACCTTTATTAACCCGTGGATTCTTCTTATATCCATGGTTTCTGGCTTATTTCTTATGTACTATGGCTGGGAGGGCTCTTCCACTATGACTATAAAGACTAAGGTTAAAGATTATGATTTCTTTATTAGGCAGGTCTCTGCTAACCTGAAGGCTTTTGCAGAATATGTACAGCATTACATTTCTGATGACGTAGGCGCCAGAAGATTCTATTTTATAGTTAATAAAACAATCTGGGAAAACACTAAGGAAAGCGGGTTGTTTAGAATTTCACAGCCGCTAAATCTATTCAGCTGGAAGGAGGTTCGACATGTAAACTTAACAGAAGAAGAAGTAATACTCGCCATTGACCCTACAGAAAGTGATTTTCAAATTTCTTTTGCACAGTCTCCTGACAAAAAGGGCCTGCAACCTCAGGTTACAAATAGCTTACCGGCGGGAGATATCCATGAAGTAACGGGCTGGAATTAGTTCTTTCTGATTATATTTGAAATTCCCAAAATAAGACAACAATGCCAAAAGGCAATTCTAAAGATAAATCATATAAACCCATTCTTCCCGGCACCAGCGACTGGCCGGTGGTGCAACTGAGCAGAAACAGGAAACAGTTTATAGCCAAAGTAGTAGAAGAGGCTTTTATCAAGATTACAGATGCCAACCCTGGCAGACAGGAGCTTCGCGAAGAGCTTGAATCAACGCTTTATCAGGAAAAACTTCGCATAAAGCAAAACCCATGGAGAGTAGATCCCCGGGATGATTACAGATTTTGGGAGCATGTCAAAAATGAGCTTGTAGAGCTTGCCTCTGAGCATGAAGCCCGGGAAAAGGAAGAAGACATACTTAAACGTGTAGTATCCCGCTATGCTCATGAAATAGCCGGAAACTTTAAAAAAACGAGATATCAGTTAACCCGAGAAATGGTAAAGTTTGGTTTCGCCAGACTGCTTAATGCCACACGCGTAAAAAGATTTGGAGCCTTTTTCCGAAACGAATATACTCTGAGAGACAAAATCCAGATAACAGGAAAAGCCAAGCAACTGCGCCGACTAGCCAGAAAGGGGACCGTTGTAATGGTGCCCACTCACTTCAGCAACCTCGACTCTATCCTGATCGGGTGGATCATACACGTTCTGGGGCTGCCTGCTTTCATCTATGGCGCCGGACTCAACCTGTTCAACATAAAGATTTTTGCATACTTTATGAATAGCCTTGGGGCCTATAAAGTCGACCGGAGAAAGAAAAACTTTATATATCTTGAAACACTAAAAATGTATTCTACCCTGGCAATCCAGGAAGGAGCGCATAGTTTATTTTTCCCAGGTGGAACAAGATCACGATCTGGAGAAATAGAAAGTTCGCTAAAACTGGGGCTGCTGGGCACTGCAATGGAAGCTCAAAGATCCATTTACATGAAACATCCGAACGGTGACGGCAAAAAGATTTTTATAGTTCCGGTAACAATCAATTATAACTTCGTATTAGAAGCACCGTCTTTAATTAACGAACACCTCGAACGACAGGGAGGTGAAAAGTATTATGTGGAGAGTGATGAGTACTCCACTTCATATAATATGATCAAATTCCTGATCAAGTTCTTCACTAAAGGTTCTGATATATCAGTATCCATCGGCAGAGGTATGGACCTGTTGGGCAACTATGTTGATGATGATGGAAATAGTATTGATAAGCATGGCAGGTTTATTAACACCCGTGATTATTTCACATCGAACGGGGAGATCAATGCTGATAAGCAACGGGAAGAAGAATACACGAGGCGCCTAAGCCAGATCATAGTTAAAGAATACCATAAAATAAACAGGGTTTTCGCAAGTCATCTGGTTGCATTCACGGCTTTCAGATTATGGAGGAAACAGCACTACAAGCTTGATCTGTATGACTTTCTGAGGCTGCCTGAAGAAGAAATGGTGATCAACTATGATGAATTTAAAACCCAGTTCAAGAAAGCAAGAAAGCATGTATTCAAACTAAAAAAACAAAATAAGGTCAATGTTGCCGCTCACCTGAAAGGGAATATTGATGATGTTATTAAAATGGGTATCGACAATGTGGGCATGTACCACAGTAAACGCCCGCTGCTTACAGACAAGGCTGGTAACATTATCACCAAAGACCTTAATACTTTGTATTACTATCACAACCGTATGAATGGCTATGACCTCGAAAAGTATATCTAAAAAGCCAGTTGGCGTAATCGGTGCAGGAAGCTTCGGATCGGCCATTGCCAACATACTTGCTGAGAAAAGTGAGGTTCTGCTGTATGCCCGTGACAGTAACACGGTCAGAAAAATAGCTGAGAACAAAGAAAACCGGGGTCATAAGCTACATACCAATGTCACTCCCACCGGAGATCTGAGTTACCTTGCCAATTCCTGCGACATCATATTTCCCATTGTACCCTCCTCAGCCTTTAGGAGTATGATGCAGCAACTGTCTCCCTACCTCCACCCCTACCACATACTTATCCATGGCACTAAAGGGCTGGATATTTCCCTGCCGCCAGGTGAAACGATTGACTCGGTCCCTTTCCTGACCCGGGAAAATATCAGAACTATGAGTGAGGTGATCATGGATGAGAGTGTGGTAATACGGATAGGCTGCCTTGCAGGGCCTAACCTGGCCAAGGAGATGGCCGCAAACCACCCCGCAGCCACCGTTGTGGCCAGCCATTATAAAGAAGTGATCAGAGAAGGCGAAAAGCTACTCCGCAATGATCGTTTTCAGGTTTACGGCAATAGCGACCTTATTGGTATCGAGTTGGCCGGTGTGCTTAAAAACATTATTGCCATTGCTTCAGGGGCTCTCAGCGGACTTGGTTTGGGTGAGAATGCCAAAGGTCTTCTCATTAGCCGTGGTATGGTAGAAATGATACACCTTGGAAAAGCTATGGGAGGAGAGGTTGAAGCTTTTGTCGGGCTTGCAGGTATTGGTGATCTGGTTACTACCTGTAACAGTACCTTGAGCAGGAACTTTACTGTAGGTCACCGCCTGGCCAAAGGCGAAACTCTCGAAGAGATACTCTCGAATATGGAAGAGGTCGCCGAAGGCGTAAATACAGTACGAATAGCCAAAAAATTCATAGACACTGCCAAGCTCAGAGCACCTATCACTGAGGCTCTTTACGAGGTATTGTTCGAAGGACTCACTGTTGACAAAGCTTTGCAACTTTTAATGCGATATCCCTATAACGTAGACATAGACTTCCTGTAATGTCTGTTAAGTTAAGTGATTGAAATTTTTATTAGCGGTCAAATCCCTGATAAACAAAGAGGGGCTGCAAGTTGCAGCCCCTCTTTGTTTATCCAGGTACTAAAATTTACATTTTAAAAGTTACTTCTGATTTTTTCTGCGACGACTTTAAGCTCGTCTTGCGATGGGTGTAACTTAGGTCTTGTAAAATTAATATCGTCCATAGTATTCAAAGGCACCAGATGCACGTGAGTATGAGGCACTTCGATACCTATCACTGCTACACCGATACGCTTACAGGGTATGGTTTTTTCTATAGCTTTGGCCACACTTTTTGCAAAAACATGCAGCCCTCCGAGCGTATCGTCATCGAGATCGTACATATAATCAACCTCCTTCTTGGGAACTACAAGCGCGTGACCTTCAACTAAGGGGCTAACATCCAAAAATGCTATATAATTATCATCCTCAGCCAGAATGTGCCCGGGAATCTCTCTGTTAATAATCCTGGTAAATATACTTGCCATCAGATACCTATTTCTATAATTTCAAATTCTATTTCACCACCCGGGGTTTGGATTCTGGCAGAGTCTCCCGCCTTTTTGCCCAAAAGACCTTTTCCTATTGGTGATTGAACGGATATTTTGCTGGCTTTCAAATCAGCCTCCTCCTCAGACACCAGGGAATAAGTGAATACCGCACCGTTTTTGGTGTTTTTGATCTTCACTTTCGACAGGATAGAGACTTTTGAAGTGTCTATAGTACTTTCGTCAATAACCCGGGCATTTCCAACGACTTCTTCCAGCTGGGCAATTTTAGCCTCAAGATGGCCCTGAGCATCCTTAGCAGCGTCGTATTCAGCATTTTCGCTTAAATCTCCTTTGTCTCTGGCTTCAGCAATCTGCTTAGCTATATCTGCTCTTCCTTTTGTTTTCAGCTCGTTTAACTCGGCCTTTAGCTTATCTAATCCTTCCTTGGTATAATATGCCACCTTTCCCATATTCTTTAATTTTATTAGCTCTATAAAAAACAAATAACGGTCTCTGGTATGAAACCGTTTATGATCATTTTTCCTTTAAATCTTCTACAAAGGTAACTGTTTCTAACTCATGTTCAAAACAATCGACCTAACTACTTGCCGACGAGTTCGGGTATGTTTGTCTTTATCTGGTTGAGGATTTCATCATCAAACTGAGCCAAATATAGTGTTTTAGCCTTAGTCAGTTGTTCAAAAGTCAACCCCTTTGCTCCACGCAAATCTGCTTTGTATAAACTTGCATTTTCAAAGTTGGCACCTGTAAGATAGCAATTTGTCAGATTCGCTTCCATTAAAAATGCATTTTTAAAATTAGACTTGATCAAAAATGCATTCTCTAGTTGTGCCTTGATCAAATAGGCATCTTTGAAGTTTGCGCCACTGGCATAAGCTCCCTTCAACATGGCCTGATTCAGGTTCGAATTTTCCAGATTGGTCTGGTTCAGCCTTGTATTCTCCAGATTGGTCTCTATCAAAAAAGCATTGGAAATGTCTGCTGAGTTAAGGTTAGAGCCTGCCAAATTAACATAGTTAAGGTTTGTACGAGCCAAATGGCAGTTCACAAGGTTGATCTCATGTATACCATGCCTGTTCAGCCTTTTTATATTACCCACTGTCCTAAAGGCAGCTTCTTCAGACTCCCACAGACGGAAATCATCAATTTCATCTTTATAGGTTCGTATTCGCTGGCGTACCTCTCCATTTTTATTCAGCCAGAATATGAGCATACCGATTACGGCAATATCAAAGATCATACCGTGGGCCTCTGCTAGCACCTGACTAAAAAATGCATTAAAATCTGCCAGATAATAGGGCATACTCAACCCCAATACTATAATCGACAGCACTACGAGTACTATCGCAGAGGTTAGTATGGGTTTTTCAATAATAGAGTTTACGTACTCTTTGAATTTTTTTGTTTGAGTTTTTAGCTGCATCGACAAGACAACGAAAAAATGTACTCCATTTAACTATATTAATAAAAACGCGGCTAAAATTAAAGGTTACACCACAATAAAGTTTGGCTACAATATGTAATAAATTTCATTGAATTCCGTTTATTTCCCTCTTTATTTTATCGATAAGTACATTATTAATCTTTTCATATGACTCATAGGACCACCCGGCTACATGTGGGGTGAGTATGGTTTTGTTCGAATTTACTAAATATTCAAACATTTTTTGCTCGGAAGAAGTAAGATTACTGATTTTTTCGTTCTCAAGTACGTCCAGACCGGCTCCAATTACTTTACCGGATTCTATAGCCTGGCACAAACCGGCGAGAGAGACTATCTCCCCTCTTGCCGTATTAATCAAAAAAATTTTCTTCCTGAATTTATTAATGTAATTAAAATCTACCAGACCCCTGGTTTCCTTTGTCAGTGGTATATGCAAACTAAATATATCTGCACGCTCATATATTTCACCCATGGATGTTTGCCGTACGAAGTCATCCGTACAATCTGTTTTATATTTATCAAAGACGAGCACTTCACAGCCGAACCCTCTCAACTTTTCAGCAAATGCAGTACCCATATAGCCGTACCCAACCAATGCTATCGTTTTGCCACTCAACTCATACCCCCTGTTACCCTCACGGTCCCAAACCCCTGACCTAACCTCTCTGTCAGATTTAACTATATTATTAAGAAGTCCCAAAAGCAATCCCATACAATGTTCACCGAGGGCATTTCTATTACCTTCGGGAGCATTGAGTATTTTTATATTACGCCTGTTTAACGCCTCTTCATCAAGGTTATCAATACCGGCTCCCGCCCTACCTACAAATTTCAGTTGTTTTGCCTGCGTCACGAGTGCTTCATCAACGCGGGTTTTACTTCTGATGATCAGTCCTTCATAATTATGGATAATATTCATAATCCCGTCCCTGGCAATGGTAGGTTGATAATCAGGCTCCAGGCCTGCAGCCAAAAGGAGTTCCTCGATATTATCATACATGTAATCAACAATAAGACACTTCATTATAACATAAGATGTACGGTATAAAAATATATTGCAAGACCTAGCAAGTCATTAGTCGTGGTAATAAAAGGACCGGAAGCCAACGCCGGGTTGAAACCGAACTTATTTAATATTAAAGGCGTGATAGTTCCCATGAAAGATGCTATAAGCACTACGCAAAAAAGCGCTATCGAAACTACCACCGCGAGGTTCTGAGTTCCTCCGGAAATAACGTTACCTCCATAAACAAGCACCGCCAGTACGGCACCGTTTAGTGCGGCCACCATAAAAACTTTTATGAGTCTTTTCGCCAGGCTGTCGCTAAATGCGGAGGGATTAGCCAGACTCTGCACCACGATGGATGAGGACTGAATACCCACATTTCCCCCGGTAGCCTGTATCAAGGGGATGAAAAAGGCAATGGCCGTTATTCTTAACAGCTCATCTTCAAATACCCCGATAAGCATTGCACTTATAAACCCACCAAATACTCCTATTACCAACCAGGGTAGCCTGGCTTTGGTTAACATCCATACACTGTCATCCTCTTCCACATCACCGGAAATACCTGACATGATCTGTCTTTCTTCTTCTGCCTGCTCGGTAATTACGTCTACTACGTCATCAATAGTGATGCGTCCCAGCAGCTTCCCCTGCATGTTAACAACAGGCACCGCTTCAAGATCATACTTACGCATCACCATGGCTACTTCTTCTTCAGACATGTAGGTCTCCACCGAAATAAGCTCCGGCTCATATATGTCTGCGATTTGGGTTTTATCTCCCGCCAGAATGATCCGTTTCAAAGATACTCTGCCCAACAGGCGGTCATTATCATCCACTACATATACAGAATAGAGTTTTTGGACGTTTTCTGCCTGTCGCCGGATCTCTTCGATACACTGTACCACTGACCAGTTAACGTTGGCCTTTATAAGTTCTTTGGCCATTAGTCCTCCGGCCACATCTTCTTCGTACCTTAGCAGGTCAAGAATGTTAGCTTCCTTCTCCTCGTTATCCAGACTGGCAATAACCTCTTCTCGCTCTTTGATCGGCAATTCATTGAGGATATCAACAGCATCATCGGAATCAAGATGGTTTACAATTTCAGTAATTTCACCCGGTTGAAAAACCTTCAGAAAACGCTCTCTAATGTCTTCATCAAGATCATTGATAATCTCGGCTCGGGTTTCAGACGGAAGCAAGTCAATGACATACTTGGAATCCTCGGTATCAAACTCATGTAAAAGTGCGGAAATATCAGCCGGATTCACCCCTTCCAGGATTTCTTTTATAAAACCCTCATCCCTCTCATCAACAGCATGTTGAAAACGCTGACGAAATTCGTTAGATAATTCAAACTTTAGTATTTCCTCCACTTGCTATATCATTTGTAAGTTTTACAAATTCATTAACTGATAAGGTCTCAGCCCGTCTGTTCAGTATGTCCTGCTCTCTGACTTCTTCAGCCAGGTTTAAGGGTTTCAGAGCATTACGCAATGTTTTTCGCCTGTTTTGAAATCCCTGTTTAACCACTTGCTTAAAAAGTACCTCATCACAATTCAGCTTTTTAAGGCCGTTACGCCTGAGCTTTATCACACCTGACTGAACTTTAGGAGGCGGATCGAACACCGAAGCATCTACCGTAAAAAGGTATTCCATATCATAGTATGCCTGAAGCAATACGCTTAATATCCCATAGTCCTTATTGCCGGGTGGCGATACCAGCCTCTTCGCCACTTCTTTTTGCAACATACAAACCACTTCTATAACCTGATCTTTCTCTTCTAGTATTTTAAAGAATATCTGGGAGGAAATGTTATAAGGAAAATTACCTATAATGGCATACTCACCACCAAGAGCATGGTTAAGGTCCATTTTCAGAAAATCTCCCTCGAGAATTTTATTATTTAAATCCGGGAAGTTCTTTTTCAGATAGGCAATTGATTCTGTATCAATATCAATAAGCACCAGGTTTTCTGCATACTTTTCTTCCAAAAAATGTGTAAGTACACCAGTTCCCGGGCCTATTTCCAATATCTTCCTCTGCTCATTATCGACACTCAGTGCATCAACAATATTCCGTGCTATGTTCTGATCCTTTAAAAAATGTTGCCCCAGATGCTTCTTCGGTTTAACCATGCTTTTTTCAATGATTAGAAAATACTTTAACTTGCGTTCAGAAAAGTAAAACTACCGGCAAATATCCGGGTGGGTAAAGTTATTAAAATATAATGAGCAGTAATTCAAAACAAGAAGATAAACCTGTAATTGGCATTACCATAGGAGACATCAACGGCATAGGCCCAGAAGTAACAATCAAAGCGTTACGGGATAACAGGATACTTAACTTCATTACACCGGTAATTTATGGTTCTTCTAAAACCCTTTCGTATTACCGAAAGGCACTGCGCATGGATGATTTTAATTATAGCCATGTAAAGGAGTCAGGCCAGTTTCATTTCAGAAAAGTAAATGTGGTAAACTGCTGGACGGAAATGGTTGAGATCAATACAGGGGTAGTGACCCCGGAAGCGGGAAAAGCTTCTTTCCAGGCTCTTAAGAAGGCCACTGAAGACCTGAAGTCGGGGTTGATAGATGCCGTAGTCACCGCACCAATCAATAAAAATAATATTCAAAGTGATGATTTTAAATTTGCAGGTCACACGGAATACTTCACACAACATTTTGATGCTAAAGACAGCCTGATGTTTATGACCTCAGACGACCTTAAAATTGGGGTGGTAACAGGCCATATCCCAATAAAAGAGGTTAGCAAAACCCTTTCAAGTGAATTGATTTCGCGCAAGTTGGGCATTATGGAGCACTCGCTAAGGGTAGATTTTGGCATTAAAAAACCGAAAATTGCCGTCTTGGGCCTTAATCCTCATGCCGGCGAAGGAGGCTTACTGGGCAAAGAAGACATAGACGTTATTGAACCCGCCATAAAAGAGTTTAAACAAAAAGGCAAACTGGTTTTTGGTCCGTTTCCTGCCGATGGATTTTTTGGAAAAGGTGATTACAAAAAGTTTGATGGTATACTGGCCATGTACCATGATCAGGGGCTAATACCTTTTAAAACACTGGCTTTTGAAAATGGGGTTAACTATACAGCCGGACTATCCATTATCAGAACATCACCGGACCATGGTACAGCTTATGATATAGCTGGAAAAAATGAAGCCCAGGAAACTTCAATGCGCCAGGCCATCTATCTTGCCAGAGATATATACAAAAACAGAAAAGAACAATTAACAGAATAATATCTTTACTTGTTGCCTAAAAGTGGACATTTAACTAGCCTCACTTTATAACTATCTGAGGCCAACCTATGTTTATTTGTCGAAAACAATTAACTTTCAGAGAATTATAAGAACGCTGATGGATATCGTCACACGGAAACAGCTAAATATACTCATTCAACTCGCAGAGGCTGATAAACATTTTTCGGTTTTAGAGCGCGACCGTATTTATGAAATTGCAGCCAAGCGGAACTTCCCCATAGAAGGAGTTAAAGAGTTGATCCAGAACCCTGAACCAATAGGATCTTTTGGGGCTTTATCGAATGACCAGAAGTTTGATTACCTTTATAGTTGTATTGATCTCATGCTCATTGATGAGAAAATTTTTGATAGCGAGTTGATCTTTTGCATTGACATCGCCATCAAGCTGGGTTTTAAAAAGGACGTTGTTACGTTTCTCAAAGATGAGATCCACAGCTATCCAATGGCAACATTGAAACAAATAGTTTTTGAGAGGTACACATAATTTAATACACAAAAACGTTTACACTTCTTTTTTAATTATTAGAATTATCTTCTTAACTTTGCGACCTTAATTTAGTGGGAATGGCTGTGCACGAGTTAGATAAGTTTAATATTGATATATATAAGCTTCCCAATGGAACTCATAATTACCAATTTGAAGTTGGTAATTCGTTTTTTGAAGCTTATGAAAATAGTATTGTAGAAAAAGGTAAGGGTACTGTTGATCTCGAGTTAGAAAAAACGGACACCTTTATCAGGTTAAATTTCCGGATTAACGCTACAGTAGAGTTGGAGTGTGACCGTAGTCTTGACGTATTTGACTACCCTGTAAACTCCGAAAATACCCTGCTGCTGAAATTTGGAGATGATGAGGAAGAGATAAATGACGAGATCAGTATTATTCCTCGTGATAAACAGCGTATAAATCTGGCGCAATATATTTACGAATTCATTGGATTATCAATTCCAATGAAAAAGTTACATCCGAGATTCAGCGATGAAACTGAAGATGATGAACTTGTGTATTCATCTGACAGTTCCGAGGCTGACTCCACTGATAATAACGATCAGGGCGATGATGATGATAATATTGATCCCAGATGGCAGAAACTTAAAAAATTGAAGTAAGAATTAAATTTAAATATTTGTTAAAATGGCTCATCCTAAAAGAAAGATATCAAAAACGAGAAGAGACAAGAGAAGGACACATTATAAAGCAGAGGCTAAACAACTTGCTATATGTCCTACAACTGGAGAGTTTCACCTACCCCACAGAGCCTTCTGGCATGAAGGCAAACTTTACTATAAAGGTAAAGTTGTAATGGAGAAGGAAGTATTAGCTTAAGTTTTAGCTTGTGAAAATTGCATTAGATGCAATGGGTGGTGATTTTGCTCCCGACTGTACAGTCAAGGGAGCAGAATTGGCCTCACAAGAGATCCCGGACGATATAAAAATCGTACTGGTAGGTAACGAAGATATTATTCAATCCAAGCTGCGTGAGCACAACATCAACAATCCAAGTATTGAGGTGTTTCATGCCGACGATGTGATTGAAATGGGTGAGCACCCAACCAAAGCCCTCTCACAAAAGCCTAAGGCAAGCATACCTGTAGGGTATGGGTTGCTAAAATCAGGAGCTGTTAAGGCTTTTTGCAGCGCAGGAAACACCGGAGCCATGCACGTCGGCGCCATGTTTACCATAAAAGCTATTGAAGGCATAATCAGGCCCGGAATAGCAGGCTTTATCCCGAAAGAATCAGGAGATTTTGGTGTTATTATGGATGTTGGAGCAAACGCCGACTGTAAACCGGATGTATTATATCAATTCGGCGAAATGGGGTCGTTGTATGCCAAACATGTATTTAACATGCAAAAGCCAAAAGTGGGCCTGATGAATCTGGGTGAAGAAGAGCAAAAAGGAACCCTGCTAACACAGGCTGCCTATCAATTATTCAAAATCAGCAACAGGATAAATTTCGTAGGAAACATAGAAGGTCGTGACCTCTTTAATGATAAAGCCGACGTTATTGTATGTGATGGTTTTACAGGAAATGTAATACTCAAAATGGCAGAGTCTTTCTTTGATTTGTTACAAAAGCGGAACATTAAGGATGACTATTTTGATAGGTTTAATTATGAAGCCATTGGTGGCAGTCCGATCTTAGGTATTAATGGCAATGTTGTGATAGGCCACGGAGTGTCCAGCCCTGAAGCCATAAAGAATATGATTTTGCTTTCTGTAAAGATGGCTGAGTCCAATATTCATTTAAAAATTAAAGAGCACTTAGGAGAATAAACGAAAAAATTATGGCCAACATAAGAGCCGCTATAACGGGAGTTCAGGGTTATGTACCTGATTATGTACTTACCAATAAGGAACTCGAAACTATGGTGGATACCAGTGACGAATGGATAACCTCCAGAACTGGTATAAAAGAAAGAAGAATTCTGAAAGGTGAAGGCCAGGGAACATCGGTAATGGCCGCTGCGGCAGCTAAGGGCCTTCTGGAAAAAACCGGCACTAATCCTGAAGATATTGATCTGATCATCTGCGCAACGGTAACACCCGACATGGTCTTCCCGGCTACAGCCAATGTAATCTCAGCAGAAATCGGAGCCGTTAATGCATTCAGTTATGACATCGGAGCAGCATGCTCCGGATTTCTTTATGCACTTACTACGGGCAGCCAGTTCATAGAAACAGGAAAATATAAAAAAGTGTTGGTAATAGGGGCAGATAAAATGTCATCTATTATTGACTACACCGACAGAACGACCTGCATCATCTTTGGTGATGGTGCCGGAGCAGTACTACTGGAGCCTACCACCGAAGATGTGGGCCTGATAGACGCTATTCACAAAGCAGATGGAAAAGGTGCTGAATTCTTAAATATGAAAGCAGGGGGTAGCAGGTACCCGGCTACAGTTGAAACAGTTACCGCAAAAGAGCATTATGCACGTCAGGACGGGGCCACTGTATTTAAATTTGCAGTAACCAACATGGCAGACTATGCAGCCAAGATCATGGAAAGAAATAACCTGACTGCTGAAAAAGTAGACTGGCTTGTCGCTCACCAGGCAAATAAGAGGATCATTGATGCCACTGCCCAAAGGATGGGACTTACCGAGGATAAGGTAATGATGAATATAGAGAGGTATGGCAATACAACATCCGGTACTATTCCATTGTTATTATGGGATTATGAGTCCCAGTTAAAAAAAGGAGATAATCTTGTGATGGCCGCTTTTGGAGGTGGATTTACCTGGGGAGCCATTTATCTCAAATGGGCATACGATCCCAAGTAATCTTTTATTGTTATTCTTAAGTTCATTTGTAAATTAGTTTAAAATTATTCTGACATGGCAACAACGGCCGACTTTAAAAACGGTTTATGCTTAGAGTATAACAATGGGCTCTATACCATTGTAGAGTTTCAGCACGTTAAACCCGGCAAAGGACCAGCCTTTGTAAGAACAAAATTAAAAAGCCTGACCACCGGTAAGGTTGTTGAGAATACGTTCTCAGCCGGACATAAGATCACTACAGCAAGAATTGAAAGAAGGCCTCACCAGTTTCTATACAAAGATGATCTTGGCTACCATTTTATGGATAGCAGTACTTTTGAACAGGCTGTAGTAGACGAAGATCTTATCGAAAACACCGGTCTGATCAAAGACGGACAGGAAGTTGATATACTATACCACGCTGAAGCAGAGAAAATTATAGGGCTTGAATTGCCTGCCTTTGTAGAGCTGGTAATTACTTATACGGAACCCGGTATTAAAGGCGATACGGCAACAAATGCCACAAAGCCGGCTACTCTGGAAACCGGAGCAGAAATTCAGGTGCCTTTATTTATTAATGAAGGTGATAAAATAAAAATTGATACAAGAACCAACTCTTACTCAGAAAGAGTAAAGGAATAAACTAACCGAAGAAAATTTCTCCATATGAAGACAAAAGAAATCAGAGACCTTATCGACTTCATATCCCAAACGGGACTTAATGAGGTAAACATAGAAACCGAAGAGTTGAAGCTATCAGTAAAAAGAGAAGCTGACGTTCAGACACGTTTTGTAGAAGCCAGTGCCCCGGCAGTAGCTCCTCAAACCGTGGCTGCCGCCCCTGTACAACAGCAGGTAGCAGCTACTCCGGCAACAAGTGGTGGTGAAGCCCCTAAAGCAGAAAGCACCTCAAGCTATGTTGAAGTGAAATCCCCTATGATAGGAACCTTCTACAGGTCTCCAAACCCTGACTCTCCTCCTTTTGTTGCAGTAGGCGACAAAGTTGAAAAAGGACAGCCTGTGTGTATCATTGAAGCTATGAAGCTATTTAATGAAATAGAAACTGAAGTATCAGGAACTATTGTAAAAGTAATGGTTGACAATGCTTCACCAGTAGAATACGACCAGGTATTATTCCTTGTTGATCCGTCCTGATAATTTACGATTCTAAGAGAGAATCCTTAATGGACAGCTTTATTAATTAATCGTAAGTCTAAACTAGATTATTGTGTTTAAAAAAATATTAATAGCCAACAGAGGAGAGATCGCGCTAAGAATAATCAGGACATGCCGTGAGATGAATATTAGAACCGTGGCAGTCTACTCTCTTGCCGACAAAGACAGCCTTCATGTTCGATTTGCAGATGAAGCCGTTTGTATCGGAAAAGCGCCAAGTAGTGAATCATACTTGAACATTCCTAACCTGATCGCCGCAGCAGAAATCACTAATGCTGATGCCATCCATCCAGGATACGGATTTCTTGCAGAAAATGCGGAATTCAGTGCTGTTTGCCAGGAATATGGCATCAAATTTATTGGTGCATCTCCAGACATGATCAATAAAATGGGTGACAAGGCCACCGCCAAGGCTACAATGAAAAAAGCAGGTGTGCCGACTATTCCCGGCTCCGAAGGACTTTTAAAAAGTGTGGAGGAGGGAATGAAGATTGCTGAAAAGATCAAATACCCTATCATACTTAAAGCAACTGCCGGTGGTGGTGGTCGTGGTATGCGTATTGTGAAGGATGAGTCAGGTTTTAAGAAAGCATGGGATGATGCCAGGCAAGAATCTGCTGCTGCCTTCGGAAATAACGGACTTTATCTTGAAAAATTCGTTGAAGAACCTCGACACATTGAAATTCAGGTAGTAGGAGATAAAAATGGAAGGGTTTGTCACTTGTCGGAACGCGACTGCTCTATTCAAAGAAGGCATCAAAAACTTGTTGAAGAAACACCATCTCCTATCGTAGGTCAAAAGTTACGGGAAAAAATGGGAGCGGCTGCCATTAAAGGAGCTGAAGCCATTAAATATGAAGGGGCTGGTACAGTAGAGTTTCTTGTTGATAAACATGGCGACTTCTATTTCATGGAAATGAATACAAGGATACAGGTAGAGCATCCGATAACCGAAGAAGTAACTGATTTCGATCTGATCAAAGAGCAGATAAAAGTAGCTGCAGGTGTTGAAATCTCAGGAAAGAATTACTTCCCTAATCTGTACGCGATGGAATGCAGGATCAACGCAGAAGATCCGGCAAATGGGTTTCGTCCCTCTCCGGGTAAGATCACAAACCTGCACATGCCTGGTGGCCATGGTGTACGAGTGGATAGCCACGTGTATGCCGGCTATACCATTCCGCCTAACTACGATTCCATGATTGCCAAACTTATTGTAAGCGGCCAGTCAAGGGAAGAAGTAATCACAAGGATGAAGCGTGCACTGTCAGAGTTTGTAATTGAAGGAATAAAGACGACCATTCCTTTCCATTTAAAACTAATGGATGACAAGCAGTTCCAGGATGGCAACTTTACTACAAAGTTCCTCGAAACTTTTGACTTCACCGACCTGAAATAAAAGTATAACTACCAGATTAAAAGCTACTCGATTGAATTTGAGTAGCTTTTTTTATTGCCGCTATTTATCTTTTCCCCCTAAATACTGTTAATTAAGTAGCTTTTTTATCCGATTCGAATTACTTTGATACCTGAAACTGATCCCGTATGAAATACTTACTTCTTACTTCATTAATGCTCAGCATGTTATGGTGCAATGCCCAGGACTCCACGCGTATGTGGCTGCATTTCGGAACAAGTATAAACTCATATAATGGAGATCTCGAAGGGAAAAAGAAGTATACTTCATCCTTTCATCTCGGGCTTCAGCTTAACAAAAAGAAAAGACTCAACGGCAATATTAATATTGGTGCAGGTACACTTAATGGAGAAGATCGGGATTTTACATTTGACTCAAATCAGACGCCTCTCCCCTCTCCTAATAAGTTTTTTAAAACCAGCTTTTTCTATATCAACTATGACCTGCATTACAATATCATAAAGAAGAAAAATTTCATTGCTTATATAAGCCAGGGTATTGGAATGATCCGTTTCTCTCCAAAGGATGATGAAGGTAATGATCTTGCCGATTTGCCGCAGACACGCGCCGAGCAGGAAACATACAGACAGGAATCACTAATGCTTCCCACCAGTATAGGAGCTATATATGTACTCCCTAATCAATACGGCGTGTCATTACAGGCAGGCTACTACAACACCATAACCGATTATCTGGATAACATTAGTAATTTAGGCAATAGCAGCAACAATGATAATATAGTGGCCTTCAGGTTTGCCTTTTTCATTCCTCTCCAATAAGAAACTATAGACTTTCAGCTTCTATAAGCTGTACCAGATCATTATACCATTGCTCGCCATACTTGCGTATCAGGGCATCTTTTAAAAATTTGTAAACGGGAACCTGAAGCTCCTCTCCCAAACTACATGCAGGGCTGCAAATACTCCATCGGTCATAGTTGAGAGCCTCAAACTGATCATATTTAGTAGATCGTATAGGGTATAAATGACAACTTATAGGTTTTTTAAAGCTTATTTTACCATCCAGATAAGCCTGCTCAATCCCACATTTCAAAATGCCCCTGTCATCATAGATAGCATAGGCACATTCTTTCCCTTCAATAGTAGGCGTTGAATATTCGTCATCTTCGTCTAACACATACTTCCCCTGTTCTTCTATGGCTTTCTTCCCCTCTTCAGACAAATATGGTTCAACATGTTCATACACTTCTACTAACTTTATGAGCTCATCATTCTCGAGAGGTGCGCCCAGATCACCTTCCACACAACACGCCCCTTTACATTTCTCCAGATTGCAAACAAAGAACTTCTCTTTGATATCATCCGACAGTAACACATTTCCCAATTCAATCATGCTGCAAAGATAAAATATAATACCATTAAACTGCACCAACATATTTCATCAATAAAAAGATCATCAAAGCCTTATGAATATCTGATATAAATTTCAAGGTTTCCGAATCCCCGAGAAATTTCGTGTGAGATACAGGAATTTTTAATTGATTAGAAGGCGTTTAATTGTTTGGTTATTAATTTTATTTCTGACCTTTGCGGATTACATTGTGTGTCGATTAAAGTTCGAGAATGGATTATCTTAAAAGCCTTAATGAGCCGCAGTACGAGGGGGTGGTAAATACAGACGGTCCTACCATGATCATTGCAGGTGCCGGCTCAGGAAAAACAAGAGTACTTACATTTCGTATTGCCTATCTGATGGAAAAAAAAGGGGTTGACCCCTTTAATATACTGGCATTGACCTTTACGAATAAAGCTGCCAAAGAAATGCGTAACCGAATAGAAAAGGTAGTAGGTACTGAAGCAAGAAATCTTTGGATGGGTACTTTCCACTCCGTTTTTGCCCGGATCTTAAGAGCAGAGGCCGATAAACTCGGCTACCCCAGCAATTTCACTATCTATGATGCTGATGACTCCAAGCAGTTGATCAAAACAATTGTCAAAGAGCTAAACCTTGACGACAAAATCTATAAACCTAACGTCGTTTTTAACAGGATATCAGGTGCCAAGAACAGACTTATATCATGGAAAGAATATTTAAGAAACCCGGTATATAAGGCAGATGATGAAAGTAACATGAAACCTGAGCTTGGAAGGATATATAAAATATACTCAGAGAGATGTTTTAAAGCCGGAGCCATGGACTTTGATGATCTGTTATTTAACACCAATGTGCTCTTCAAAGATCATTTGGATGTATTAAATAAGTACCAGCAACGCTTCCATTATGTGATGGTAGATGAGTTTCAGGATACCAACGTATCCCAATATCTTATAACAAAAAAATTATCAGCCGTAAGGCAAAACATTTGCGTTGTCGGTGATGACGCACAAAGCATTTATGCATTCCGGGGTGCAGACATCCAAAATATTCTGAATTTTGAAAAGGATTATTCCGACTTGCGGATTATTAAGCTGGAACAGAATTACAGATCTACCAAGACCATTGTAAATGCGGCCAATTCAATCATTGGCAAAAACAGGGCCCAGCTCAAAAAAAATGTATGGACGGATAACGATGACGGTACTTTAATAGAACTGCTTAAAGCTACCTCTGATAACGAAGAAGGAAAGCTGGTTGCATCCTCTATATTCGAAGAAAAAATGCAGAATCAATTAAAAAACAGTGATTTTGCCATTCTTTACCGCACCAACAGTCAGTCCAGGGCTATGGAAGAAGCCCTTAGACGCATGAATATCAAATACAAAATTGTTGGCGGGCTCTCCTTCTATCAGCGAAAAGAAATAAAGGACCTGATGGCCTACCTTCGGTTTGCAATCAACCATAACGATGAGCAATCCTTAAGGAGAATCATCAATTATCCCAAACGAGGCATCGGTGACAGCAGTGTGGATAAAATAATCGTAGCCGCCAATGACCATGACATGAGCCTTTGGGATGTATTAAACAACATCAGCTCATTTCTTCCCGGTAGAGCAGCAAATGCTGTTATTGATTTTGTTGCACTTATAAAGAGGTTTAAGTACGATATTGAAAGCAAAGATGCTTATGAAGCAGCCTCACTTATAGCCAAGGGTTCGGGTATACTCAAAGAACTGTATGCAGATAAGACTGTTGAGGGCCTGAGCCGTTATGAAAACGTGCAGGAATTACTCAATGCAGTAAAGGAGTATGTGGATGATCCCGAAAAGGAAGACAAGTCTTTAGGGGCTTTCCTCCAGGAGATTGCTCTCATCACCGGCGTGGACAATGACAAAGACGATGATGATGAAAAGGTAACTCTTATGACCATACACATGGCAAAAGGACTGGAGTTTAAGAACGTTTACATTGTCGGGCTTGAGGAAGACCTCTTCCCTTCCCAAATGATGCTCAGTAGCCGCGCGGACCTGGAAGAAGAGCGCCGTCTGTTCTATGTAGCCATTACTCGTGCGGAAAGAAAGCTTTTTATGTCATATGCTTTGTCCAGATATCGTTTCGGGCGCTTAAAGAACTGTGAACCTAGCCGTTTCATTGATGAAATCGATCCGGAATTTATTAAAGTAAGTAAAAAATACAGTAAGAATGAGCCTGTAGTGGACACTAACAATTACACCAAAAGTTTTGTTAGTGGTATGAGAAAGACCACGACCTCTCAACCCGTTGTAAAAAGAACCAACTATAAACCGTCAGCAGATTTTGAACCCAGCGACACTTCAGGTTTACAGGCAGGGATGAAGGTAGAACATCCTAAATTTGGATATGGTATGGTCATGGAAATGGATGAAAGCGGAGCAAACCGAAAGGCCAAAGTTAATTTTGATGACTTTGGAGAAAAGACTTTATTACTTAGTTTTGCTAAATTAAAGATACACTCTAATTAGGAGTATAAACCACCCTTTATATGGAATATAACACTAGTCAACCTCCTTTGATCTTAAGAGAATACGGAAGGAATGTTCAGAAACTTGTTGAATACATAAAAACTATTCAGGATAAAGACAAAAGAACTGAGAGTGCCGAGACTCTTATTGAGTTGATGAAACAGGTGACCCCAACAGTGAAAGAAACACCGGAAACAAGCCAAAAGCTGTGGGATGACCTTTACATCATGTCAAACTTTGATCTGGACTTGGATGCCCCCTATCCCATGCCTGAAAAGGAAGTGCTGAACAAAAAGCCTAAAAGACTGGATTACTCCAAGCATGACGTAAAATTTAAACACTACGGCAAAAACATCGAGTTGCTAATAAAAGAAGCCATTAAAAAGGAAGATCCTGTTGAACGCGAAGATGCCATTATATATATAGGCAAACTCATGAAAAGTTTCTACAGCAGCTGGAACAAAGAGGTTATTGATGATTCGGTAATCTTGGAAAACATCAAAACTATTTCAAAAGGAGAACTAACCATTGACCTTGATAAGGTTAAGGAGGACAACCTGTTTGAAAAACTTTACTCCAACAAACGACGAAGCGCCAGACCTGCTTCCGGCAAATCAAGCGATAGAAAAAGTAGCAACCGAAATAGAAGAAAAAGAAATTAATGAGTTCTTTTAAGATCCAGGGAGGAAAAAAACTAAAGGGGGATATTATTCCGCAAGGCGCTAAGAATGAGGCTTTGCAGATCATAGCAGCAACACTACTTACCCCAGAACCTGTAACAATACACAGGATACCTGACATCAGGGATGTTAATAAACTCATCGAACTTATAGGCGACCTCGGAGCTACTGTTGAAAAGCTTGACTCGGAATCGTACAGGTTTACGGCAAAGGAAATAGATGTAGCCTACCTGGAATCAGATGAGTTTAAAACGAAAGCAGCATCGCTCAGAGGTTCAATTATGATCCTTGGCCCACTGTTGGCCCGTTACGGGGCCGCAAAGATACCTCGCCCAGGGGGTGACAAGATAGGCAGGCGAAGGCTCGACACACACTTCCTTGGGTTTGAAAAGCTGGGGGCAAAATTCAACTACTCTTCAAAGGAAAGCTTCTACAAAATTGATGCTTCAAACCTTCAGGGTTGCTACATTCATCTCGATGAAGCTTCGGTTACAGGTACCGCCAACATACTTATGGCATCTGTACTTGCCAAAGGGAAAACAACTATCTATAATGCTGCCTGTGAACCTTATATTCAACAGCTTAGCAAAATGCTGGTCAGAATGGGTGCCAATATCAACGGTATCGGGTCAAACCTGCTTACGATCGAAGGTGTTGAATCACTGGGAGGCACTGTCCATACCCTGCTGCCAGATATGATCGAAGTGGGTAGTTTCATAGGACTGGCTGCTATGACCCAATCTGAGATCACAGTGAAGAGTGCAGGCGTTGAGCATCTTGGCCTAATTCCTGATGTATTCAGGCGGTTGGGAATAAAGCTTGAAATAAAGGGTGATGATATTTTCATTCCGGAGCAAAAAAACTACCAGATCGACACATTTATTGACGGCTCAATACTTACCGTAGCTGATGCTCCATGGCCGGGTTTTACACCGGATTTGCTAAGTATAGTACTGGTAACAGCCATACAAGCCAAAGGAACTGTACTTATACATCAAAAAATGTTTGAAAGCCGGTTATTCTTTGTAGACAAACTGATCGACATGGGAGCACAAATTATCCTTTGTGACCCTCACCGGGCTACCGTCATCGGCCTTGATAGAAAACAACAGCTTAAAGGTATAAAAATGTCTTCTCCTGATATCAGAGCGGGTGTTTCATTGCTCATAGCGGCTCTTTCGGCTGATGGAGAAAGTGTAATATCCAACGTTGAGCAGATTGATCGTGGCTATCAGAATATTGATGAAAGACTAAACCGTTTGGGAGCAGATATTCAGAGGCTTGAACAATAGAAAAGTAAGTTTGTTAATAAAAAAGTAACTAACTTATTAACTAAATCAACCCGATCAAATAATGGAATATATTGAACAGCTTAAACTGTTTCTGGCCACTCAAGGTACGGAAATAGGATTGGCAATTATTAAAGGAGTCCTGGTACTTGTAATTGGTCTGCAGGTGGTCAGATTTCTTTCCAGAGGATTTAACAAGTTTCTGGAAAAAAGAGATACCGATGCCTCGCTCACCCCATTCCTCAGAAGTTTATTTCACAACCTTTTACTGGTACTCCTTATACTGAGTGTACTGGCCACACTCGGCATACAGATGACATCATTTGTAGCTATCATTGGTGCTGCAGGTCTTGCTGTTGGACTGGCTCTTCAAGGCACCCTTCAAAATTTTGCTGGTGGAGTTATCATTCTCACTATCAAACCTTTCAAAGTAGGCGACTACATCGAAGGTGGTGGCCATTCAGGTACCATTAAAGAGATACAGATTTTCAACACAATTCTGGCAACCCCTGACAACGTACAGATCGTAATCCCGAATGGGAAGCTTTCAAATGACTCCATCAAAAACTACTCTGCCAATGATAACAGAAGAGTGGACCTTGTATTTGGCATAGGCTATGGTGATGACATTAAAAAGGCCAAGGAGATACTTGAAAACATGGTTAAAAATGACGAGCGCGTGTTAAGTGAGCCCGAACCCACAGTAACCGTAGCAAGTCTGGGTGACAGTTCGGTAAACTTCAATGTACGCCCCTGGGTAAACAGAGCTGATTACTGGTCTCTATATTGGGATTTTCAGGAACGCGTAAAGCTTGAATTTGATAAAAATGGCATCTCCATTCCTTTCCCTCAAAGAGATGTGCATATTTATAATGAAAAATGAACCTAAAAGCTCAAGAAATCAAAAAGGCCTCTGAATCTAAACCGGAGGCCTTTTTTATATCATAAATTCTGCTTATTTCAAACGGTTGCAGAAAAAATTTAATCTATTTTTTAAAATATCACTTGCATTTAAGAAAAGAATCTAACTACATTTGTTTTAACAAGAGCAAAAAATGAACAATACGTTTACCATATACTTTAGCTATTTCTTTTTCTATCTGCAGAAGAAGGGCTGGAGATATATGTAAACTCTTAATGACATATAACATCTAAAAGCCCTTCTTAACCGAAGGGCTTTTTTTTTGCCCGATTTAAAAAAACAATAAAACAGAAAATGAAAATAGCAATTCAAGGCATAAGAGGAGCATTCCACGAAGCAGCGGCCAAAAAACATTTCGGCGACCACATTGAGATCGTAGAATGCAGCACATTTAAAAAGCTGTGCGAAACTCTCAAGGTTGGCGATGCGGACAGTGCCCTGATGGCTATTGAAAACACCATTGCCGGCAGCATCCTGGGCAACTACGCTTTAATCCATGAATACAGGTTTCATGTGCTTGGAGAGGTATACCTTAATATTAAAATGAACCTGATGACTATTCCGGGAGTTGCGCTTTCAGATATTAAGGTGGTAGAGTCGCACCCCATTGCACTTCAGCAGTGCCAGGAGTACATTCACCAAAACCTGAATGCCACTTGCAAAGAATCTAATGATACAGCAGAAAGTGCCCGGGACCTTGCCCTTGCCGGAGATTCAACTAAAGCTGTAATCGCATCAAAAATTTGTGCCGGACTTTACGGACTGGAGATAAAAGAAGAAGGCATTGAAACCCATAAGCAGAATTTTACCCGATTCCTTGTATTGGGACGGGAAAATGACAAAAGCCTTGACAACAATAAAGCTTCTCTCCGCCTTCAACTGGGGCATGAGGTGGGCAGCCTGGCCAGTGTGCTGGTTGCCTTCAAGGACAATGATGTGAACCTGACAAAGATCCAGAGCATCCCTATAGTGGGCATGCCTTATGAATATTATTTTCATATCGATGTAGAGTGGGCCGACTATGCAAGATATCAAAGTGCGCTTACAGAGGTCAGTGCAAAAACACATTCGCTGAGCCTGCTTGGAGAGTATAAAAAATCAACATTTGAATTAAATCAATAACTAATAATCATGATCATCAGCAAAGCAGAAAGACTAAACAGCGTGAAGGAATACTACTTTTCCTCTAAGCTACGTCAGATCAAGGAGCTTAACGATAAGGGCATGGATATCCTCAATATGGCTATCGGCAGTCCTGACATGGCTCCTCATCAAACCGTAGTGGAAACACTCACGCAGGGTGCAATCAATAATGGAATCCATGGTTATCAAAGCTACAAAGGCATTGATACTCTGAGAGATGCAATTAGCACTTATTATCAATCTGCTTATGGTGTATCACTGGACCCCAAGCATGAAATTTTACCATTAATGGGTTCCAAAGAAGGGATCACCCATATCACACAGGCATTCATCAATCCTGGTGATACTGTATTGATCCCTGATCCCGGCTATCCTACGTACCGCTCAGTTTCAGAGCTTGCCGGTGCAAATATTGAGGTTTACGACCTGTTGGAGGAGAATAATTACCAGCCTGATATAGAAAGCTTGAGAAAACTGGATTTGAGCAAAGTAAAACTAATGTGGATAAATTTTCCACATATGCCTACGGGAGCTGAACCCGATCCCGAGGTGATGAGAACTTTGATAAAGCTTGCAAAAGCGTACAAATTCCTGATCATTAATGACAATCCTTACAGCAGGATACTCATTGACAAGCCTTTCAGCATCTTCCAGGTAGAGGGAGCAGAAGAGGTGGCCCTCGAACTAAACTCTCTAAGCAAGTCACATAACATGGCTGGCTGGCGGTTAGGATGGGTAAGCGGAAAATCGACGTACATCGATACTATTCTTGGCATCAAGTCAAATGCAGACTCCGGCATGTTTTACCCTCTGCAAATGGCCGCCGCCAAAGCATTATTGCTGGGTGAAGACTGGTTCAGAGATTTGAACGAACAATATAGAAAAAGGCAACTCCTGATCTTTAAATTATTTGATCAACTGGATTGCACATATAACCCCAATCAGGTAGGCCTATTTGTATGGGCCAGAATACCTGACCATATAGACAATGTAGAAGAACTGGTGGATGACCTGATCTTTAATGCAGAGGTATTCATCACTCCAGGTAAAATTTTCGGCAAAAATGGTGAACGTTATTTAAGAGCTTCACTTTGTAGCAACGAACAAAATATAGAGCTGGCATTAACCAGAATAAAAGCCTTTAAAATGGCGCTGAAAGAAAGGAAAGAAGCAGTATGAACATAGCGGTGATAGGTATAGGCCTGATTGGCGGAAGTATGGTTAAAGATCTTAGAAAGAGAAACTACATCGACAAGATCTTTGGTGTAGATCTTAATCCGGATCACGGTAAGGAAGCTTTAATGTCAGGATTGGTAGATGAGGTCGTTGAATTGGACGCAGCACTTTCAAAAGCAGATCTTATTATTATTTCAATCCCGGTTGATGCAGCAAAACGTGTCGTCTTAGATATCCTTAGCAGCATCAATACGACTCAGATAGTTACTGATGTGGGTTCGACAAAAGGAGGGATATGTGAGGTAGTCAAAAACCATCCTATGAGAGGTCGGTTTGTCGCAGGGCACCCAATTGCAGGAACTGAGAACAGTGGTCCCGGAGCAGCCATAGAAGGACTATTTCAAAACAAAACAGGCATTATATGTAACAGACATGAATCTGATGATGATGCATTAATGATCGTCGAAAATGTGTACAAACTATTGGGAATGAACCTTAACTATATGGATGCAGACGAGCATGATAAGCACATCGCTTATGTTTCGCACCTTTCACATATCAGTTCCTTTGCACTAGCCTTAACTGTACTGAATATTGAAGAAAGTGAGAAAAATATATTCGATATGGCAGGGTCAGGCTTCAGCTCAACGGTTCGTTTGGCCAAGAGTTCGCCCGATATGTGGAAGCCGATATTCCAGCATAACTCTGCATACCTGGAGCGTGCACTTGATGAGTACATTGATCAGTTACATGATTTTAAAACATTCTTAAAACATAACAAGCAAGAAGATATCCATCAGCTTATGACTAAAGCCAATGATATCAGAAGAATTTTAGACGGTAAAGTAAAAGAAGAAAACAAAAACATTATTGAACATGAAAAAACAACTTGATATCTCCAGCGATCTATCCTGGCTAACCAAAGGCAGCAGACCTGCAATAATCAGTGGTCCCTGCAGCGCTGAAACTGAAGAGCAAGTGATCTCCACCGCTACATCACTGGCTGCCACTGGCAGGGTAGATGTATTAAGAGCAGGCATCTGGAAACCACGCACCAGGCCTAATTCTTTTGAGGGTGTTGGAGAGGAAGGCCTCAAATGGCTCAAAGCTGCCGGAAAAGAAACAGGGCTCCCTGTTTCGACTGAAGTCGCCAACGCCAGGCATACTGAAGAGGCGCTGAAACATGGCATAGATATTCTGTGGATTGGTGCCCGAACTACGGTAAACCCCTTTTCTGTTCAGGAAATAGCAGATGTGCTTAAGGGTGTCGACATCCCCGTAATGGTAAAAAACCCTTTAAACCCAGACCTCGAGCTTTGGATAGGAGCTCTTGAGAGGATCAATCAGGCCGGTGTTACCCGTATTGCTGCCATTCATCGTGGTTTTTCTTCTTTTGAAAAGACGTCTTACCGAAATGTACCTAAATGGGAGTTTCCTATTGAATTAAAACGAAGGTTCCCTGAATTACCCATCATTTGCGATCCTAGTCATATTGCCGGCAACAGAGACCTACTGGGGATGATAGCTCAAAAAGCACTTGACCTGGAGATGGATGGTTTAATGATTGAGAGCCATATGTCTCCTGACAGTGCATGGAGTGATGCCAAGCAACAGGTAACGCCAGCCACGCTCAACCGCTTGCTCAGCGAGCTGATTGTGCGTAATAAAACAACTGAAAATCAGGAATTTACAACCAGATTAGATGAGTTAAGACACCAAATCGATGAAATCGATGAGGAAATTTTTCAGAAGCTGGGCAACAGGATGAAAATAGCTGTAGAGATAGGAAAGTACAAGCGTGACAATCAGGTAACGATTCTTCAGGTAAACCGATGGGACACTATTATCAAACAGAGAAAGAGTCTTGCCGCTGCATTGGGGCTTAGCGAAGAATTTGCCGACAAACTTTTGAGAATTATTCACAAGGAGTCTATAAGCCAGCAAACGCAGGTGATGAATGAGCCTTTGGTAAAGGCGTAGGCGGTATGTGCAAAAATGTAATCACAACAATTCATGCCCTGACAATTGCTATACAAGTGTTCGGGGCGTGGATTGTCGTTGTAAGAACTCAAAACGGTAAGTGATTTTTTCACAAAGGCACAAACAAAAAAAGAGGCAGCACTTTTAAGTACTGCCTCTTCCATTTTTATTTTATTCTGATTGTATTAAACGTAGTTATTCAACATAACAGGCATTACCAGCATAAGAATGTCTTCGTTATCATCTTTTTCTGTTGGTATGAGGAGTCCTGCCTTATTTGGCTCTGAAAGGTGAAGTTGTACTTTGTCAGAATCCACATTATTAAGCATTTCGATCAGAAACTTAGCATTGAAGCCGATTTCAATATCACCTCCATCATGCTCACACGAAAGCCTCTCATTAGCTTCGTTTGCAAAATCAAGGTCCTCAGCAGATATCTGAAGCTCACTACCGGTAATTTTCAATCTCACCTGGTGAGTAGTTTTATTGGCATAGATCGCAATTCTTTTCAAAGAACTTAAAAATTCAGAACGATCAATGGTCATTTTATTGTCATTACCTGTAGGTATTACGTTTTCATAATCAGGAAAGCGTTCATCAATAAGCCTACAGATCATTTTTATATTGTTAAACTTGAAGAAGGCATTAGATACGTTGAACTCAACCGTTACATTGGTATTTTCCGTTGGTAATGTAGACTTCAGCAGGTTCAACGCTTTTCTTGGGATAATAATAGCATTACCATTATCAGATGCCACATCTACCCTTCTATAGCGGATCAGTCGATGTCCATCAGTTGACACAAAAGTAGTATTGGTGTCTGTCAGGTTCATGTAAACCCCTGTCATAGCAGGCCGCAGTTCGTCATTGCTGGTAGCAAAAATGGTATTGTTAATAGCAGCACTCAGCACTGAGGTTGACATATCAACTGAGAAATCATCAGACACTGCAGGCACCTTTGGAAAATCCGTGGCATTTTCACCCGCAAGCTTGTATCGGCCATTATCGGAACTGATCTCTACACTATAGGTCTCCTCGTCTATGGTAAAGGTCACGGGCTGCTCAGGAAGGTTTTTAAGTGTTTCTAAAAGTATTCTGGCCGGTACGGCAATACTTCCGTTTTCTTTAGACTCCACCTCAAGTTCAGTAATCATAGAAGTTTGCAGGTCAGAAGCTGTAACCGTCAACTTGCCTTCACTTATTTCAAAAAGAAAGTTTTCTAGAATTGGTACCACCGGGTTAGTGGTAATTACACCGTTGATACCGGAAAGTTGCTTTAAAAGTGCTGATGAAGAGACGATAAATTTCATTACTGATAATGATTACGTAAGGTTAAGTTTAAAACTCGGTAAAGTTAAAAATAAAATCATTTTTTGGAAACGCGATGCTACTTTATATCCGCAGTTTCTTTTTTAATAAAGTAACTTTTTGGCCTCATGATCTTTCTGACCTTAGCAACATCAAAAACTGCATAGTCAGTGGAGTCAATTCTGCCTATAATTTCCTTCCCACCCGGTAACATGCCATATATTTCCAGAGTGTACACATTTTTTCCTACATCCTCAACTTTAAACAGTGCCTGTGGTTGATCATTAATAATCTCACTGTATTGTTGCTGTTCGTTTTTGTTAAGAAAATCATTCACGAATAAAAGTGATACATCATCAAGAAAATCAGTCAGTTTAACTGAGTCTGTTTGCGGTATTTCAGCAATAGCGTAGAAGCGGTCAGCATACTCCACTGTAAACCCAAGCTCCTCATTGCCAGGATAGATCACATGTACATCACTTAGATTAGACCAGTTGAGGGTGAACACAAGCGGATCTCGCCACCCGTTTTTATCCAGTTGGTATATACCTGCCAAAAAGCTCCTGTAACCGGGTATTTCTACAATATAGGCCTGACTCTCCGGCGTATCGGCCAGATAGGTAAGTCCGCTATCCTTATCTCCCCATACATAAAACTCATGAACTTCTCCGGCACCTTCAAAAAAGGTAACCTTTGTGCCTGCCTCCCGCAGCCTTTCTGCAATATCATCACTTTGTTGCCTGGAGACTTTCCTTCTGACCCTCATTTGTTTCAAAATAGCAAACAAGACACTAACCCGCTGTGGATCGGCCTTATGCACCTCCCCCACCTTCCAGTTGCTGCCATCGAAAGTCAGCTGGTGCTGGCCTGAGGCTCCCGAAAATACTACCTTATCAATAGCCTGAGGATCATCGTATGAAAAGATGTCTCTGCTCACTTTTAATTTATCAGCAGGTCGGGTTACAAAGTAAGCCGATACCGCCGAAAGCATAAGAGCTACCAGAATGAAAATAAGTTTAATGTTTCTTTTCTTTTGCATGAGTCTATTCAGTACCAAATCCGGTATATTTCTTTTTTCTCCAGTAGAACCTTACCACTCCATAGACAATGAGCAACAAAACCGGTATAGCCATATTGATAATCTGCCATTTGGTTTTTTCCTTGCTTATTTTAACCTTATTCAAAGGCCTGATCTTTATTTCTTTATTCCTGGCGGTAATAATACCCTCATCATCAATCAGGTAGGCTATGGCATTCATCAGAAAATCCTGATTGGCAAATGTGTTTTGAGAGAACGGATAAAATCCTAAGGGTTGCGGAGAATTGTTCCTGGTATTGATTTCATTACGCGCAATATCTCCGTCACTCACCACTAACAGTTTAGCTCCGGTTTTAGCACTTTCTATAAAATTCGAATCATCTATATTTTCAGGCTTAAAGCGATTTTTATATAAGGATTCAAATTTTCCCTCGAGCAGGTACGCAACAGGCAAATACTGCTTGTCAAATTTATCCGAAGTCATATTTGTCCTCAGATCCTGTACTGAAACATTGACTGGAGCTGAAACAACCCGGCTATATTGCGAACTAAACATTAAAGGTGTCTTTTTTATACCGGGGGTCCTGATCGTATCTATTGAACTGCCAAATCGCAACAGCACCGCACCCATATTTCTGGTAATGGCATGGTCGGAAAAACGGTTGATAATAGGATAAAAAGGCCAGTTCTGAAGTTTGATCTGCGGCTGATCCCCCATATTTCCTACCACCACAGGATAGCCTGCAGCACTGTTATCCATTAAAAGATCACTATTGACACGGATGCCGTACTTAAAAAGCTGGTCATCAATATTGAGGTCGTAAGGGAAGGCATAATTAAAAACAGCGGACGCGCTGTCCATATCAGCTTGTAGTTTATCTATTAGCATTAATACCTTACCACCACCCATTACATATTGATCAAGATGATACTTTTCCTGCTCCGAAAATGCCCGGGTCGGTTTGGCAATGATAAGCGCATCATAATCAGAAGGTGTAGTCTGTAAATTTTCAATCTCTAAATCATATAAGTTCGCTAAAGCTGATGCAAAACTTGCTATTTCAAGAGAATCAAGCTCTCTATGTCCTTTAACCAAGGCTATTTTTTTTTCTTTCCAGGCTGGTCATACCTCTGATAGCAGATGCCAGTTCATACTCTATTCCCTCTATGGATTGGTTAAGCTTCTCCTCCGCAGTAGCCGCCTTGTTACCCTTCAGCAACATCACTCCCGTTTCAGCACCACCATAAGAAACAATAGCACCTGGAAAGACCAGCTTCTCCACTCTGTTGCCGTTCTGTTCGTCTATAATATTTGTAGGCTGTATACCCTTAGCCATCAGCGCCCTCATAAACTCTCCTCTGGCCTTTTCACTCATTGCCGCACTTGGATCGTTAAAGGTATATTGAATATTGTCGCCAGAGTACACCCGAAACTCTTCCAAGGTTTCCCTGATAGAACGTTGTAATCTCTTGAATCCGGAGTTAAGTTTCCCATCAAGAAATACTTCAACATAGACCACATCATCCAACTCACGGAGCATCTCTTTAGTAGGTTGTTTTATAGAGTATCTCCCCTCTTCAGTGAGGTCAAACCTGTGAAAATATGAAGATGCCAGAATGTTAAGCAATATTACAGCAACCAACCCAATGAGGAACCGGAGGAATGACTCTAATTTTCTACTTTTCAGGTTTACCATTTTCTACTGCTCAATATCAGTTTTGTGGATAATAACATAACGGTGATCACACTGAGAAAATAGATAACGTCTCTTGTATCAACAAGACCTTTGCTCATTGCTGCGTAATGGTAAAGTATGCCCAGTTGTTCAATGAATGAAGATAATACTCCCCAATCATTGATTGAAGCAATGGATTCAAAGCCGGAATAAACAATAAAACAGAAGAAAACGGCTATTATGAATGATACAATCTGATTTGTGCTGATCGCCGATGAGAAGATCCCGATAGAGGTAAAAACCCCTCCTAAGAGAATCAGACCAATATAAGAACCCAGCACACCTGCTGTATCTATATTCCCGATGGGGTTACCTAACTGATAAACTGACCAATAATAAATGATCGTAGGAATAACAGAAAATATAACAAGAGCAAACCCCGACAGGAATTTGCCAAAAATAATCTGCCAGTCAGTTAGTGGCTTGGTAACTAGCATTTCAATAGTCCCTGCCTTCTTCTCTTCGGCAAACATACGCATAGTAATCGCCGGTATTAAAAACATAAAAACGTATGGTCCCAGGGAGAAAAGGGTTTCCATGTCAGCATAGCCATATTCCAATACCGACGTTTCGGGAAAAACCCACATCAGAAGGCCTATTCCTGTAAGGAATACACTGATAACAATGTATGCGATCAGGGAATTGAGAAAGCTGTTAAGTTCTTTTACAAATACCTGTATCATTCACCCTTCTCCTTTCTCGTCAGCTCCTGAAACACATTTTCCATGGTAACCTCCTCCTGTTGTAGCCCCAAAAGTGTAAGGCCGTTATCAGAGGCGAACTTGAATATGGACGGACGTGCATCTATGGCGGCATCCGTTTTTATTTCATACTTATGATTTGCACCAGCCTCAACGTCAAGCACACCTTCAATAGCTTTGAGTTGGTTTATCTCCACATTTTCAGAAAACTCCGCGGTGATTATCCTTACTTTCGTTGTTGATGTCTTAAGCTGGCCTATGGCATCATCAGCCACAATCTTACCTTTATTGATCACCACTACACGATCGCAAAGGGCCTGGACCTCCTGCATGATATGTGTTGAAAAAATAACGGTTTTGTTTCTGCTTATATTTTTGATCAGGTTTCTGATCTCGATGATCTGATTAGGGTCAAGGCCTGTTGTAGGCTCATCCAGTATGAGTACCTTCGGATCATGGATCAGCGCTTGGGCAAGCCCAACCCGTTGCCTATACCCTTTTGACAGTGCCTCGATCTTCTTATTTTGCTCACGGGTGAGCCCGGTAAGCTGCACCATATCGTCAACCTTAGCCCTTAAATGGATTCCTCGTAATCCATGAAGCTTACCTATAAATCCCAGGTATTCCCTCACATACATTTCAAGGTAGAGCGGATTATGCTCCGGAAGGTAGCCAATCTGCTTTCTCACCTCCATAGATTGCTCCACTACATCATACCCGCTAACTTCTACCGCTCCTTCATCAGGTGGCAGATAGCAAGTAGCTATTTTCATGGTTGTGGATTTTCCTGCTCCGTTAGGCCCCAGGAAGCCGAGAATCTCACCTTCCTTAACATTAAAAGAGATATTATCGATGGCCTTTTGCGTCCCGAATACCTTGGTTAAATTTTTGACCTTTATCGACATAGCTTTTATTGAACGGCAAAGCTATCAAGTTGATACAACTATGGCAACATTTTTTGGTCGAAAGGACATATTGCCCAACGCATTCACAATACACTTGTCCATAGTTTGACGGGCGAAGTTATACATGCCCCAGATATCTGTCTTTTTCCAAATGCATATTTTTTGTTAAAGATTTGTTAAAGAACTTTGTGCTATTACCTTATGTTGATAATTTTCGCATTGGTTTGAAAAAAGATCCAGATGAAGAAATTCCTGTTTTATATACTATTTATCCTTATCGGTGGCTCTCTTTCTGCTCAAAAGGGCTATGAGCTTAAATTCAAAATAGAAGGCCTGGCAGATACTACGGTTTATCTGGGCAACTTTTTCGGTGAAAGTACCTATGTAAAAGATACTGCTCATGTTAATAAAGACGGAGAGTTTGTTTTTACCGGAAAAAAAGCACTGGAGGAAGGTGTTTACTTCATTGTATTAAACAAGACGAGGCTATTTGACATCCTGATCAGTACTGACCAGCAGTTTGCCATGCAAACAACGCACCCTGAGTATGTGTCCCATATGAAGGTAGCTGGTGATGTGGAGAACGAAGTGTTTTTCGCTAACCTGCTCTACAACAGTGCCCGTAACGAAGAGGCTCAGCCTTATGTACAGGTATTGAGGGACAGTACCAGCTCTGAGGCATCCAGATCAGTTGCCAGAGCTGAGTTGGAAAAACTCAACAAAAAAGTAATGACTCATCAGGACCAGCTCATCAGCAAACATCCCAAAAGCCTTTTGTCACGAATTTTAACTGCCAATAAGAAAATAGACGTTCCGGAAGCTCCAATACTCGATAATGGAGTAATTGACTCTACCTTTAGTTATCGATATTACAAGGACCATTATTGGGATAATTTCGATCTTGCTGACCCCGCTATGATCCGGCTTTCCGAACCCATTTACAGGAAGAGAGTTGAAGATTATTTGGACAAACTGCTGATCCAGCACCCGGATACGCTTACCAAAGCCATAAACAGGCTGGCACAAATAGCCCGGGCAAACCAGGACACTTACAAGTATTTTACCTGGACAGTCACTATCAAATATCAAAACCCTGAAATCATGGGGCTGGACGAGGTGTTTGTCAATATATATGACAGCTACTTTGCCAGTGGAGAAATGGATTACTGGGCCAATGACCAGCTCAAGAAGAACCTGAAAGAACGAGCCGATCAGCTGAGGTTAAGCCTGATAGGCATGAAGGCCCCTAACCTTATCATGCTCGATGAAGCCCTGCAGGCAAAATCTCTTTACGACCTCAAAAACAAATATACGGTAATATACTTTTATGACCCTGACTGCGGGCATTGCAAAAAGGAAACGCCTAAACTGAAGAAATTTACAGAAGAGACCTCTTTTGATATCAGTGTATTCGCTGTGTCCGCCGACACTTCCATGACAAAAATGAAAGACTATATCAGAGATATGCACCTGGAGCCCTGGGTTACTGTAAACGGCCCGCGTACCTATACCGAACACTATCAAAAACTCTATGATGCCCTCACCACACCTACTATTTATGTACTGGATGAGAAGAAGAAAATTATAGCAAAGAAAGTACCGGCGGAAAAGCTTGAAGACTTTCTGACGAGATATGAGCAAATGGAAGCCCGGAGAAAAGAGGAGAATTGAAAAACTTTTTGTAACTACACACGTTCAAAAAATAGGTCAACAACTTAAATAACAACATTATGTCCTTTATATCCAATCTATTCGGCAAAAAGAAAAAAGCCTTTAAAGCCACTTGCGATATCAGCAAAGAGCCTGTGGAAAAAGGTTTTGGTTACTTAC
Source organism: Fulvivirga ulvae (assembly GCF_021389975.1). Lineage (NCBI taxonomy): Bacteria > Pseudomonadati > Bacteroidota > Cytophagia > Cytophagales > Fulvivirgaceae > Fulvivirga > Fulvivirga ulvae. Next base: position 378,605 of record NZ_CP089981.1, read on the forward strand.
TTACCACTTCCCAGATCGTTTCTTCTAAAAGATTCTGGGATAATGTAATGACTGAACCTGAAACCATGTCATATACGATTTCTCACTTCAAAAATCAGGATAAAACTGCAACCCAAATGCGGAATATGATCTTTGAGAAATACAGCACTCAGGACAAATCCTGGATAATCTCTGACTCATATATTCAGCTTTTCGAAGTAAATAAAGAAGAGGCCCGCAAGCATGCCCGTACCTGGTGGGAGAATGAGGGTAACTACTCTCTGGAAACCAGTGGTACAGCAGTCGAAACCATGAATGATAACGACTTCAAAAAAATGAAAGAGTATGCTGTAATGGAAGCAGGAAGGGAAAGAGTAGCATAAGCTGGCTGTACCTTTGAAATCCTCTACGTTTAATAAATTCGACCGGGACAATGATCCCGGTTGTATCATTGAGAGCATACACTAATCCCATTGCGCATGCCATACATTTTGGCATGCATTTTTTTACTTTTCCCACGCCTTTCATAGCCATTTTATTCCGGTGATAGATTTTTTCACCTTATGGAAATAAATAAATTCCCTGTTGATTCTATTGTTCAGCGGATTATAGTAGATTCACCCAATTATGAAACAGGCCCGCCTCGGGTCACAACCAAGCCCCATAGCTATGTTTGGAATTATCAACTTCGAGACGTTTCTTATTGCAGGAATTTTATTGAACCTGACTCCCGGTGCAGATACCATGTATATACTCGGTCGATCGATATCTCAGGGTAAGAAGGCAGGTATCCTGTCAGCTCTGGGTATTTCTACCGGATCAATTTTTCATATTATTTTTGCTACATTAGGCCTGTCTATTATACTCGCAAAGTCAGCTATGGCTTTTTTGATCGTTAAGTACCTGGGGGCTGCATACCTGATCTATCTCGGGTTCAAGTCACTTGGTTTTAAAGCAAATAGCAAATTAGACCTCGAAACAAAAACCTTGCGTGTCGGAAATATGCGTATATATATGTCAGGAATCCTGACCAATATTTTAAACCCAAAAGTCGCATTGTTTTTCCTGGCGTTTCTACCTCAGTTCATTGATCCCAATTATGCTCAAAGCTCTATTTCATTCCTCGTACTGGGGTTAACCTTTCTATTTACAGGAACCGTATGGTGCCTTATTTTAGCATTGTTTGCATCAAGGCTATCAGATCAGATAAGAAAAAATTATAAGATTAAGCTTTGGCTCGACAGAGTAACCGGCGGAATATTCATCCTTCTGGGCATAAAGCTGGCCTTATCGGAAAGGTAAAGCCATACAAGCCTTTAAAATATCCTTTTTTGGCCAATTGTAGAATTCCTCTATCAACGATCTCGCAAAATATATTACTCAATACAAACCAACACCGGCAACAAATGAAGATTTACATCCTAACATTAGTATCGGCCATTCTCATCACATCCTGCAACAAGACAGCGTCAGACGTCGCTTCTGCCGATACTGCAGAAAGTTCAGGAGCAGATTATACTCAATATGTAAACCCTCTGATCGGCACAAGCAAAATGGGACATGTGTTCCCCGGGGCAACCGCACCTTTTGGAATGGTACAGCTAAGTCCGCAGACCAACTTTGAGGTGATGTACGATGCTAACGGCAACTATAACCGCAAAACTTACGAATACTGCGCGGGCTATCAATATAGAGACTCTACAATCATCGGTTTTGCACATACTAACTTTAGTGGCACCGGCCACTCCGACCTGGGTGACTTCCTCATAATGCCCACCACAGGCAAGCTGATAACCGAGCCCATAAGAACAGACGAAGGCTCAAAGGGGTTTTACTCTACCTTTAATCATGACAAGGAACGGGCAACTCCCGGGTATTACAAAGTACACCTGGATAGCTATGACATTCAAGCTGAGCTGACTGCTACGGAAAGAGTAGGTTTTCATCAATACACTTTCCCGGAATCTGAAGACGCACATATTATTCTGGACCTGGTTTATAATGTATACCACCACGATAATAAGAATGTCTGGACATTCATCAGAGTGGAAAACGACTCGTTAGTAACCGGATACAGGCAAACCAAGGGATGGGCCAGAACAAAAAAGGTGTTTTTTGCCATGCAGTTTTCAAAACCCTTCGTGAGCTATGGACACAAAAAATACGACGAAGTCAAATATGATGGTTTCTACAGAAGATTCGATCAATCTGAAAATTTCCCGGAAATGGCAGGAAAGGATATCCGTGCTTATTTCAATTTCAATACAACTGAGGCTGAAAAGATCATGGTCAAATTTGCTCTTTCACCGGTAAGCACAGCCGGAGCAATGAAGAATTTGCAGGCGGAGGTACCTCACTGGGATTTCAATAAGGTAAAGGAGCAAGCAAAGTCTAAATGGAACAGTGAGCTATCCAAAATTGAGGTGAACACTTTAACTGAAGGTGACAAGATAAACTTCTACACTGCATTGTACCACACCTGCCTCTCTCCGGTCATATATGAAGACGTAGACGGACAATACAGAGGGCTGGATCAAAATATCCACCAGTCCGATGGTTTTACAAACTACACTGTTTTCTCACTGTGGGATACTTACCGGGCGCTGCATCCGCTTTTCAATATCATACAGCCTGATCGTAACAATGACATGATCAAATCTATGCTGGCGCATCACGACCAGAGTGTGCACCACATGCTTCCTATATGGAGTCACTATGCCAATGAAAACTGGTGTATGATAGGCTACCATGCTACTTCCGTGATAGCCGATGCCATGGCAAAAAATGTGGGTGATTTTGATCATGAACGGGCTCTTCAGGCGTCTGTAAATACTGCAAATGTTAAATATTTTGACGGACTGGGCGATTATATCTCCTACCAGTATGTGCCCGATGATAAAAGCCACTCTTCGGTATCTAAAACACTGGAATATGCCTATAATGACTGGTGTATTGCACAAATGGCCAGAAATACAGGACAAGGTAAAACAGAAACCGAATTTTTAAAAAGATCGGAATATTACAAAAATGTGTATGACTACAAGACGGGCTACATGAGGCCTAAACTCGCTGACGGTACCTTCCGCAAAAATTTTGACCCGATGGATACCCATGGCCAGGGCTTTATCGAAGGCAATGCATGGAACTATGGTCTGTATGTACCACAAAACATCGATACCATGATCAATATGATGGGTGGCAAAGATCGTTTTACAGAACATCTTGACTCGCTCTTCACTATGGAAATCGACGACAAGCATATTGAAAAACATGAGGATATCACGCGTGATGGTATTATTGGCAACTATGTGCATGGAAATGAACCCGGCCATCATATACCTTACTTGTATAATTGGACCGGCCACCCTGATAAAACCCAGGAACGTGTTCGCATGATTATGAATACCATGTATGCCCCAACGGTTGAAGGTTTATGCGGAAACGACGATGCCGGACAAATGAGCGCCTGGTATATTTTCAGCAGCCTGGGCTTCTACCCTGTTACACCCGGGTCGCCTTACTATGCCTTGGGAAGCCCTCTGGTAAAAGAAGCCACTCTAAAGTTGAGCAATGGTAAAACGCTGAAAATCATAGCCAACAACCAAAGCATAGAAAACGTGTATGTTGCCGGAGTTACCGTAAATGGAGAAAAGCTTGAAAGTACGCAACTCTCCCATGAGCACCTCATGAATGGTGGTGAGATTGTGTATGAAATGACGAATAAGGTTGAGAAATGAGGCTACTTTGATAAACAGAATATCTAATCAAAAAACACCGCAGTTACTTTTTCCTCTTCATTAAGATTTATCTCATATAAACCCAGTTATTCAGTAACTTCATACGATATTGATTTATGAGTTTTTACCACAGCATTCTCGAAATAAGGGAAGGTGCGTCAAAGAGTGTAATCAAAAATGCATATAGGAAACTGGCTAAACAGTATCATCCTGACATAAGTACAGAAGATAATGCGGAGGAAATGTTTATTGAAATTACCGAAGCCTATCAATATCTTATGCAAGGCTTTGGTACCGAAAAGGGCTATTCATATACAGGTTTTGAAGATACAGTCAACAGCAAAGAGGAACTCCGTCGAGAAAGAGCACAACAGTATGCCAGAATGCAATTTGAGGCTTTCATAAGAAAGAATGATGCCTTTAAAAAGACCTGGTATTATAACCCTGTGAAGTACTTTTCATACACCTTAATCTATCTGATCTACACCGCTTCAATTGCAATGTTTTTATCCCCATTGCTAACCTGGGTATTCATACAGGATGGCAGCTATGCTCTTGGGTGTATTTTACTTGTATTGATAAGTTCACATTTTTATACATTAGCAAGGGCATTTCATAAGGGTGTAAAACCTTATTTTGAAAATTATAGTTAGCAATAGCAAAAAATAAATCAAGATACCTCTCTGTCATATTTAGAAAAGAACTATACTTGCAGTTTTATTTACATCGGCTATTAGAAGGTTAGTGATGTTTTTAGCAACTATTTTTTAAACCTTTGAAACGCCATTATTAAATTATTTCAAATGCACACCATTTTTGTTAAATCTAAATTAAAGCTATTCTTATTACCCCTGATTATTCTTTTTTCATGTGAAGATGACGAGATCGTTGAAATCAAGAAACCTGAAATAACCGTTATTTCACCACATACCGGTCCCTACTCGAGTGATAAGCCAGTAGACATTACAATTGTAGTAACGTCTGAAACAGAACTTAAGGCTTACAGTTATGAAATAATCAATAACCTTTGGCCAGGTTATTATAGTAAACATTCAGGAGTCTTGACAGGCACAAGTGATACTATCAAAGCCACATTTTCGTACAACACAACCACTGAAAAACATTTTGGCCTACACGTAAACGCTTCTGACATCAATGACGAAAAAGCAGAAAAAGTAGTCACTGGTTTTACTGTGAGAGGGTATTAAAAATTGTCTTATAATCAAATATCTATCTCTTTGCTCATACCAAAACTCTATTTTCCTGTACTTTTAAAGTATTACAAATGTTTCAAAAAAATCTTAGTTGCTTTAATTTTTACAGCTTTCCCTTCTATAGCAAGAGCTTAAAACACACTTTCTGTTTCCAGCGACACTTTAAGTAGTTTTCAAAAACCGATCCTGTTACTCAGAAGCATCTTCAGCCAACATCAGATTATGCTGCTATTTTTTTCAGCAAAGTAATGGAAGAGTCGAAGCACAAACATCCATTAGTAAAACGGGGAAAGTACTTACATTCATAGGTGTTCCTCTGGCCATATTAGGAGGGATAATGGTATCAATGCAGATGCTACTTATTACAATTGTACTAATGGCAACTGTGAGGGAGACGCTCAGGGCAGTTTCGGTGCAGTTATTCTTGCAACCGGTATTGGTATAACCGGAACAGGTATAGTTCTGGACTATCGACGTCAATAAATCCAAATAGGAAGTTTCGCCCTCACCTGAGTTTATGTACCGTACCATTCAAGTGAGAGCTATAAATTTTGAAAAACACTGCTAAAGGTGCATTCATCTTTATTGTTTTCATAACTTACCTCTTGCTTTACTACGTAATCAAACTGTGGCAATCACCTATCGTCCTTTTTACAGGTCAAAAATATTAAAATTACTGCAAATAATTGTTCGATAATCAAATATCTATTTAGATTTGCGCCCTATTTGATAAAGAGTCGAAATAAAAACGTTTACACTTTTGGCTCTTTGTGTATAAACAGACCAGGTCAATAAGGCTATACACGTAACTATTTTTCATGACAACCACAATTAAAAGAAAGCTATCGGTTATATTTATTTTTGTGCTTTTGAGCACACTTACTTCCTGCTTTGACATTATCGATGAGATCACTGTAAATGCTGATGGCTCCGGAGAAATAACACTTACGGCCAACCTGAGCAAGAGCAAAACAAAGCTTGCCTCCATCATGCTGCTTGATAGTGTCAACGGCCATAAAGTACCTGCCCGTGAAGATATTGAGCACGCTCTCAACGAAGCTGTAAATTATTTAAAGAACTCGGAGGGTATCTCAAACGTCAGTAAAAAGGCTGATTTTGACAATTATGTATTCTCCATAAGTTGCCATTTCAAGTCTGTAAATAATATTGACAACCTGCTTCAGGAAATCACCAAAAACCTGAAATTCAAGCCATTACTGGTATCTTATGATTTTAATGCCGCAAAAAAGACCTTCTCAAAGAATTATACGTATAAACCTGAGACCAAAGCTGAATACGAAAAACTAAAAAGTGATGACAAGAAGGTGTTTAACGACGCCTCTTACACCTCAATATTCAGGTTTGAAAATGAAGTAGCATCATCTTCCAATACCGCTGCGAAAATATCAAAATCAAAAAAGGCTGTAATGCTGAGAGCTTCAGCGCTGGATGTAATTAACGGAAATATCAATCTTACAAACAAAGTACAATTAAAATAACAACATGAAATATCTTTTATTAATCTGTGCCCTTGTCAGTTTTTCAATAATCCGGGCGCAAGACCTCAGAGACCACATTCCTTCGAATGCATCCTTTGTCGGGAGTATTGACGGCAGCAAACTGCTGGAGTCTGTTGCTATCTCTGAGCTGGATAATTCCAAATTAGGGAAAGAAATGTTAAAGGCCTTTTCTAAAAAAACAGGTCAGGAGCTTTCCACAATCGAAGATATAGGAATAAATACCCAGGCTACTACTTACTTCTATTTTTATCAAACCGACAGCCTTTCTTATACCGTAATGCTTGCACCACTTAGCCAATCGCAATTTTTGGAGCAAGTTTATAAAGACAGTGAAATTACTCAAAAGGGTAACTACAAATATACCAAAGTTGATAACAGTGTATATGTAGCATGGGACAACAGCAAAATGGTCTTCGTATTGGGCAATTATAATGAAGCCTACTTTGCTGACTACGATTTTTCATCGATTGAAGCTGAACTGGCGGAAAATGCTGAGGTAGTAGAAGCCACAGAAGAAGAGGCAATAGTAGAGACTGTAGAAGCTACTGAAGAACCAGTCCGGGAGTTTACCTATGATGACCTGCCTTACCTGTACAACTACTCTCTGCACCTTTATGCCAGTAATTATTATTATTTCTCCGAAGACCTGAAAGCAGCTGCTCAAAACAATAATCCAGATGTATTAGAACAACTGCAAACTCAGGTGGACCAGCTTAAAAATTATGTTGCCGAGGTTGACAGCATCAGCAACCCTGACCCTGAAAACCTGGACAGCTATATCTCCAACAGGGCTTACTTCCTAAAACAGGCTATTTCCAATTTTAAAGACGCAAAAGATAGGGAACGTGCACTGAAGCTTGCTGAAGACGCAACATACCTGAGCGAAACTTTTAAGATTTATAAAAGCCAATACGACGATCCGTTGGTCTTCCTTGATTATTATGATGAAAAAAGGGCTCTGGAATCTCGTTGGACAGAATTTATGCTACATCAGGCTATGACTCCGGCTCAAAAATCTATTGCTGCAAACAAACAGTATACTAATCAGTTTGACAGCAAAGCAGTAGTGAATATCTGGAACAATCATCTGGGAAACACTATGTCAGAAATATACGCTGGCATGTATACTGCTCTTAAAGGATACCCAAAAAGCCTGGACGAAATGATGGGTGGCTACGGAGAGCTATCTGCCAATCTTTATCTGGAGGGACACCAGGCACGCATCAGTGTGGACATGGGGTTGAGTGGCGACTTCGCTGAGATCTATGAGCGGATGGGTGATCAAAAGATCAATTCAAAATTCTTCAAATATCTTAATGAAGATAAGTTTTTAGGGTATATCAGCTACAATGTTAACAGCAGAAATACACTTGAAGAGTACCCTAAACTCCTGGCCAGCACCTACGGCCCACTTCTTGAAGGCAAAATGCAGGATGAAATAGCTATTGGTGCAGACCTCTTTTCATTACTACTCGATGAAGAAGCTGTTGCCAAACTTATTAAAGGAGATGCCATACTGGCTTTCACGGGCATTAACGAAAAAGAGGTAACTTATACGGATTATGAGTATGATGAAGATTACAATTACACTGCTGTAGAAAAAACAAAAAAGGAAAAACTTCCTGATTTCGTTTTTATGGCATCGACTAAGGAAATGGACCTTACTGATAAGCTTATAAACTATCTTGTAAAAAAGGAAATGGCTGTAGCTGAGAATGGTTACTATAAGGTGATCCATAAGCAGCGCGACCTGCCCTTGGAACTGTACTTCGCCATTAAAAACGACATCTTTTTTCTAAGCACATCCGCTCAGGACATGGGCGACATTGTAAACGACAGGTACACTGCCAAACTCTCCGGTAAGCATAAGAAAATGATCAAACAGGGGAATTTCTCAGCCTTCTTTAACGGAAAAAAATTCGGAAAAGATTTTCCGCTTGGTACTAATATGCCTAATATGGAGTTTGCCAGGTATGCGTTGGCAAATGCATCGGATCTCTATTTGAAATCCTCAAAGATCAAAAACAAAAAGATGCACAGTGAGTTGGTTATGGAAGTGCCGGCAAACCATAAAAACACATTATCCTACCTTTTGGATTTTATTGAACACATAGAAAATTAATGAGCAGATCAGGTTTTTTAAAATTTATAATGAGAGCAGCAGTAGTGGTCCTACTGCTGCTCTTCGTTTTTTATGGCTTTTTAAAGTACCGTCAGTATGACTCCTATCATGGCATAATCCACGAAAACGCTGACCTGATCATTAAGATCAACAGTGATCAGTTGATCCGAAAAATAGCATTCAATACGCTTTCCAACCCTTCTTATTACTTTAGTCCTTCACAACAAGACAGCTTGAACGCCGATGAAGATGACGACGATGGCAGAGGCTTTACCCTACCCGCTAATCTTTTTGCTTACACCCTTAAAGGAGACTTAAAGACTTTTTATACTACGTTGAAAGTAAACGATTCATCTGCATTAAGATCATATATTCAAAAAAACCTGGAGATAAACCGCTTTACAACTTCTGAAAAATATAGTTATGCGGCTTCTGACGACGGGAAGATACACATTGCATTTGACCACCAGAGGATAGTTCTGGCTTACACATTCACCGGCAAGGATGTACAAGCTACACTGGAGGATATCCTCTTTCAAACCAAAACTATTAACGCTGACAGCAAAATTATAGCTATTCTAAAGGATGCAGATGGCGATGCCGTAATTATGCAAGATCAAAATATAACCAACGTAGACTTTGACAACGGTAAAGTTACCTTGTCAGGAATACTGAACCTTGCCCCGGAAATAGAGCTTCCCTCAACTTCGTCTTTGACCAAACCGGACACCAGTGCTTCAATTCATATTGGACTTGCCGGCAAAGTGCCCGATCAATACCTGAAAAATTACGAGATCAACCATATTACCATACCTTTGGACAGCCTGGCAAAGGATTACGAAGGCTATCTTGACCTGCGGATAGCAGGAACAGCTACTCAGTATGATACCATTATTACGTACGACTATAATGATGATTTCGAAAAAGTGGAAGTAAAAACTTTGAACGAAAGCCAAGTGCCGGGAGTAAAAGTACTGGTCAGAGGAAAAGCAATCCCCATGATGGAAGTGCTGAAAAAAAACCAGGTCGTGCTCAATAACAAGCTTAACAGAACGGTATTTCCTTTACTGGACATGAATATCAAGACAAAGGGAACGTCTGAATTAGTACTCACTAATATCGATGACCAATTCGAAGCAGACTTAGCCGGTTCTTCGGACTTTTTTATGCTTTATGCCAATTTTCAGCGTATGGCTTCAGAAAACCCTTTGTCCGTTAAACTCGAATACCTGAAAAACCTCAGAACTTTAAACATTAATGCTTCACAGGCAGGAGAAGCTGTTAATATTAAGGGACAGCTGTTGCTCAAAAACAAAGATATCAATGCTTTAATGCAATTGATTGAACTAATTTAACTCAGATGCGGTGTGAAATAAAATTTCTGGTTTGCCTTTGTATTATGGCACCAGCTTTTTACCTGCGGGCTCAAACAATCGCTATAAACTACTCAATCGGAGCGACTGGTGTTTGGGAAAATAATGGATGGGAACCATTAGGAGGCTATCCGGCAGGTGAGGAACAAGATGATTACACCGGCCATAGAAACCTGCAGCTAGGCTTTACCTACAGCCATTTCATAACCAAAAAGCTAACTTTAGAGTCAGGCGTGTATTTCTCTCACTACGATCTCAAAACCCGCATTAGGCACGATCGTCCTTTGCCGTCGCTTATTAATTACTATGAAATTTCTTATTTTACCCTGCCTCTCTCCGCCGACCTTACCTTTGGAAAGTGGTTTTTCCTATGCGCAGGAGCGAGAATTGATTTCTCTCCGGGGAATTCTTCGCTACCCGAAATTGATAAATTCGGATTGGGATTAGAGGCAGGATTAGGTGTACATACATATATTGACAATTTCTACTTCAGGTTCAAGCCTCATATTAGAAACCATGCCATAACCAATTTCAAAAATAAAGATTTGTCATATGACATCTGGAATGCAAATATTGAGATCAGCGTAGGGCATGTACTGAATACTCATAAAAACTAGTTTATGCTGAACTTTCTCAAATCTTTTGATCTACTCGCGAATGACGAACTCAACCTTATAAACAGGTACCTTAAAGCCAGAACATTACAAAAAGGAGAGTATTTTATAAAAGAGGGCAGAATGTGCAGTGAAATTGCATTTGTAAAAAGTGGCATTCTACGATCCTTCTACACCAAAGATAACGGTGAGGAAATTACCTACTGCATCACTTTTGAAAACAACCTTACCACCGCATACTCGTCATACATCACCGGTCAGAAATCCCCAGAAAGCATACAAGCCTTAACCCGTGTTGAACTCCTTGTACTGAAAAAGGAGGACGTTGAAAGAATGTCAGAAAATAACCTGAACTGGATGAAATTATTAAGACACCTGGCAGAGCAACAGTATGTGGAGATGGAGAGAAGGATATTTTCTTACCAGAAAGAAAAGGCCAGCGAAAGGTATATTGAACTGATCAATGAGCATCCCGACTATATCCGGCACATACCGCTGCAGTACCTGGCCTCCTATCTGGGTATTACACCACGTCACTTAAGCAGGATACGCAAGGAGTTGAGTTTATAGACATTTGTCCTGAAGAAAGGAAAAACTCCGCCATACTTTTGCCTCTGTAGATAAAGAGCAAAAGATGAAAAAAATACTAATTATTAATGCGCATCCAGACAAGGAAAGTTTCAATACAGCTTTGGCAAAAGCTTATAAAAAAGGCGCCCTGGCTTCATATGCCAAAGTTGAAGAAGTGTGTATATCAGATTTAAACTTTGACCCCAACCTGCAAAATGGCTATAGGGAAAGGATGGAACTTGAGGATGACCTGCTGGAAGCATGGCAAAAAATCAAAAATGCTGACCACCTTGTTTGGGTTCATCCGGTCTGGTGGGGCGGCTTGCCGGCCAAAGCCAAGGGGTTCGTTGACAGACTTTTTCTGCCCGGTATGGCCTATCAACCCAAACCAAACTCAGTGTGGTGGGATAAACTGCTAAAAGGTAAAACCGCCCGCATCATTACCACCATGGATCAGCCGGGTTGGTACTATTGGTTGGTTTACGGACGTCCCAGCATCAACATGTTGAAGAAAAGTACGCTGGAGTATTGTGGTGTAAAACCTGTTGCAGTGTCCTCTTTTGGTATTGTCAAGACTTCAGATCAGGCGCAGCGTGACAAATGGCTAAAGCAGGCATATCAACTTGGAGTGGGATTAAAATGAAAGGAACCCGTTGTTGAGAGGAATTTCCAACAACCTGTAACCACAAAAAAAATTCTCCCACCTGTTGCTGTCTCCTGACAGCAACATTCCACACTCTATAAGCACCATTTCCCAGAGAATGTACAACTCCAACTAAGCATTCCCCTTCATGGAGGTTCATTGACAATGAACGAAGCTTTACTAGTTCTGAAGGGCTTAGTAAAACAGAAAGCCAGATCAGTGGTACCATAGCAAGTCCACGCCCATTGGTAATATTCTCTAAAAACAGGTTAGCCTGAGTGTACTTAAACTCTAACAGCTACCTATTATGTATTGACTCATTTGCCCCTTCTGATTGCCGTATTTACACCCTCCAAAGGTCAATAAATTCATATAGCTTTGTTTATATCATAAAAATCAGGCCTGTGAAAATTGTATACCTTAAAATTTTGTTATCAATAATCAGACAGGCTCCTAATTATCATTTTTCACCTAAATATTCTAATCATGTTCAATACAGCTTTCAGTAGTTTTTCAGTCAATGACCTTAATGCAGCAAAAGAATTTTACAGAGAAACGTTGAGACTGGATGTTTCTGAAGACAGCATGGGTTTCATAGAGCTAAATATTGCCGACGGGCATAAGGTAATAATATACCCTAAGCCAGATCACTCTGCAGCTGGTTTTACTGTGCTTAACTTTCCTGTTGACGATATTGAAAAAACAGTAGACCAGTTAAGCCAGGCAGGAATCAGATTTGAGCAATATGAGGGACAACTTAAAACCGATGAAAAGGGCATCTTTCGAGGACAAGGCCCAAATATCGCCTGGTTCAAAGACCCGGCAGGAAATATTCTATCCGTAATAGAAGGCGAATAAGTTTTCCTACAACGATTTATTAATATGGTAGAAGTTTTTAAAACCAGTGTGAAAGAACGGCAGGAAGCAGACGCTTTAATCACCCTGATCCACGATACTTTCACGGATGTAATGGCCAATTTTGATCTGGATGACTGCGATCATATACTCAGGATACAGTATAATGACGCAGGAATCCAACCTGACCAATTCATAAAATTATTGAGCGCCGCAGGTTATAACGCTGAAGTTTTACCTGATATAATTCCCTCAATTGACCATACCACACTCTCATATTTTTCCAAAGAAAAAAATTAAACAGCAAACGCTACGGCAGCTTCTTTGTTATACCTGTTTCTATATTCAATAGGCGATAAACCGGTTATTCTTTTAAAGACTGTTCTAAAAGCTTTTGTATCAGAGTACCCTACATCAAACATCACCTCATTGATGTTTTTTCTGCTGGTTTCAAAGCTCTTCTTGGCAGCCTCCACCTTTACCCTTTGAATATATTCCGTAATGGTATTGCAGGTAGCCTTTTTAAACCTTCTTTCAAAACTCCTCCTGCTTAAAGCAAACATCCCTGACAACTGATCTACAGTAATTTTATCCTGAAAATTATCTTCGATATATTCCTGGGCCATTTTGACAGTTTCATCCTCATGGGTTTTCTGTCCCTGAAAAATAATGAATGGCGACTGGCTGGTTTTATTGATATCAATCATAAATGCCTTTGATGTCAATACCGCCATCTCACGGCCTGCATACTTTTCGATCAGGTGCAACAGCAGATTGAGGTAAGAGTAAGCACCTCCGCTGGTGTAGATCCCGTCACTTTCCGTCATGATTTTATCGTCTACCAGCTCCACCTCGGGAAACATCCTTCTGAAATTTTCGGCATGTTGCCAGTGTGTAGCACACTGCTTACCGTCAACCAGGCCGGTAGCTGCAAGAAAATATGCACCTATGCAAAGGCTGGCAATTTCCGCCCCGTGTTTATATTGCTGTATGACCCACGGAATAAACTCCTCATTGTCAAGAAGCACTTTTTGCTGATCTCCATGAATTGCAGGGATCACAATGAGATCCGTCTTTTTTACATCTTTAAGCAACGTATCGGGGTTGATGGTAAATAATCCACTCGCCTGCCTGGTTTCCCTGGCAAGACCTACCAGGTGCACATTGAATAACGGCGGCCTGCCCATTTCGTGCAAAAAGTGATTGACCATTGAAAATATCTGATGGGTACCTTCAATATTCACAAGGCTTGTTTGCCCTTTGAGAATGAGAATGGAAATATGCTTCATAGGAGTATGGTTTAAGTATGATTCACATGATTTTCATAAAGGTAAAGCTACAAAACACCTGTGTCGCAATCAACCCGTCGATTTGCCGTATTTACACCTGAAAGCGGGGTGAATCCCATTTAGTTTATAACCAAGCCGCGGTACCGGGCATATCCACTTTGAATATACCCCGCAGGCCACCCTTGATAACAGGAAGTACTTAGCTAAGCAGGTTACTGCTTACTATTCTGTTAAGGCAAGAAACTGAGTTAGATACTTGGCAGGCTTAATATAACTAAGGGAAAGAAGTAAGTATTGGTTGCATTTTCATACCGGTCATCACTGGTAACGCATCATTTCTTTGGCTTAAGCGGTCTCACTTCAATATCCACGTGGTGATAGTTGGCCTGTGTTTCCAGGCAGTGAATGATGGTACTAGCAATATCCTCGGGCATCATCATACCGTCATTAACTTGCACTGAGTCTATTTTGTCGAAGAAATTGGTCTTTACGGAGCCGGGATAAATGCAGGTGACTTTTACTCCAAAGTTTCTTAACTCCTTGTACATGGAGTGCGACAACCCTGTTACAGCATGTTTGGTAGCACAGTAGGCCGACATATGCGGTATCCCGGTATTCCCGGCTATAGATGAAATATTGATAATATGTCCTTCATCATTGCTTTTCATTTTAGGGATCACCAACCGGCTACAATAAAATATACCATCAACATTGGTTTCAAACATCTGCCGCCAAAGTGCCGGATCAAGGTTTTCTACTCCTCCTTCATAACCCAGGCCTGCATTGTTGATCAGTATTGCAATGTCATCGCCCAGATCTTTCACTGTAGCTTCGTAGGCATCATTTACCTCCTTGATATTCCTGACATCAGTTTTATAAAAATGAAAGTTATCATCAGACAGATCAGGTGCCGTTCTTCCCCAGCCTGCTACCTTACAACCTCTTTCCAGCAGCATTTTTACTGTAGCCAGTCCTATTCCTTTACTTACACCGGTTACTATGGCTGTTTTATGCTCTAACTTCATTTATTTCTTTCAATAGTAAACTGTACAAGCTGGCTCAATGAGGTCTTGTATTGGGAGTCTTCAAAATCATTCAATATTTCCATAGCTTCATGATAGTACTGCTGCATCACTTCCTGAGCGTACTCAAGCCCTCCTGAGGCTTTTACAAAATCTATGATCTCGTTGATCTTCCGGGTATTGTCGTTGTGGTTTTTAACCAGGTTTAATATCCTTCTTTTCTCCATCCATGATGCCCGCTCCAACGCTTTAATTAAAGGTAAGGTCATTTTCTTTTCTCTTATATCAATCCCCAGTGGCTTGCCCACTTCTGTTTCTCCATAGTCAAAAAGATCATCCTTAATCTGGAAGGCCATGCCAACCTTTTCCCCAAAGAGCTGCATCTTCTGCACGGCACCGTTTTGATTTCCAGCCGAAGCCGCACCTACGCCACAGCATGATGCAATTAAAGAAGCCGTCTTCTGCCTGATGATCTCATAGTATACTTCTTCAGTAATGTCCAGACGACGAGCCTTCTCCATTTGCAACAGCTCACCTTCGCTCATCAACTTTACTGCATCCGATACTATTTTCAGCAGATCATAATCACCATTATCTACGGAAAGGAGTAAACCTCTGCTTAACAGGTAATCACCAACAAGTACCGCTATCTTATTTTTCCATAAGGCATTTACTGAAAAAAAGCCCCTGCGATAATTGGCATCATCTACCACATCATCGTGTACAAGTGTTGCGGTATGCAGGAGTTCTATCAATGATGCACCCCGGTAAGTCGATTCGGAAATGCTGCCACACGTGCCGGCACTGAGAAAAACAAACATAGGTCGCATTTGCTTTCCTTTGCGCTTTACGATATAACTCATTATTTTGTCAAGCAACAATACTTTAGTCTTCATAGAGGCACGGAATTTCTTTTCGAACTCCTCCATCTCTGAAGCTATTGGGGCCTTGATATCTCGTAGTTTTAAAGCCATATGGACGAATGAGGTACAATAATACTGACGAAATAACCCTAATCAAAATATTAAAATGACTAACTCTCTGAAAATCCATGGTGATATTGTTTTAGACAGCCGGCATCATAAAAAAAAGATATTGGTCGATGTGCGGTACACGGATGATCACCACAAAAAACCGGTAGTACTTTTCATACATGGTTTCAAGGGTTTTAAAGACTGGGGCCATTTCAATGTATTGGCAGATGAAATGGCAAGAGCTGGCTATGTGTTTGTGAAGTTCAATCTTTCCCATAATGGAACCACCCCCGAACATCCGTCAGATTTTGTTGATCTTGATGCTTTTAGTGAAAATAACTTCAGTATTGAGCTGGATGATGCCGGCACGGTCATAGATTATTTATTTTCAGCAGATTGTACCATATCCTCTTCTGAAATGGATACCAATAAACTATTTTTGATGGGTCATAGCCGGGGTGGAGGTTTGGCTTTGTTGAAAACCGCCGAAGACGACAGGGTAATGGCGGTGGTCACCTGGGCAGCAGTTGCTGATTTTAACAGATGGACAAAAGAGGTGTTAAAGGATTGGCAGCAAGAAGAAGTTAAATATATTCTGAATGGCCGTACAGGACAGGAAATGCCCATGAAATACCAGATTGTAGAGGACCTTGAAAGAAACCATGACCGGTTAAGCATAAGCAAAGCCGTAAGTAACCTGAAAAAACCTGTACTCGTGGTACATGGCACCGATGATGAAACTGTAAACGCTAATGATGCAGAAAAAATACATGAGCTGGCTAAAGAATCGGCACTGCTTTTAATTGACAAGGCAAACCATGTATTTGGGGCAAGTCATCCTTTTAATGAAGATAAACTACCTTATCATGCTCAACTGGCGTTTGATCGCACGCTTGATTTTTTTGAATCCTTAAGAAATATATGAACATAAAAACTCTACTACTGGACAGCGATTCTAAATTAATAGAATATGTTGTCATTCCTTTTTTAATACTTGTGATCGCTTTCATCTTATCAAAGATATTGAGAGCGTTATTAAACAGATTCGTTACAGGAGCTTCATCTAAGCTCAATGTAGACCCTACAAAATACAATTTCCTTAAAAACGCCGTCAGTTTTGTAATCTTTACGCTCGCGGTGGTGGTAATATTCCAAACCATCCCTGCCCTGCGTGCCTACGGAGTTACGCTCTTTGCCAGTGCCGGTATATTGGCTGCCATTGTAGGTTTTGCCTCACAATCAGCCTTTTCTAATATTATCAGTGGTATATTCATTGTCATTTTCAAACCTTTTCGTGTTGGCGATCTCATCAACATCGGGGAGACACATGCCGGCACTGTAGAGGACATCACGTTGAGGCATACCATAATCAGAAATTTTGAAAATCGCCGGATAGTGATCCCCAACTCCATTATCAGTGAGCAGACCATTACCAATTCAACACTTACAGATGACAAGACCTGCATGTTTATTTTAATGAGCATCAGCTATGATTCTGACATTGACCTGGCTATAAAAATAATGCAGGAGGAAGCCATGGCACACCCCTTACATATTGATAACCGAACGCAGGAGGAGATTGACAACAACAATCCCGATGTGGTGGTCAGGTTACTAAGCTTCGGAGACAGTTCCGTTAATCTTCGGGCTTCTGTATGGGCAAACCACCCTTCCGATGGTTTTGCTATGAAGTGTGACCTGCACAAATCCATTAAAGAGCGGTTCGACAGAGAAGGGATAGAAATACCCTTTCCGCATCGTACTATTGTTTACAAAGAGAAAAAAGAAAGCTGATGCAACTTCCACGAATAAACAAGCTTACCAAACTCATAGGTATTAAAAACCCTAAGGCAAAAGCAGGAATGCCTCCGGGCACTCTCATTTTCATGGGCGATAAGCTCACTGAAAAATCGCAGGTAGACCTGATATCCTACGATAGCCAGGACATTATAGAGTTCTGCAGTAAAAGCTCGGAAGATGTACTGGAACAGCTTAACTCCGGCAAGGTAAACTGGGTAAACATTGACGGCCTTCACAATGTGAAATTAATAGAGGAGATTGGTGAACATTTTAAACTCCACCCTCTCTTGATGGAAGATGTACTTAATACGGAACACCGCCCTAAAGCTGAAGAATATCAGGAACAGATATTTTTTACACTAAAAACCCTTTATAATTTAACTGACGAGAATATTACATACGAGCAGATCAGCTTTGTATTGGGCAAAGATTACCTCTTATCCTTTCAGGAAAAGGAAGGTGACCTTTTCGAAGGTTTCCGGGACCGCTTGAGACAAACGGGCACAGGCAAAAACAGGGCCCGCAGCAGAGGCGCCGATTATTTATTTTACAGGCTCATAGATACGATTGTAGACAGCTACTATATCATACTGGAGAAGGTTGGAGAGCGTATAGACATCCTGGAGGATGAGGTGTATGATGAGCCTACCAAAAAGACTCTCCACGATATCCAGCAATTGAAAAGAGAGCTGATCTTTTTGAGAAAAAGCGTATACCCATTGAGGGAAGCATTGAGCAAGATCACAAAGGGAGAATACCACCTCATCAAAAAAGACACCTTGCCTTTCTTCTCCGATGTTTATGATCACACGATACATGTTATCGAAACCCTTGAAACTTATCGAGACCTGGTCACCAACCTTACAGATATGTACATGACCAGCATAAGCAATAAAATGAATGAAGTTATGAAGGTTTTGACCATCATGGCTACAATCTTCATTCCGCTCACTTTTATAGCCGGTGTTTATGGCATGAACTTCCAGCATATGCCTGAGCTAAACTGGAAATACGGCTACCCGGCAGTCTGGGGCATTATGATTGCCACAAGCATCGCCATGATCATTTATTTTAAACGTAAAAAATGGCTTTAGCCGTAAAGATTAGATGAAATCAATCCTTATCCTTATCGTTGTCCTCACGGCCGCTACCTTAACCTACGGACAGACTCCTGAAGAACTTGCAGACCTCCAACTGGATGGATATAACAACCGTGATATTGAGACCTTTCTTTCTGCTTACAGCGACTCTGTAAAAGTCTACAACTTCCCGGCTACACTACTTTATACAGGGAAGGAAAATATGCAAAAAAGATACAGTGATATGTTTGACAAGATGCCAGACCTACACTGTGAGCTGGTCAACCGGATAGTGGAAGGCCATACGGTAATAGACCACGAAAATGTGATTTTCGATAAGTCTAAACCGGCCATGAGAGCTATTGCTATATATAAGGTAAGTGAAGGAAAGATTCAGGAGGTTTATTTTATAGTAGATCAATCCAAATAGATTTTGGCTGTTACTCTCTCTTCCGTGTAATCAGCATTACCGAATAGCAAACCTTTGCCTATTAAACATTATTGTCAATATCCCTTTCACCGTAAACCTGTGATGATTAATTTCATAGGTGACGTTTATCAATAATAGAAATGAAACAAACTGGTATTTACACCCTTTTATTTATTGCCATTTATTTACTCTTGCCCTTTCATACTCAGGCCCAGCCAGACGAAGGCCTGCGTAAAATCATCGAGAACAAAGAATACAACATCGATGGACAGCCATTGTTTTGCAAAAAGACCCTGCCTGAATTTTACTATAGCCGAGGCTTTGAGCGTGCATGGACACATGAAGATAACATTAATGAGCTAATAGAACAGATCAAGCTGGCTTCGGAGGAGGGGTTACAAACCGAGGATTATCATTACGAGTATCTTAAGGAGAACTTCAAAGGCCTGAAAAGCATGACCCCGGCTCTGGATGTGTTGCTTACTGATGCTTATCTGCTGTATGCCTCTCACCTGCTTTCCGGTAAGGTTAATCCCGAAAAAATCGTTGCGGAATGGCAGGTAAACAGGAAAGAGACAGACCTCAAGATTCTCTTAAGCGGGTCTCTTGAAAATATTGAAATTGCCAGAAGCCTGAACGGTTTAAAACCTAAGTACAAAACATACGTCAGGTTAAAAAGAGCCCTCAGGCTGTATCGGGAAATTGAGACAAAAGGCGGATGGCCCGTAATAGAGGGAGGAGAAACATTGCGGACAGGTATGACAGACCCCAGAGTTGAGCAAATAAGGAATCGCCTTTTTGTCACCGGCGATATCAGCACTACCCATACCGATAGCGTTAATTTGTTTGACAGCACTATTGAGGAAGCCATTAAAACATTTCAGAGAAGGCACGGCCTGGAGCCTGATGGAGCTGTTGGCAAAAGTTCTCTGGCCATACTCAATGAGCCTGTAGAAAAAAGAATAGAGCAGATTATTTTAAATATGGAGCGCTGCCGCTGGTTACCCCTTGACCTTGGTGAACATTATATTTTGGTAAATATTGCCAACTATGAGCTGGAAGTAATTAAAAATGGCAAACTGGAAATGGAAATGTCGGTGGTAGTTGGTAAACCCTATCGCAAAACACCTGTTTTTAGCAATAAAATGATGTACCTCGTATTTAATCCTTACTGGACGGTACCACCCACCATTTTTGCCAACGATGTGCTGCCGGCTATCAGGAAAAATGTAGGCTATCTCAGAACACAGAATATGAAAGTTATTAGCGGAGACACTGAAATTGACCCTTCTTCGATTGCCTGGGCAGAGGTAACCCCCAAAAATTTTCCTTACCAGATCAGGCAGGACCCCGGGCCTAACAATGCCCTGGGACAGGTAAAGTTTATATTCCCTAATGCTTACAACGTTTACATGCATGACACCAATCACCGCGAATTATTCAGCAAAACAGACAGGGCCCTGAGCTCCGGTTGTATAAGGTTATCAAAACCTATCGATATGGCAGAGTATGTGCTGAAACACCATCCTGCGGGATGGACGAGGGAAAAAATCGACAAAACAGTCGGCAAAGAGAAAAACCTTACCGTTATGCTCTCCGAGGAGATCTATGTCCATCTGCTTTACTGGACATCATTTGTAGACGAACATGACCGGATAAATTTCAGGAAAGATATTTATGAACGAGATGGTGTATTGTGGAAGGCCATGCAGCAAGGCCCGCCTTCCATTTAATATTATAGCGAAAAATCAGCCTGGCTTAGTACATCATAAGCAGAGGCCTCGTTGGCCAGCTTTGAATTTGCCAGGTAATTTTTGTCCGGATAATAAATGAACATGCAGCTTTTATTAGCCAGCTTTTTAATGATCTCCTTATGCCCTTTCATAGGTATGGAAGGGCATCCGAAACTTCTCCCTATTCTTCCATAGCTCTTGGTATATGATGGGTCAACGTAGTCAGCACCGTGCATGACCACCGCTCTCTCACGTGCATTATTATTGAAGCCCGGCTCAATACCGTCAAGCCTTAAAGAAAGACCATGCTTACCATAATAGGTCTCTCCTGTAATGTAAAAGCCGAGACTGGAACTGTTGGAATTAGGCACATTGGAAAACTTGGTTGCGAATTCATTTCCGGTATTTCGTCCGTGCGCTACCAGTGAATGATGGATCACTTTGCTTTGCTTCAGATCTATGATCCAAAGACGCTTTTTGTTGGAAGATAAGCGAAAATCAATAAGTGTAAGCAATCCCGAATTGGAAAGCCTGTTTTGCTTTTTCAGGTTCAGGTAACCTATAAGCCCTTTTTTGTAAATATCGAAGTCTGGTTTTTTACCTTCAAACTGAAGTTTGCTGTAGCTGTTTTGAATAAAACTGCTTAAAGAGGAGATGTTTTCATCAAGTTTGATACTGTTGGAAAAAGAATTGCCCGCTAGCAGGAGCACCAAGCCGGTGAGAACTAAAACTTTCTTCATAGAGGAATACAACTTTAATAGTACTTAATTTGAAACGATCCGCCAACCTTGACTGCAACGACAGCAAAGGAAAAATAATTTCCATTTGCAAAAAATATTTCAAAAAACTCAAAAGATATGCTCATGAATACACTAGGGCCGGTATGTAGTAACATCCTGTAATAATATTTTTTGCGGGGAGCAAATGGAGGCCTGGCCACTGATAATAGGTTGTGCTTCCGGAGGATAAAAACGTGTGACGACACTTATTTCAGGTCATCAGGGTCTACGAGTTTATTGCGCAGCAGTTCCCGCATTACGATCTCCGTCATATCACTTTTGAAAGCAAATTCGTTTCTAATATCAGAAACATAGGCTTTTAATCTCATTTTCAGGTATGACCTGCGCTCTTTTACCTCGTTAAAAAAGAGTACTACGATAGGTTTATTTAGATATATGAACCTGGAAACCTGGGCTGCTTCTATAGCTATCTGGCGCACACTTTCGGTATCTACCGTTATCGGCAAATATATCTCCGCCACTACCTGGCAGTCTGCAGCACCGCTATTGGAGTTGGATACTGACTTGTTCATCAGCTCCCCGTTCGGTATGCTCACCAGCGAATCATCCGGCGTTACTATCCGGGTTGACCTCAGCCCTATTTCCACTACTTCGCCATAATATTCCCCTGCTTCAATTTTATCTCCTACCTGAAAGGGTCTGTCAAAAAGGATCATAATGCCTCCAAATACATTTTTCAGAATATCCTGAGCGGCAAAGCCAACAGCAATACCGATAGATGCGGTAACAGCCAGAACAGTAGCAATTTTAGGCCTGAAGATGCCTGCAATAACAATAAAGATTACGAAAAGCCAGATCGATATCTTCACCACCGGGATCAGCCCTTTGATTGTAATTCTGTAATTAGTGCTTTTCTCGGCAAGCTTTTCCAGTATAGAGCCTAAAAACCTTACAAAGACAAAACCGATGAGGATAAATATGATGGTCCAGAATACTTTCCCCAAAGAGATAATTTTTGAGATCTGTGGCAGGTCATCTTTTACACCTTCAACCACATCCCTCTCTACCTGGTCTAATTCAGAAGAATCAGCCTTTACAATTTTCACTTCCACACTATCAACCGGCACCACAACCAAAGCCCTGGAAACAGTATCATTCTCTTCCTGGGCAAATCCGCTAATGCCGAATGCAATCAGCAGAAAGTATAGTATGATCAATCTTTTCACGTTGCTAATGAATTATGTTTTTCATTTTTAACATCGACACTGTTTGTCTGTAAAGCAATGGGTTAATCTGATATTCGTTTTTATTCAGTACTATAATCCCATCTTCAAACATGGGCTGCAAAACAGCTCTGGCTTTCCCTGGCGAATAGCCAGTAACCTTACAAAACCCTTCTTCACTCATGCCATCATGAAACAACAGGCTGGCCAGAGCGAAAACCTTATTGGCAGGCAGATTATTCATAAACGAAAAGTCTTTGTCCTTCATGGAGCCTATCACTATAGTGTTTCCCGTAATCTCCTTGGCAGACCTTAGCCAGTATATTAAAGCGAGGCTTACATTGCTCTTGGCTATTTTATTCAAATTATTGAAGTAGCTGTCACGTAAACCCGCCTGCTGTTCGGTATCACTTAGTTTTTTAAACTTTCTCTGGTTAAGGTCTGATGGTGCCGGCTCAAACCGTATGTTATAACCGCTTACTTTGTGTCGTTTATTGATCATGTTAACAATTGCCTGGTTATCAAAATCCTTAAGCGGTATATGGTAACTGAAATGGTCAGATAAATTAATTGTTTTGTGTAGGTATTCCCAGGCATACCGGGTTCCACCCACCACCCAAAAGGTATATTTGCTGGTATGGGAGATCAACTCGGAAAATAGCCTTAATGCAGCAAAACCACTTACTCGCTTCAGGTAAAGCTTTTGAATATTCTCAAGTACTACCACGCGCTTTTGCTGGTTAAGGAAAACGATCAATTTATCGAACGTATCAAACTTGCTATCGAACTGCAAGGAAAAGAAGCTGAGCATTTCAGTGGGAGTCTCCACATGACCTTCAACAGAAAAACGGTATACCTTACTACTGGTGGTCAGGTCATTGAGAAAAAAATTCAGCAGGGTTGTAACTCCACTACCCTTTTCTCCGGTTATTACTACCGAAGCAAAACGTCCTTTGGTCCAGTTGTTATACGCATTGTTGAGTTGCAGCATCTCCGTTTTTCTCCCCTCAAAGAAGTTAACATCCGTCAGCGGGTCAGTTCTGAAGAGTCTTTGATAAACAAAGGGAAGTTTTCCTATGGATTTTTCAGTTTCGGCGAGGAAGTCTGCCAGCTCGGTGGAAATATCCTTTTGCTGACCAGTTATACCAATCTTTTTGGACGTCTCCATCACAAAAGCAGCCACTTTTCTGTACCTGGTCCTGATATAGATCATAACCGTGGGAAGGAAATTCCTGATGTTATGTACCAGCTTTTCCTTAAACCGCGTACTGCGATCCAGGGCCTTGCCCTTAGCTATCCGTACGCGTATGTCATAAATATTCTCATTGTTGGTAAACTTGATGAGGCTGCCATTAAACTTTTCAAGTCCTCTGTAAAGATCGTCATCAATGGATTGCTGTAGCCCTTTTAGTTTATCCGAGATTGTCTCTACTTTTTCAATAGTCCGTTCGATCCCCTCTGCTGCTATCCGGGCCGGGTCGTCAGACCTCGCATCGTCATCAAATAGTGACAGCGCCGACTCCAGGTTAAATTCAGCTATCTGCCCTACATCTATAATATCATTCTGGACCTCATTGAGGTTGTCTGTAATCGACAGTTTAACTGATTTGAGTATTTTTTGGAATAGTGGCCATGACTCAAAATTGATCAACTCATACGGAGACACGAAGTTTAATGCGTTCGTTCTTATGGGTTGGTCATAAGCCTCACCCTTCATTACGGACCTGCGGGTAGAGATACCCTGGATGAGCCGATCTGTTTCCGATTCCAGATTATTTACTAACGCAGGGAAATCCTGGGCAAGTATGAGATCGTTGGCCTCGGGCAGAAGAGAGGGTGTTAACCGTTCTCTGAGGTTACCCAGCTCACTTTTAATTAGCTCTTTTAAGTCCTCACCTTTCTGATGGTCTCGAAGGTGCATTCTTGTATCTTCAAGTACCGATTTAATTTCATTCAGTTTGCGGGAAGTAACTATTTCAAGCCTTGTTTTCAGGTTTTCCCGGGTGTTGTAGTATACCTCCAGGCTGGTATAAATGATAACATAAATCTCAAGGTCTATTTCCCAATCATCAGACAAGACCAGCAGTGTGTTATTCCATCCATTAACCAGCGACCTATAGTGGCTTTTCAGCGATCTGTGCTGTTTTTTTATCTTCCGTGAACGGAATCTTCCGTTGGATATCTCAATAGTCCCTGTTTTTTCATAGGCCGTCGAGTACTGTTCAAAAATACGGGTGTATATAGCGTCTGCCTCTTCCTGTAGTTCATTTTTCAGCTTACGAAGGTGAGCCACTACATCATGGATGCGTGCAACGATTGTCTCATCTACTATATAGGCATGCTCCTCCCCATGTAAATAAGCTTCAAAGGCTCTATCTATTTTACTGTCAACCTCCCAGCAAACTTTTGACGATATGGAAAAGTCCTGGTACATCCTGGTGAGAAGTACCTGCAATTCTGTTGGCAGTTTCTCCTTTAAGTAGTATGTGGTTAGGTTTCTCAGCCTCACCCGATGACGCCAAGGCCTTAACGGAACGGTTTGCTTTTTGAAAAGCCTTCGAAAGCCATTACGTGTTTTTTCCGGCCATTTTGAAATAGTGTAAAAGAATCTTTTCCACCATTTACCAAACCTGAGCAGTGCTGAATCACCTTGCTGAGGCTCAAATCGCTTTATGTTCTGAGGTAGATCGACCACCTCTGCAAGTTGGTCTGTATATTCTTCGGCGTGGAGGTTAAAAGAAGTAAAATCGCTATCAAAATTGGCCCTCTCCGGTAATTCAAACCTTTGTTCCACAAGGTCCAGCAGGGCACGCTTGTAGGTACAGGTTTTTCTGAGGCCATCGGAAATCAGATCTGCCTTTAGTCTTTCTCCTGCAATTTTTCTTTGCAGTGCTTCAACCTTTTCAAGAAAACTAACCTGAGCTTCGATCTTCGCATGGAGTACTGCCACAAAGTCGTCCTCAACGATAAGCTTAAACTTATTATATTGATCTTTTAGCTCAGTATTCATTCCTTGTGCCCGTTATTCGCTTCCGATATGGAGCAAAGCATCACCCATGTTTACTACAGGGTAATTATTGATACCTATTACATAGCCGTTGACCGGCGATTTTATAATTTTTTCAAATTGTCCGTATGGATCTGTTATTAGCCCCAGGTTCTGGTTTCTTTCAATTTTATTGCCATTACGCACATGGGCGTGGTGTAGCCCTGCATGTTTGGCGCGCACCCAAACCGATGATTTTATAAATATGGGATCATGAACAGGTTCAGGTGCATCATCGCGCATGCCTAAGTGCTTCATTACCCTCAGCATACCTGATACTCCCACGTCCAGTACCTGCTTCCTGAGTCTCAGTGTTTCCCCTCCCTCATAAACCAATATTGGTTTTCCTGCACGTGCCGCAGTTTTCCTTAGTGATTTATCTCTGAACGGAGACTCAATAATAAAAGGAGCGCCAAAGGCCTTGGCCATTTCAAACTCTACTTCTGACTGAAAATGTGCCCTGATCTGAGGGTAGTTATTGTGACTGGCACCTCCGGTATGGAAGTCTATTCCAAAATCTACCTGGGGCAGTATTTCATTCGTCATAAAATAGGCCACTCTGCTTGCCAGTGAGCCGTTTTTAGATCCGGGAAATGAGCGGTTAAGATCCTTACCATCGGGTAATCCCCGGGAATGGTTAATAAACCCGTAAACGTTAAAAACCGGTATGGCTATCACCGTACCACATGTGGGTTTATAATATTTATTGCGGATGATCCTCCGCATGATCTCTATACCGTTGGTTTCGTCTCCATGAACGCCAGCCATAACGAGCAGTGTAGGCCCCGCCTTTTTGGCTCTGCTTACAAACACTGGTATGTTTATGGGCGTTCTTGTAGGTAAACGAGCAATCAGAGCGTTGATCTGCAGTTCTTCGCCCCTGGCAACTTTATGTCCATCTATGACAATTTCAGGCATTCACTTTATCCTTTTGTATTTTACCTTTTTTCTTTCCTGCATTGCGTTCCAGGTATTCTACTATCTTTCCGGCAATATCTACCCCCGTCGCATTCTCAATACCCTCAAGGCCCGGAGATGAATTTACCTCAAGAATAAGTGGTCCACGTGATGATTGCAGCATATCCACACCTGCTACACCCAGCCCCATTTTTTTTGCAGCTTCGATAGCTGTGCTTTTTTCTTTCCTGGAGAGTTTAATTATACTTGAGGTACCTCCACGATGCAGATTAGACCTGAACTCGCCTTCCTTAGCCTGTCTTTTCATAGCTCCAACAACCTGCCCGTCTACTATAAAGGCCCGAATATCGGCCCCTCCTGCTTCTTTTACAAATTCCTGTACGATCACCCGCGCTTTCAGTCCATGAAATGCTTCTATTACAGATGCAGCAGATTTTCTGTTATCTGCTAATACCACGCCTAAACCTTGAGTGCCTTCCAGAAGTTTAATAATTACCGGCGCTCCACCTACAGCATTCAGGATATCGTCAGTATCACGAGAATAGTTGGTAAACACGGTTTTGGGCAACCCCAGCCCTGCCCTGGAAAGGATCTGCAAACTCCTAAGCTTATCTCTCGAACGGATGAGTGCCTGCGATTCCACAGCAGTAAAAACCTTCATCATTTCAAACTGCCGGACTACCGCCGAGCCATAAAACGTCACCGAAGCACCTATTCTCGGAACAATAGCATCAATATAATCCAATGAACGCCCGTGATAAAGAATGGAGGGCTTATTTTGCTCCATTACAATGGTGCATTTTAAATGATCTATTACTTCAACTTGATGCCCCCTTTGCTCAGATGCCTCCACAAGCCTTTTGGTAGAGTACAGGTCAGAGTTTCTAGATAGTATGCCAATTTGCATTATTTCTTGTTTTTTAATTTGTATGATAGGTTAGACTTGGCTACATCAACAACAAACCCCTTCTGCAATAGTTTTCTCCCCAGCAAAATAGGAAATTTAAGACTGCCTCTGTCACTCAGTGAAAAATCTGTTTCATAATTCTTGCCGAAAATTGTAATGGTCGCTTTGATCACAAACCTCCTCTCCGAATCACCAAACGAGTTTTTAATATTTCTTTCCTCAAATTTATCAAAATAGAAGCTCTTATCATTGTAGTCCGGATGGGTAGGGTCCAGAAGTGTAAAGTGCAATACTTTTTTCCCGTCTTTCTCGATAACCTCCGCATGATGATAATGAATGGCCGATGAATATGCTCCTGTATCTATTTTCGCATCCAGTTCAAAAAGATGCAGATCTGGCAGGTCAATTTTATCATAGCGGCCGATAATTTGTTTTTCCCTCATTTTAAAACAATATGAATAAACAGGTAATATAGTGCTAAAAAAATATAATAAAAAAAGCCGGAACAAAGGTTGATCCGGCTGCGAATATCGGTGAAAGAATTTAATCTGCTACTTTAAACTTCACTTTGGTGTTTTCCCATGACAAGACTACTCCATCCTGTTCGGGATTGATCGTGAATGTTTCTACAAACTTGCTGGTTTTTGTTGGTTTCACGTTAACTCTCAGTGCATCTTCTGCTTCGTCATAGTTGGAAGAACCCCACTGGTTATGGTTTTTATTGAAGATGATCGTCCACTCATCCTTTCCCGGTATAGTAAACAATGCATATTTACCTTTTGGCAATGTCTGCCCTTCTATTTTCACATCTTTGTCTACTTCGAATGTAGTGGCATTGTTGGCTCCCGTTCTCCATACCTCATCATATGGCACCAAATCCCCCAATATTGTCCTGCCATTGGCTGATGGCTGATGGTAATCAATAACTACATTAGCCCCACTGATCTGGCCTTTTGCCTGGGCCGGAGGACTTTTCATCTTTTTTTGTGCAAATAGCTGCGGTGAAGCTATTAAGGCTATAACAGCCAATAAGAAAGTTAGGTTGTATTTTTTCATGATGTGTTATTTAGTTAAAATATGTACCTGATTAACGTTGTCCGGTTGAAAAATGTTGGGAAGAGACCGGGCCAGGTCGAACTAATGATGATATACGACATTTTGAAGCTGTTTAATAGCAGTTAGCGACCTACTAAACCGGCAATAGGAACGAAATTGGGTTCAAACGGAATTTCCGGGAAGACCTTAAAATTTTCGCATCTTTGCTAACAGGCAATTTTTAATAGCAGTAGGCAAAGGGAAATAATATAACAATAAGCGCGGTTTACTGATTTTCAGCAGCAAGTTTCACATTACTTGTTTTACTTTCCAATCCATTTACTCCACAGGCTTTAGGTTTGATCCCGAAATTACTGATTTCAATGGCGAGGTTCATGTTGCAAGCCTGAGTTTGAAATGAGCATAAGAGGCTAAAAAGAAAATGCCGGGAACTTGTCCGGCATTTTCAATAATCAGCATTTAATTTCAACCTGTAAACCATTAGTAATAAACGACATACAAATGTAAAGGTTACGTTATATTCACTATTTGTATATTAAAAAGCCTCGGCTATAGCAAAATAAAACCCACTGGTGTCATCCCCAAGACCATAATCTATCCTGATATTGAGTCTGTCGGCTTTATTGACCATAATGCGCAGTCCGGCTCCAACAGCATACTTAAAGTCGCCAATTTCGAAATTTCCTATATCGTCTGATACGTCTCCATAAGCACCAAAAGCCGTAAAACCAAGCCAGGGGATGACCTGTTTTCTATATTCAACCTGCACGGCCATTTGCTCGTCATCGCGAAAACGACCATTATAGTAACCCCTCATAATATTCTCTCCGCCCAATTGCGCCATTTCACGGAAAGGAATTTTCCCGGTATTAAATTCACCAAAGTACTGGGCCGCAATGACATCTCCGTTTTTAAGCATCCAGTATCTTCGCAGGTCTACCGTATATCTGTTGAAATTAAAATCACCTCCTAAAGCTTCTCCATGAAAGAAGGTTGAAAACTGGAGGAAAACTCCTTTGGAAGCATTAAGTACATTATTACGAGTATCATATATTGTGGAAAACCCTAAACCTGAATTGGTGCCGGCTCCGCTGTAGATGAAAGGTGAATCATCAACAAGGTTTTCTGGCTCATACTCGATGTCATACAGATAATTGTAACGGTACTGGGGACCGATAAATAAAGATTTCCTGACTTGCCGAAGTACACGCTCCTGAAATATGAAGACTTTATAGCCCAACTCTTCTTCAAGGTCTTTGTCAGTATCGTTACCCACGCCGTAGTAAAGTATCGGGAAGTCGTAAAAGCTCAGCTCTCCGGAAAGGGCATACTTTTCATCTTTCGTAAAGAGATTGTTTCTGGTACGCAGAATAATCTGATTATTCAATGTATAAGCCGCCAGTACTTCCGCATTGGAGTTGCGGGTTGTCTTACGGTCTCCCAGGTTAAACACACCCGACACCAGTCCTCCAAAACCTAACCGGGTTTCTGGAGTATAAAATAAGGCCGGAAGAGGTGTTATCTTCAGTTTTTTCTGGCGCCGCACAGTATCGGACTGCTGCCCCATTGAGGGCAGTGAAGTGGTTAACACCACAATAACAAAAAGAACTGAGACAAGATATGGGTTGTGTAGTTTCAACAATATTATTTTTAGCTTATAACCGCTAAAAGTAGGTATTTTCGGGAAGAGCGCAAATTGTGGTAATGTGGCAATTGGTTACTATTTGCTGGTAACTCTGCCTGATGAGGTGAAAGTATGGGTAATTTGAACCTCTCAAGGTCTCTTAACGTAAAAATGAAAAGCCCGGTGCTAAAGTTTTCGGCACCAAAGCCCAATTGCTATTTATGCTTGTACACCAACGTATTCCTGAATTTCCATTATCAAATTTCATCCAACATATCGTTTATGTAAGCGGATCAATACCCGTACCTTATATCAAAGAACTTCCGGAAGGTGGTATTAACCTGGTTATAGAGCTTAATGACAAAACTTTAAATACGGTATTTCCAGACAAGAAAGGGAGCAAAATTGAAATGAAACACGCTTGGATCTCAGGGGTACAAAAGCAGGCAATAGTGTACAAAAACAATTTGAACTCAACAATTATCAGCATCCGCTTTACTACAGGAGGTTTCTTTTCCCTCACCAAAATACCCGTTACCGCCATAGGTCATGCGGGCATTGAAGCAGAAGCTATCTTGGGCAACTCCTTCCGCGATTTTTATCAGCAACTTCTGAGTGTGCCAGACATCGCATCAAAATTTGACCTGATAGAGCAGTACTTTTTGCAGTATTCGGTAGACGAGAGTATGGAACATGACATTGTCAGGTTTATAGGCCAGAACATCGATAAGCCGATTGATTGGCTGATGCATAAGTCAGGCTTCTCTCAAAAGCATGTAATCCACCTACTGAAAAAACATACTGGCTTCTCTCCGAAATACCTGCAAAGGATCTATCGGTTCCACCAGGTGGTAAATGAGATCCAGAAACACAAAGACAGCATTGACTGGTTTACCATAGTACATAGGCATGGTTATTATGACCAGGCTCACCTGATTAAAGATTTCTCGCATTTTACAGGTTTAAAGCCGATGGAGTACCTTAAATCACAGCAAATGCTGGAAGAAAACAATTTAGTATCTGATATGATCCTGAACCCGCCGGAAGATAAACCGGGCAGTGGCGAGAGGTAAATTTTTTACAATGACCGCTGCCATGGCGTCACTAGCTTTGTATCAAACAAATAATCAAAACAGATATGAAAGCTTTTAAAATTAACGTACCCCAGGAAGTATTAAATGATCTATCAGTTAGATTAAAGCAAACCCGATGGACTGACGAGCCTGATAATGCAGGCTGGAATTTCGGTACCAACCCACAATACCTCCGAAGCCTGGTAACATATTGGCAAAATGAGTATGACTGGAGAAAGCATGAAGCTGAGATCAACCAATTCCCTCAATACAAAACCGATATTGAAGGTGTAACCATTCACTTCATTCACATAAAAGGGAAAGGTGAGAAAAACACGCCACTGATACTGAGCCATGGGTGGCCTGATTCATTTTATCGTTTTTTGAAAATTATACCGCTACTAACTAATCCCACAGCCGGAGGACAGGCTTTTGACCTTGTAATCCCTTCAATACCAGGATTTGGGTTTTCGCAACAAACTGCTTTAAACAGCGATAAAACGGCAGAACTTTTCAATAAGCTGATGACTGACGTACTGGGGTACAACAACTATTTTGCAGCCGGTGGTGATATGGGAACCTTGATCACTAAATCCCTGGCAGTACAATTCCCGGAAAGGGTTAAGGCTATACATTTAACCGATGTAGGTTATCCGAATGGCAGCGAAGACTGGAGCACAATGACTGCTGCCGAGCAACAATTCGGGCAACAGATCCAACAGTGGTTCTTTACTGAGGGGGCGTTTAACATGATCCAGTCCACAAAACCTCAAACCTTAGGTTACGGGCTCAACGATAGCCCGGTGGGTCTGGCTTCATGGATCATCGAAAAATTCTACGCATGGAGCGACAATGACGGTGACCTTGAAAACTGCTTTACCAAAGATGAGTTAATCACAAATATTATGATCTATTGGGTAAGTCAGTCTGTCAACTCATCGATAAGAACTTACGCAGAAAATGCCCGTGCCGGATACATGGGCGGTCTACAGTCATCTCAGCATGTTGAAGTACCTACAGGTGTATCTCTTTTTCCTAAGGAAGCTCAGTTCCCTAAAGCATGGGCGGAGCGTATGGCTAATGTTCAAAATTTCAAAATAATGAACAAAGGTGGCCACTTTGCAGCCATGGAGCAACCAGAAGCATTTGCCGCAGAGCTTCGTGATTATTTTTCTGAAATTGCAAAAACGGTACCGGCGGATATAGTATAAGTTCTGAATAAGTCGTCCGGTGAGCGTGCAAACAGAGTGTGCCAGTGCTATATCACCCACTACCAGGTAAACTCATCGGATGACCTTCATTTCTAACAGTAACTCAGTCTCTCCTAATTCTACGGTACCAGGATTGACGCGAAGTCTTTGCCAAGCGACTCCGCTGGGAAGTAAAATTTGACACGAAGGCGTTTGCAATAGGTCCGTCGGAAAGTGAAGCAATATGATCCTCCGTAAAAGCCAAGGAGTTCACTCCTTTCTAAAATCTTTGGCTATTTTTGCTTTCCCCATAATTTCATAGTTTACATTCAACCTTTCTTAATAATTTTAAAATATGCACCAGACGACACTCCGACTTGAGCAACTGCTAACCGAAGCCTCCAATTACATCACAAGTAATTCGCTTTCACAATTTGATATCAAACCCTCTCCTGTTAAGTGGTCAAAAAAAGAAATACTGGGGCACCTCATAGATTCCGCTATTAATAATTTACAGCGCTTTACTGAAATCCAGTTCTCAAAACAGCCTTATCAGGTAAGGCCTTACGAGCAAGACCTGCTAGTCAAAGCCAATGCATACCAAAGTGCTGATATTAGTGAGTTGCTTAATGTTTGGCTAGCCTTAAATACAAGGATAAAAGAAATAATAAAACAGCAAACAGAAGTATCATTAAATTATTCGCTCTTATTGCCCAATGGAGAAGAGAATGATTTGAGATTTCTGATCGATGATTATATTGATCACCTGGAGTATCATCTTAAGCAGATCATGGTTTAAAAGATGACTTTTATAGCAGATTCACCACGACAAAAATATCTGTTTCCTACTTTTAGCGTGTCCGTATTGACCCGGAGTCCTTTGCCAAGAGACTCCACCCGGAAATGGTGGTTGAAAAAGAATTGTATTGCAGTTGACTCTCCTTGATAAGCATTCACTACTGATACGTAAAAAATAAAATAAGAAGGTTGTTCATCATAGCTCTACAAAAGCAACATTTTTATCACAAAAAAGTATTAAATTGATTTTTTAATCCGCTCCCGAATGGAATCAGTTATTTACCTTTTGATTGCTATCATATTTCTGGTTACTTATCAGGGCTTTAGAGATACGACTTTTCGGGAAAAGTACATTTTTGATGTTGATCACATCCTCATACACAAGGAGTACTACAGGGTTTTTACTTCTGCCTTTTTGCATGGCGACTGGTATCATTTGATATTTAACATGCTGGCTCTGTCATCTTTTGGTGGGTTTATATTGGTAGTCTATGGTATCAAAAACTTCATTTCAATATACCTTATCAGCTTAATTGGAGGTGGATTACTCAGTTTGTATTTTCATCGAAACCACAGCGATTACCGCGCCCTGGGTGCTTCCGGAGCTATTTCCGGAATTGTTTTCTCCACCATATTGATCTCTCCCACTTCTGAAGTATCCCTTCTATTTATCCCTTACGGCTTCCCCGCATGGGCATTTGGCATTGCCTTCGTTGCATATACTGTCTGGGGCATTAAAAAGGGTAGCGATAACATTGGCCATGATGCACATCTGGGAGGTGCCATTTCAGGCATGGTCACCACCATAGTCATTGACCCTGAGCTATTGTCTATCAACTACTGGATATTTATTCTATTGATGGCTCCCTGTCTCATTTTTCTCATATTTGTTTACAGGAACCCTGAATATTTGCTGGTTGAAAGTGCATCTTTAAAGCCATTTATAAAAACGAAAAAAAAGGCTTTTGAACCTCATAAGAGCCCGGAGGAAGAGCTTAATGATTTGCTGGATAAAATAAGCAGTCAGGGAATAGACTCATTAACTGCCCGGGAAAGGAAGAAGCTTGAAGAGTTATCAGGAAAAGAATTAAAATGATCCAGGTTTGAACAGACTGCTCACTGATCTCAAAAACAAGGTTTATGACCAATGCTCACTACAGGTGACCGGTTATCGTGACGAACCGGAAAGCAAAGAGTACGATGCCTGCCGGTTTAAACTTAATGGGCTAAGCATCATTTGCAGAAGTGCGAAGGTAGCACCAAAAAAAACCGGGCAATTCGTTACCTTTTGGAAAAGAAAGGACAATGGACCTATCGAACCTTTCCATGAAACCGATGCCTTCGATTTTTATATGGTGAATGTTGAATACGAAGGTAAGTTGGGGCAATTTGTGTTCCCAAAATCGGTGCTGATCAAAAAAGGAATGGTTTCAACAGACGCGAAAGAAGGTAAAAGGGCTATCAGGGTTTATCCACCCTGGGACGAAGTGAAAAGCGAACAAGCAAAGCAGACCCAAAAATGGCAGTTGGAGTATTTTTTGAATATAAACCGTTTACCTGATTTAGAAAGAGTAATGGAATTCTATAGCAACAAGACCATAATCAACAGATTATCAGTAGTTTTGTTATTATCCCTTCTGATCAATGTATAAAAAACAACTATCCTCTAATCTGACATTCATTGCCAAAGTAATATTACCCGGACTCTTCGTTACAGGTATTACAGGTGCTATTATCGGGCTGACATCAAGCGGACAATATGATGGAGTACTTGGCGCTTTTCTGGCATTATTAGTTTTCAGTCCGCTTATCTATATGGGATTAGTGCGATTAAAAAGAGTATCCATTGACAATCAATACATTTACATATCGAATTATATTAAAACCATTCAGGTACCAATTACAGATTTGCAAGAGGTAGATGATACCTGGTTATTAAACTATCATCCTATTTGGATAACCTTCAGAACGGAAACCCCGTTTGGCAAAGTAGTTATGTTTATGCCTTCAACCGACCCAACTTCTATATTTTCGACTCACCCAATTACACGAGAATTGAGAGAGTTAATCAAGAATACATGTCTAAATGCTAAAAAGATACCACATACTCAACGGTGACTCTCTAAAAGAGCAATTTCCTGCCGACTTACCGGGAGATATCATTGTACTAAGGGAATGTCTTATGGATGGTCCTGTTCATGGCAAGACTCCTGATGAATTTTACACTGTCAGAGCAAAATTTATATCCAAGCTCGATTCCGACATCTCAGAAAGTGCTTATTATGACAAAACAGTGCCTGAGCTGGAAAAAATACCGGCAATACCCGATAATAGTGACGTAACCTTGTGGTTTGAAGATGACCTGTTTTGTCAGGTAAATTTTTGGTTTGCTACCAGCCTGTTGTTTCAGAAGAACATTCAGCTTTTCTTGGTCAGGCCTCCACACCACAACCGGTATGGCTTTGGAGGGCTGGACACCGCTGCCCTAAAGGTGGCTTTTAAAGAAAGGTTCACTATTACGGAGACCGGTAAAATAGCACAGCTTTGGGAGGCTTATAAAGCTAATGACTCCACGAACCTGTTACAATTAGCCGGGGAGCTGGAATCAAAATATCCTTTTATTAAAAATGCCGTACAAGCCCACATCGACCGGCAACCTCAGGGTGATTTTCCCGGAAGGCCAAAAGCTTCATTAAAAACAATAATGACTGAGCTGCAAACAAATAATTTTGGAACCATTTTCCAGGAGTTTTGCAAACGAGAAAGCATTTATGGCTATGGAGACCTGCAGGTGAAGAGGCTATTTGATGAGGTTGTCGCTGAGGGTGACAGCGGTTAGCATGCCTTACGGGTCACCGCAGAAGTTATCGGTGGTCGGTGTTTTGGTAATCGGTGAATTGTGACTAAAGTCATCTGTTGAATTTCGAGGTTAGTATGTAATAACCGTTCAGATAGCATTTCATATTTAGGTAAATTCATCGGATGACTAATGTAGTGATTGCAGTTGCTGGTGTTGTGATCTGAGCAAACCGTTCAAATTGACCGTCATTGCGATAAGCGAGGTACAGCTTGTCCCGAAAGCTATCGGGAAGCGAAGAAGCAATACCCTTATTATGAATGACAAACTCAATCCGAATTATCGATCAGTTCACCCTTCGGAACAGGGGATTGCTTCCTCCTACCGTCGTCGCAATGACGATTAAAACGGCCTGATACTTACTCTGAAATAAAAACCGTATCTTGTAATGTGCCCTTATTTAATGACCTGATATGAAACCATGTCTTTTTCTATTCGCAATTATACTCACCTGTAGTTGCACCAGAATATATTTTGAGCAACCTCAGCCTCTGGGGGCTAAAGCGTTAACAGCTTTCCCGAAAGATATCAGGGGTGCTTATCTGGCTGACAATGACACCTTCTATATTAAGGAGCTTGAATTTACTTATACTGATCTCTTTGATAGATCTATTACTCAGGCCGAAATCAACTCTTCCTCTTCCGTTACAGTAAAGGACAGCCTTATTTACGATAAGTCTTCACTATATAAAACGGGATTTAAGTATCACATAACCAAGGATACGCTCCATTACAAGGTTATGCTCCGTGTATCGCAGGTGCTCTCAGATTCGCTGGTGCTCAAAGCCTACGATCGCTTTTGGGTACTCAATGAAAGGGAGGACAACAAAGAAGTTTGGAACACCTATCTCATAGAGAAGTTTGAAAACGGGGATATCTGTATTTGGTCTGTGGGAAACTTTAAAACTGAAACTAACCGTGACGGGAAGATCAAATATCAAGCTGAACTAAAAGATTTTTACAAAATCACTGAATTTATTAAAATTGGTGAGGACGAGTACCTGATCAACCCAACCCTGAAAGAATTTAAAATGCTCATTAAAAATGGTTTTTTCATCAAAGCGGATACCTTTGGGAGAATTAGCTATTAACTTTCCATAAAATGAATCAAAGACTTGTTCAAATTGCTCTGGTCGTAGAAGATTATGATGCCGCCATTGAGTTCTATACCAGGAAGCTTCATTTCGACCTGATCGAAGACACAAAAATGAGTGAAACCAAGAGATGGGTAGTTGTAAAACCAAAAGGCTCCGGCAATTGCAGCTTATTGCTGGCGAAGGGCGCTGATGACGAACAAAGATCAAGAATCGGTAACCAAACCGGTGGACGGGTTTTCCTTTTCCTGCATACCGATGATTTTGAAAGGGACTATCAGAACCTTTTAACAAATGATATTAAAATCGTGAGAGGGCCTTCAAAAGAACTCTATGGTACGGTGGCTGTATTTGAGGACCTGTATGGAAACTTATGGGACCTGATAGAGCCCGCAAATGTATGAGATGCTATAACTAAACCAGGCAAACACCGTTAATTTTGTGCCTCTTCATCAAAAAGGGACAGAACATTAAAAACTATGAACCTAAACCTTGCAGTACTTATTGATGGCGATAACATACCCTCTGCCTACCTGAAAGAAATGATGGAGGAGATAGCCAAATATGGTAACCCAACCATCAAAAGGATCTATGGGGACTGGACAAAACCCAACCTTTCCAGATGGAAAAATCTGCTTCTGGAGAATGCCATTACTCCTATTCAACAATATGGTTATACAACGGGCAAAAATGCGACAGACTCTGCCATGATCATCGATGCCATGGATATCCTATACTCGGGCAAGGTCAATGGTTTTTGCCTGGTATCCAGCGACAGTGATTTCACACGGCTGGCTACAAGGTTACGCGAAGCAGGAATGCAAGTGTTCGGCATAGGAGAAAAAAAGACCCCGAATCCTTTCATTGTAGCTTGCGACAAATTTATATACATAGAAATACTTAAAAACCAACAGGAAGAAAGTTCATCGGATGTTTCTGAAACAACATCGCAGAAGAAAAGTAATGTAGATAAGATAACCCAAAAAGAGATCCGGCTTATATCTTCCACCATTTCTGATCTTGAAGACGAAGACGGATGGGCATTTTTAGGTGATGTTGGTGGACTTTTGCAAAAAAAGCAACCAAATTTTGATTCGAGGAATTACGGGTTCCAGAAATTAACACCGCTTATTAAGTCTATTAAAAACTTTGAGGTTGAGCAACGAGAGACAGCGGGTGGACGCACCAAACTGATCTATGTCCGGGTAAAGAAAAATATGAAGAGCAAGTCCAAATAACTGACCCGAAACCATATGTAGATCGCCGCTCCGGATGTAGAGACCGAGAGTGCAGTAAACCAGAAAAATAGAATTGCATAAAAAAAGACTTCCGAAGTCCAAAACCTCAGAAGTCTTGATTTAACAGACCTTAGGTCTAATAGTCCTGGAGTAAAATTTTCCAGGCAGTTTTGACATTTCCATTTTCCAGATGTTGTTGAGCCAACCTGTGTAAATCACCTTCAACATCTGATGAACCTGTCAATATCTTTCCTACTTCTTCATTAACCGCATAAGCCTTCACTTCATCGTCAGTAGGCAGCACTTCGGTATTGCCCAGGCGTCCCAGGTTGTTACCGGTAAGCACTTTGCTATACCTGATCCGCTCAGGGATCTGATCTACACCCATACCAAGAGTAGTCAATGGTTTTGGGATTTCAAAAATAGATTCGCCCTGTGCCCTGCAGTACCAGTTACCCCCCATTCGGGCCACTGCATCCAGCTTAAAGGGGTCTATTACCTGATTTTCGTCAAGTATTTCATCTTTAATATGGGCCAGCAGTACTTCACAGATTACTAGATTACCTGCGCCACCTTCGCTACCCAATGGCTTCACTTCTATTACTTTACACTCAAAAGCTGCAGGGGCTTCGCCCACTCTCGGAGGCCCTACGATCTCAGAAGCTACAGGAGTAAGGCCAGCTTTTTCAAACTCATTAACCCCTTTACCATACTCCGTACTGGCCAGGGACATCTGCTCCACCATGTCATAGTTAACAATGTTGATCACAACCTCTTTTACTTCAAGCACATTTTCATAGGTATGCTTGGTGGTATTGTCACGACCTCTTCTGGCCGGAGAAAATACCAATATGGGCGGGTTGGCACTAAAGCAATTGAAAAAGCTAAAGGGACTGAGGTTTACATTGCCTTCTTTATCTATGGTGCTGGCAAATGCAATCGGTCTGGGTGCCACGGCGCCTAGCAAATAGCCATGCATTTTTCCAACAGATACTTCTTTAGGATCTATTCTCAACATATTATTTTGCAGGTAAAACTTTTGATTTCACTTCTCCAAAACCTATTCTCAAGCCATCTTTTTCGGCATATCCTCTCATGATAATGGTATCACCATCTTCGAGAAACTTCCTCTCTGAGCCATCAGAAAGTTTAATAGGCTTTGTACCCTTCCAGGCCAGTTCAAGCATTGATCCGTATGAGTCCGGTGTAGGCCCGCTGATAGTACCTGAGGCATACATATCACCTACCTGGATGTTGCAACCATTTATGGTATG
Organism: Fulvivirga ulvae; assembly: GCF_021389975.1. Classification (NCBI taxonomy): domain Bacteria; kingdom Pseudomonadati; phylum Bacteroidota; class Cytophagia; order Cytophagales; family Fulvivirgaceae; genus Fulvivirga; species Fulvivirga ulvae. The sequence continues at coordinate 418,597 of NZ_CP089981.1, forward strand.
ATGTGCCAGTTGTTGGTTCACATTCCAGTACATGTATTTGAAATTACTGTTACAGATCGCATTTTCTTCACCACCCTCCGGTTGTAACAACACCTGGAGGTTGATATCAAAGTTTTTAGCACCTTTTACTTCAAGGTATGGAAGTACTTCCGGCTTCTGCTCAGGGCCTTTGGTCCTGAAAGGTTCAAGGGCATCCATGGTAACAATCCATGGAGAAATAGATGAAGCAAAGTTTTTAGCTAGGAAGGGGCCTAATGGCACATATTCCCATACCTGGATGTCACGCGCTGACCAGTCGTTGAACAGCACAAAACCAAATATAAAATCTTCAGCTTTGCCTGTAGGTATACTGTTGCCGAGGCCATTTTCCTTGCAGGTAATGAAGGCCATTTCAAGTTCAAAATCAAGTCTTTTACACGGACCAAAAGACGGCTTATCTGCATCCGGGGCTTTGGTTTGCCCTTTCGGACGATGAATATCCACACCCGAAGCTACAATAGAAGAAGCCCGGCCATGATAGCCTACTGGGATGTGCTTCCAGTTTGGCAGCAAAGCATTGTCCGGATCACGGAACATGGTACCGACATTAGTCGCATGCTCTTCACTGCTATAAAAGTCAGTATAGTTGGGCACCTTCACCGGCATCAGCATTTCAGCCTCATCCATAGGCACAAGTGCTATTTCCCTGGCTGGCTTATTGTCACGCAATTCATCGTTACCAGCCTCAAGCAGTTCGGAGATCCTGTTGCGGACCTCGCGGGTCTTCTCCTTGCCCAGGCCAATAAAATGATTGAGATAATGGTGATTGAACACACCCGAAGGCAATCCAAGCCCATCTAAAAAGCCATTTTCATGCAAGTATGTAAGGTCGAGGATATAATCGCCAATGGCGACTCCTGCACCCGCCTCCATATAATCGGTTTTAAAAATACCAAAAGGTAGGTTTTGTATAGGAAAATCAGAATTTTCCGGTACTTCCACCCACGATTTCAGAGATGGGTCGTTCGCTTTTATCATATTTATTAAAACGGTTTTTTTGAATTCAACAAAACAACCAAAATCCCCTTCTTTGTTAAGGAAAGGGGATCGAGGGTGTTTATTACAGTTATAAATTACAGTGTACCTCTCAGCTCCTGCTCTCTTTCTATGGCTTCAAACAAGGCCTTAAAATTACCTTTTCCAAAAGACTTAGCACCCTTTCGCTGGATAATTTCAAAAAACAAAGTAGGCCTGTCACATACCGGCTTGGTAAAGATTTGCAGCAGATAACCTTCATCATCCCTGTCAATCAGTATTCCAAGCTCTTTTAGCGGATCCAGATCCTCATCGATCTCTCCTACCCTGTCCAGCACAGTATCGTAGTATGTAGTTGGCACTCTAAGAAACTCTACCCCTCTGTCTCTCAATGCTGTTACTGTTTCTATAATGTTGTTGGTGGCTACGGCAATGTGCTGCACACCGGAACCATTATAGAAGTCAAGGTATTCTTCAATCTGGGATTTTTTCTTGCCCTCAGCCGGCTCATTGATTGGGAATTTGATCCTACCGTTGCCGTTGGTCATTACCTTACTCATCAAGGCAGTGTAGTCAGTAGAAATATCTTTATCATCAAAAGATACCAACTGGGCAAACCCCATGACATCCTTATAAAAGTTTACCCATTTATTCATTTCATTCCAGCCTACATTACCTACCATATGGTCTATATAGCGAAGCCCTACAGGCTCAGGGTTGTAGACAGTTTCCCACTTCTTATAGCCGGGCAAAAACACGCCATTGTAGTTTTTGCGCTCAATGAAAATATGTATGGTGTCACCATAAGTATGAATACCGGATTTGATGATGTGCCCGTTTTCATCCTCCACTTTTGTAGGCTCCATATATGACTTAGCGCCTCTGGCAGTAGTCTCTTTCCATGATTTGGTAGCATCATCTACCCAAAGGGCGACAACCTTTACACCATCGCCATGCTGGTCCAGATGCTTGTTATACTCGCCCCCCTGTCCCAAAGGAGTGGTCAATACCAGACGGATCTTATCCTGCACCAGCACATATGAAGCTTTGTCCTTCACACCAGTCTCCAGCCCTGAATAAGCCAGCGACTGAAAGCCAAAAGCCGTCTTGTAAAAATGCGCTGCCTGTTTGGCATTGCCTACTATCAGTTCGACATAGTCTGTACCATTAAGTGGGAGGAAGTCTTCTGCGTCTTTGAAAATCTTCTTTATTTCAGTGTTTTCTACTTGTGACATTTTTTCGAGGTTTAATATTCCAACTTATTTTGTAGTTGAGTCCGAAGTCCGAAGACGGAAGCCCGAAGTGGGATACAGATCCAGAATAGACTCCGCTTTTCAATTCAGCTATCTCAACGTATTTTTTCTTTAAAAGCAACCATCATATTCATCAGGTTGTACGAATAGTCATAATGTATTTTAAACTCTTCTTTTGTTATATATTCCCGCCTTTCGGCTTTATGAAGACAGGTAACGACCTCAGCAAGTGAACGTATGGCATAGCCCATGAATTTCTTAAACTCTGCATTGGATTGACCGATTGCACCTTCAGAAATATTAAAAGCAACAGAGTCACCTGCTCTCCTCAATTGAGATGAAAGGTTATAAATTTCCTCTTTAGGGAACTTGCCACATAATCCATTTATATTTTCACCTAATTCCATTGCTCTCTGCCATATTATCAGGTTCTCAAACTTAAATCCCATTATTTTTTATATAATATCCATACCTTCCGACTTCGGTCTTCTGACTTCCTGCTTAAATTATTCCAGCCACGACCTATAATAACTCTCATCGGCGATAGCCATGGCTTCCTCAGTCACCATCAGGGGTTTAAAGGTGTCGACCATTACGGCGAGTTCCTGGGTGTCTTTTTTACCGAGGCTTCTTTCCATGGCTCCGGGATGCGGGCCGTGGGGGATTCCTGCAGGGTGTAGTGAAATATGTCCTGCTTCGATGTCGTTTCTGCTCATGAAGTCGCCGTCTACGTAGTAAAGCACCTCGTCTGAGTCTATGTTGCTGTGGTTGTATGGAGCAGGTATAGATTCAGGGTGGTAATCGTAAATTCTGGGCACAAATGAGCAAACTACGAAAGCATCAGTCTCAAAAGTCTGGTGTACCGGCGGTGGCTGATGAACGCGGCCGGTAATGGGCTCGAAGTCATGGATTGAGAAGGCATAAGGATAGTTATAACCATCCCAACCTACTACACTGAAAGGGTGACGGGCATACACCATATCAAAAAGGTCGCCCTGTTTTTTCACCTTCACAATGAAGTCGCCTTTGTTGTCATATGTTTCCAGCTCAGACGGCCTTCTGATATCGCGCTCGCAAAATGGCGAATGCTCCAAAAGCTGTCCAAACCAGTTGCGGTATTTCTTAGGCGTATAAATAGGTCTTTTCGACTCTACAATAAACAGTCTGTTATCCTCGGTATCAAAATCCATGATATAGATCATCCCCCTTGGCACCAGAAGATAGTCACCATACTTAAAGTCAATGTTGCCCATAAAAGTCCTCAATTTGCCCGAGCCTTTATGCACAAAGATCAGCTCGTCTGCATCCGTATTTTTATAGAAATAATCCCTTACCGATTTTCTCGGGGCAGCCAGGATAATGGACACATCGCTGTTGACCAGCACAGGTTTCCTGCTGTCCAGGTAGTCATCTTCCGGCCTGATCTGAAAACCGCGAAGCCTGTAAGATTGGATGTTGTTCTCTCTGGCTATTTTAGGAGCGACTGACCTTTTGTTCATTATCTCCTTTACCTGAGTAGGCCGGTGCTCATGGTATAACAGAGACGACATGCCGTCGAACCCTATGGTACCAAACAGCTCTTCGTAATAGTACGACCCATCCGGCTTCTTGAAAGTCGTGTGCCGCTTGTGGGGAATTTTTCCTAGTTGGTGATATATTGGCATAACGCTTTGTTGTTTAGGTTAAACTAACTGTTCTAAGGCTATTTCAAAAGAAGTGCTGGCAATGTTGGTTTTCTCCTTATTGGCGGCATGCGCCTTCTCCAAAGCCTTGCGAATGATGTTTGAGGTATCATTAAAAATAGCCTCATCTTCCAGGCTCACCTCATCACTCATCAGATAAGCAAAGACTCTCGCCATACCGCAGTTGGCGATAAAATCAGGAATAACCGAACACCTCTGGTCTGCAAAAAGACCGATCGGACCGAAGAATATTTCTTTGTCTGCAAAAGGCACATTGGCACCACAAGAGAATACCTCCAGGTTAGAAGCAATCATTCTGTCCACCTGATCTCTGGTGATCAGCCTTGAAGCTGCGGCGGGAACGAAAATTTCATAGTCCATGTCCCAGATCTTTTCATTAATCTCATCAAAAGGGATTATATTATCAGCAACGAGTTGATTGCCCTTTCTGTTCAGGAAAAAGGCCTTTATCTCATCAAATGAGAAACCATCTTCGTTAATAACACCGCCTTCACGGTCTATAATTCCAACTACTTTCACACCCATTTGAGCCAGATAAAAACCTGCGGCCGCACCTACATTGCCCCAGCCTTGTATCACAGCTTTTTTGGTAGCAATATCACCGCCCCAGATGTCGTAGTAGTGCCTTAGAGCCTCTGCAACACCATAGCCAGTGATCATATCCGCTACGGTATACTTTCTGGCCAGTGAAGGCGTATATTTTTCATCTTCCAGCACCTTGATCACACCATGCCTGAGTTGGCCGATTCGATTAATGGTCTGGGCCTCCGAAGGCTTAAAATGACCTGAAAATACACCTTCCTGCGGGTGCCATACACCATTGTTTTCGGTAATAGGGATCACTTCATGGATCTCATCCACATTCAGGTCTCCACCTGTACCATAGTAATTTTTTAAAAGCGGCTTAACTGCAGCAAACCATTTTTTTAAAACCTGAGGTTTTCTAGGGTCGTTAGGATCGAAGTTTATTCCGGATTTTGCTCCGCCAATGGCAGGCCCGGAAACAGTAAATTTTACTTCCATGGTTTTGGCAAGGGATTCCACTTCACGCTTATCCAGTCCCTTTCGCATCCGGGTACCTCCTCCGGCTGCACCGCCACGCAGTGAGTTGATCACCACCCAGCCTTCTGCGCCGGTTTCATCATCGTACCATTCAAAAACCACTTCAGGCCTTTTATTTTCAAACTTCTCAAGTAATTCTTTCATCTATGTTTTCTGGTAATTTTTATACTCTAATATCAAATGTCGCATGTTGACAATGATTTACATCATGAAGTCCTGCAATTTTTCCCTATTCTGGTGTTTTCACATTTTTAAACATAGATTTGTAGATGATTTTTCTTTTTAATAATAAATTTCATCTCAAATACAGAAAAAGAGCATTTCGATGGACATTAAATTAGACGAAACAGACATTAAGATCCTGGAAATCCTTCAAAAGGAAGGACGGATCACCACCAAAGCTCTTGCTGACCGGCTCAAGCTTTCCACTACACCGGTCTATGAAAGGATCAAACGTCTGGAGCGTGAGAAGATCATTGATAAGTATGTAGCGTTGCTCAATCAGAAGAAGCTCGACATCAAACTGACGGTTTTTATTTTCATCAGCCTGAAAAACCATACCCGCTCATACCTGGAAAGCTTTATTGATGAAATGAATAAATTTGATGAAGTAACAGAATGCTACCACGTGGCCGGGGGATTTGATTTTTTTCTCAAGGTAATCATCAAAGACATGGAAGCCTATGAAGCTTTTTTATTGACCAAACTATCCGTCAACACCAATATTGCCCATGTACAAAGCTCTTTTGTGCTGTCCAGAAGCAAGCATTCCACGGCGCTAAGAGTAAGGAAATAAGCCCGGGGTGTAGCACCCTTAGCTGTCTTATTTTTGACCTCTAAAGGCCTTCAATTAGGTTTAATTTCATAATTTTGCAGACTTAAAATTTTTAAAGCAACCAGAAAAACATATGTCACTTTCAACTAAGTATGACCCGTCTGCGGTAGAAGACAAATGGTACAAGCACTGGATGGACAACAAATTTTTCCATTCGGAACCAAACCCTGATAAAGAACCATACACCATTGTCATCCCTCCACCGAACGTCACCGGTGTGCTGCACATGGGCCACATGCTTAACAATACCATTCAGGATGTACTGATCCGAAAAGCCCGTATGGAAGGTAAAGAAGCCTGCTGGGTACCCGGAACAGACCACGCTTCGATTGCTACGGAAGCCAAGGTAGTGGCTATGTTGAAGGAAAAGGGTATTAACAAAAAAGACCTTACAAGAGAAGAGTTTCTGAAATATGCCTGGGAATGGAAAGAGAAGTATGGAGGCATCATCCTGGAGCAATTGAAAAAGCTTGGTGCTTCATGCGATTGGGATAGGACACGCTTCACCATGGAGGAAAGCCTGTCTGAGGCTGTAATCGAAGTATTTGTTGACCTGCATAACAAAGGCCTCATTTACCGTGGCGTAAGAATGGTAAACTGGGACCCACAGGGAAAGACTGCATTGTCTGACGATGAGGTAATCCATAAGGAGGTACAGTCGAAACTGTACTATGTAAATTATAAAATAGAAGGCGAGGACACCTTCTTAACCGTGGCCACCACCCGTCCTGAAACTATACTGGGTGATACTGCCATATGTATTAATCCTAATGACCCAAGGCACCAGCACCTGAAAGGAAAAAGAGCTTTGGTGCCCTTGATCAACAGGTCTATTCCTATTATAGAAGATGAATACGTATCCATGGAGTTTGGTACCGGTTGCCTGAAAGTAACCCCTGCCCATGATATCAATGACTACGAACTCGGCATTAAGCACAACCTGGAGTCAATCGACATCCTCAATGACGATGGTACGCTTAATGAAAAGGCCCAGATTTTTGTAGGTGAGGACAGGTTTGTAGTAAGAAAGAAAATATCCAAGGAACTTGATGCCGTTGGTCAGCTTTCGAAAGTTGAAGACTACACCAATAATGTTGGCTTCTCTGAAAGGACTAATGCGGTAATAGAGCCGAAACTTTCCATGCAGTGGTTCCTGAAAATGGAAGACATCACAAAGCCCGCATTGGAAAACGTGATGAATGATGAAATTCAGCTTATTCCACCGAAATTTAAGAATACCTACAGCCACTGGATGGAGAACGTTCGTGACTGGTGTATTTCGCGCCAGCTCTGGTGGGGCCACCAAATCCCGGCTTATTACCTGCCTAATGGCAAATATGTAGTAGGCGTAAGCAAAGAGAAGGCATTGGAGAAGGCCAAAGAACTTGACCCGAATATAACCATAGAACAGCTTACTCAGGATGAAGATGTACTGGACACCTGGTTTTCTTCATGGCTATGGCCCATTTCGGTATTTGATGGGTTCAAAAATCCGGATAATCCGGACATTAACTACTATTACCCTACCAATGACCTGGTGACAGCCCCTGAAATATTGTTCTTCTGGGTTGCCCGAATGATCATAGCCGGGTATGAGTATAAAGGTGAGAAGCCTTTCAAAAATGTTTATCTTACCGGTATAGTAAGAGACAAGCAGGGCAGAAAAATGTCCAAATCGTTAGGTAACTCACCAGACCCGATTGATCTTATTAAAGAGTATGGTGCTGATGGCGTTAGAACTGGTATGCTGTTTAGTTCTCCTGCCGGTAACGACCTACCGTTTGACGTGAAGCTTTGCGAGCAGGGCAGAAACTTTGCCAACAAGATCTGGAATGCATTCAGGCTGGTAAAGAGCTGGGAAGTAGATGAAAACCTTGGTGGCGTCCAAAATGAGGCTCCTATTGCCTGGTTCCAGGCCCGTTTCGACCAGACTTTAATGGAAGTTGAAGACCACTTCTCAAAATTCAGGATCTCTGATGCCCTGATGTCAATTTATAAGTTGATCTGGAACGACTTCTGTTCATGGTACCTGGAAATGATAAAGCCGGAATATCAAAAGCCGATAGACCCTAAAACGCTGGAAAGCACGATTAACTTCTTTGAGAAACTGATGAAGATGCTTCATCCGTTCATGCCATTCATATCAGAAGAGCTATGGCACGAGCTAAAGGAAAGGGATAGCAAAGACTGCATTATCGTAGCCGAATGGCCAAAAGCCGGCAAGTACGATGAAAAAATACTGGCTTCGGCCGAGCAGGCTTTTGAGATCATCACAAACATCAGAAATATCAGAAACTCAAAGCAGATCTCTCCAAAGGACTTACTTACACTTAAAATAAAGTCTGAGAACTTCGAGCAGTTCAGCACCTTTACCCCGGTAATACTCAAACTGGCCAACCTTGAGGCTATAGAGTCTACTGACCAAAAAGAAGACAATGCAGCCAGCTTCGTTTTAAAAGGTGATGAATTTTTCATTCCCCTGGCAGGTAGCATTGACCTGGACAAGGAGCGAGAAGAACTGCAAAAGGAGCTGGAATACACCCGTGGCTTCCTTACTTCTGTCGACAAGAAGCTTAGGAATGAGCGCTTTGTAAACAACGCTCCTCCCCAGGTAGTGGAGATGGAAAAGAAGAAAAAAGCCGATGCCGAAGCTAAGCTGAAGGTATTGGAAGAGAGTTTAGCGAAGATGTAGAAAGTGAAAGCCCGTGAAATGAAAAACGGGCTTTTTTTTTTGTTGGATCAATGGTTTGAAGGAATTTATAGATCTCTTTTCATAGTATTTCCAGTTTCTCTTTTTGCTCCTTCCAAATATTTAACCATAAGCCTTGCAGCATTATCAGAAGCGCGGCCTATGTCAAGTTGTTGCTTCATTAGCCGATACTCTTCAATGATGCCACTCCTATAGTTCTTGTTATTTATAATCTTCGTCAACTCAGCTGAGAGATTCTTAAGATTAAGATCATCCTGAATGAGTTCTTTAATTACTTCCTTATTGGCTATTAGGTTCACAAGGGATATATAAGGCACCTTAATTAACCATTTTGCTATTTTATAAGAAATACCACTGGTCTTATAAACAACTACCTGAGGCACCTCCCACATGGCCGTTTCCAGTGTAGCAGTTCCCGAAGTTACTATTGCAGCCTTAGCATGCGCCAACAGATCGTAAGTATATCCAAAAACCAGTTCAACATTACGATTACTCTTAATTGACTCATAAAGCTCTCCCGGAAGGTTATCTACCGCTGCAACGGCAAATTTTTGGTCAGGAAATTGCCTTATCGTTTGATTTATGACGGGAAAAACATTAAGTAGTTCCTGTTGACGACTACCCGGCAAAATAGCTACGTAATCTCCCTCAAGCCTGGTACGTTTTATATCTGGCCGATAATCATTAACCGCATCAAGTACGGGATTACCTACATAATCAACTTTCCAATCATATTTCCTATAAAACTCCTCTTCAAAGGGCATTATAACAAACATGTGATCCACTCTTCTTTTGATCTTCAAAGCTCGTTTTTGATTCCATGCCCAAACCTTAGGAGAAATATAGTAGTATACCGCAATTCCCTTTTCCTTTGCGTACTTTGCTATTTTCAGATTAAACCCTGCATAATCTATTAGAATGATGACATCCGGCTTGAACTGATCAATTTCTTCTTTGCAGCGCTTTAGCAGTCCTTTTATAGTTTTGAGGTTCTTCACCACCTCTAAAAAACCCATGAAGGCCAGCTCACGATAATGCACCAGTATCTCGGCTCCTGCTGCTGTCATATAATCCCCACCGAATCCCCTGACAGAAGCTTCAGTATCATATGCTTTAAGGGCCTTAATTAGATTTCCTGCGTGCAAATCGCCCGACCGCTCACCTGCAATTACAAAGTATTTCATCAGCCCAGTTTAACCATAGTATTCAACATAGTTTCTGGGTGTTTCATAAAGCTTTATGCAATGCATTTGAGCCGATGAAGTGATCTTAGGAAGCTTTTCACTTAGTATCCTCCAAAACTCTATGACAAGGTTTTCAGTGCTGGCCATTTTTCCCTGCATAAAATCAACGTCAAGGTTGAGGTTTTTATGGTCAACCTTATCTACTATCTCTTTACGAATCAATATACTTAGCTTTTTAAGATCGACAACAAATCCTGTATCTGGGTCGGGATCACCTTTTACAGTGACAATCATTTCAAAGTTATGTCCGTGCCAGTTTGCATTCGCACATGGGCCAAACACCTCAATATTCTTCTCCTCAGACCAGTTGGGGTTATACAGCTTGTGTGCTGCATTAAAATGTTCCTGTCTACTTAAAAAAACCATTTTCAGCTCATTAAAATCTTTTGCAAATATACGAAAGAGAACAGATTTTGAGGGTACTACTTCGTTTTAAAGAAATCATTGGGTTAATTTGCTCAAAATTCACATATATGATAGTAGTAACCGGAGCCGTCGGGTTTATAGGAAGCCAGCTTATTGAAAAACTAAATTCTGAAAATTTCAACAATGTTATTGCTGTTGACAAGTTTGACAACCCGATTAAAAACAAGAATATCGAGGGCCTAAAAATACTTGAGAAAGTAGATCGGGATGTATTCCTCCAGTGGCTTGAAGTTAATTACGAAGAAGTAGAGTTTATTTTTCACATTGGGGCCAAAACAGATACTACCTTATTTGATGAAGAACTTCTAAACAGGCTAAACACTCAATACACAAAGGACCTCTGGTTAAGGTGCGTAAAATACCAAATCCCAATTGTTTATGCCTCCTCTGCCGCTACCTATGGCTTAGGCGAGCATGGCTATAATGACGATGAAAAACATATCCCAAGCCTCAAACCTCTTAATCCTTACGGTCAATCGAAGCAAGATTTTGATACATGGGCTCTGAAACAGTCAGAAAAACCATTTTACTGGGCAGGGTTAAAGTTCTTCAATGTGTATGGTCCAAATGAATACCATAAAGGACGAATGGCGTCTGTTGTTTGGCATGCTTATAACCAAATAAAGGATACAGGTGCAATGAAGTTATTCCGTTCTCACAATGCTCAATACAAAGATGGAGAGCAGATGCGTGACTTTGTATATGTGAAGGATGTTGTTGATGTGTGCTACTGGCTTATGCATCACAGAAAAGATTCAGGCATTTATAACCTGGGAAGCGGTAAAGCCAGAACGTTTCTTGACTTGACAAAGGCTGTATTCAAAGCCATGGGTAAAGAGGAAAACATCAGCTTCATTGATACCCCAGAAGATATAAGGGACAAATACCAGTATTTTACTGAAGCCAATATGGATAAGTTGAGAGGGATTGGATATTCAAAGAAATTTCATGATTTGGAAGAGGGGGTTGAGGAGTATATATGTACACAATCTCAATAGTTATTATCTCTGTCCTGAGCATCGTTTTTCTGCCGTATATGACGATTGGCTCGAATTTGCGTTTTATTGAACCTCAATTTTTACTTAGGTGTTACTTCGCCATCTGCTTTTGCTTTACGCTCTGCCTTTCTAATATGGAGCTGCTCTAAGCGCCTGGTTTCTTTCTTTGTTAGCTCTCCGGAAGCTTTATCCTCCGCTATTCTCACATGTTGAACAGACTGTCTGGCATCAACCTTTTCCGGTATTGGTTTGAGCCATACATGCCAAAGTGAAACATAAAAAGTATAGCTGAGAAGAAAATCATCTTTTTCATAAAAGTAGCATTTAAAATTTTCAATACTTTGACGTCAGAAAACTTAGGTTTAACTGCTAAAAATTATGAAGTGATTTTTTCAGAAGTAACTGTAACTTTCAAAGGAAATTTAATTACAAACTCACTTCCCTTGTCCATTTCCGTCTCCAATTCTATCTCTGCCTCTAACCTACCTACCAAAGTTTTTACGATGGCAAGCCCAAGCCCATTAGAGCTCTCTCCGGCGGTTGGTTGGGCACTAAGTTTTGTAAATTTTTTGTAAATATTTTGTATATCCTCTTCCGTAAATCCCTGTCCAAAATCCTTTACGGAAATAAATGTATAACTCTCTGTTCTGCCTACTTTCAGAATAACCGGATTACCCGGGTCTGAGAATTTTATAGCATTGGATATTAGGTTATCAAGAATTCTCGACAAATAAACCTTATCCGAATTAATGAATATATGGGACTCACCTCCCTCAAGCCGCAACTCAATTTGCTTTGATTTGGCATCTGCATAAAAGCCCTTTACTTTATCTAGCAGTAAGCTGTAGATGTCAACCTTTGATATCTCCGGTTTACGCTTGTCATACTCAAAAGCATTCACATCAAGTAAATCACGGATCAGGTCAATACCGCTCTGCGAAATACTCTTTAACAGGGATACATAGTTTCGCTGTTCTTCGGCAAGGCCAGAGAGCAGCAAAAGCTCCCCAATACCTTTAATTCTGTTAAAAGGGGACTTAAGATCATGAGCAACAATATTCATTAAAGTATCCTTTTCATTATTGAGCTCCGCCAAATCCACATTATGCTTGTGCAAAACTTTATTTTGAGCGTTGATCATATCATTTTGCTCACTGATCTCTTCCTGCTGTTTAGCGATGTAAGCATTTTTCTGTTGTAGTTTTTCATTTGCTTTCCGCCTCCTCCTGCTCGTAAACCAGAGATTAACAACTAATATCAATACGGCTCCTACGATTATGGCAAGAGCCGTATTATAAGTTCGTTGTCTGTCTATTACTGCCTGATCACGAGCCTGGTTAGCCAGCAGCAACTCATTTTCCTTATCCTTTTTCTCAATCTCAAGCCTTGCTTCGGAACGTTCAATGGCGCGGGCCATCTCTGCATTATTCAGTGCCTGCCTTACCTCTGCAAAGCGTTGAAAATTTTCATATGCACAATTAATATTACCCTTTACCTCGCAAATCTCTGCAAGGTAAAAGTAGGCGTCCTCCTGAAGCATCAGTTCTCTGGAGCGCGAGGCCGTATTCAACACCTTGTTGAAATAATACCTGGCTTTATCAAAATCCTTTTCCACAAAATATATCTTACCCAATTGGGTATCTATTCTGCTAAGCAGATTAAGATTACCTGTATTACCAGCCATATTCGAAGCTTTCTGAGCAAAAATCAATGCTTCTGGAAATTTATCCTGAATATAATATAAGTTAGATATGCCTATATTGATATTTGCAATGTTGATGACATCATCTATAGACTCTGCTTTTACTTTTGCCTGAAGGTAATAATCAAAAACCTTTTCATAGTTCCTGTTGTGCTCCTGAATTTGGGCCATCTCCAGCAGCATAGAAACCTGCCCCGGAATATTATCAGTAGCCAGTCTGATATCAAGGGCCCGCTGAGACATTTCCAGAGCCTTTTTATAATTATTCTGTGTCTGGTAAAGCTCTGACAAACTTTTATAACAGTAACTCAGCCCTTCTTTGTCGTTAAGTTTTTCAAAAATTTCGAGCGCGGTGAAATAATAGTCGTAGGATTTAACAAAGTCTCCCTGCGCGGCAAATAAGCGCCCCAGGCTATTGAGTGAATGTGCATATTGAGATGAATCATTGTGCTTGATGGCTGCCTCCATAGCCATATTGTAGTAATCAAAAGATTTTACCTGATCTCCCTTATAATGATATGCCACACCCATATAATTAAGAGATTGGGCTATTCTTCCCTCAATTTTTAAAGTCCTGGTTAAATCAATGGCCTTGCCGCTAAAGTAAAGAGTACTATCGGGATGAGATTTTCTATACTCCCAGGCAAGAGCATTATAAATGTCAATTTGATCAACACCCTTAACTTTTTTCAATACAGAATAAAGGCTATCTATTTGCGAAATATTCTGACCAATCACGCCGGGAATGGTTGACAAAGAAAGGGCGATAATAATGATAAGTCTCTTCATCTAACAAAAAACCAACTCTACACAATGTTTAGCACTATATTAAATATAAAAAAGGTTATGCTCAGTTCTCAATATTTATTCAACTAAATACCCTAAAAACCTAAAGTCATTAGATTTTATTCATTTTTTATTAAAAATATTACAATACAAATACTCTAAAGAGCTAAAAGAGAATATGAGTCAAACTCTATTTGCCTATGTTTCAATCATCACCAATAACTTCCTTTTATTGTCAAAATACCAGTAAAAACACATTTAAAGGACAAATACGATAACCACAATCTGTTATAAATAAGCACCATAGATTTCTAAAAAATATGGAACGAAAGTTCTGCCATGTAAGTTATTTCCTAAACATTGCAAAAAATTAAGCTAAGAATATTTAAAGTGCAAATTTATAAATCGACTAGTTGAATGAAAGTTAAGATTTAGAATATGAATTTTTAATATAAAATTATTTATATTTACTAACCCTTGTGACAGGTAAACTTATTCAGCCAAAATAACCAAAACTTACCTAAACATTGGCATAATCAATCTGTTATAAATAAACCAACTACGATTATGCAGCTATTTATTAAACTAACCATCTGTTTTACACTGGCATATTCTTCATCCTTTGCCTTAAATATGGATGTTGAATCTGCCGATACGGTAGAATATCTCATTTTTACCCCTCCCGGCTATAACGGTTCTGAGGCATATCCACTGCTAGTTTATCTTCATGGTGCCCAGGCAATCGGGCCAGATATATCATGCTCCGTGGGCAAGGGGCTCCCGGGGGCTATAAAGAATAACAATTTTTTCAATAACATTCCCATGATTATAGTTGCACCGCATGTTAAAAAGGCAGGAGGATGCAGTAATTTGGCAAATAATGATTATGAATGGAATACTGATATGGTCAATAATGTCATTGATCATATCATAAGCAATTATAATATAGACGAAAGTCGAATATTCGGCAGTGGTATCAGCCTTGGAGCCAAAGGTCTTTGGGATTACGTACTGGCACACCCTGATAGAATGGCCGGTATTGTCCCATTCAGTGGCAATGCTCCGATTGAAAATATTTGCACACTTGACGAAGTGGCTGTGTGGGCTTTCCATGGCGAAGTAGATGGCACTATTCCGCCTACAGGAGGAACCGATCGCAAAGGTTCTCAAACCTTAGTTGATGAGTTGAACAGTTGTGATGATGAACCATATATCCCCGCATACATTACTTTGTTAACATCAAAAGGTCATAATGGATGGGATCAGGTTTATGACCTCAGCAGCGGATATAATATTTATGAATGGTTATTAGGTCTAAAAAGGAATATATCAACCGATTATACTCCCTTAGTGAATCTGGGACCGGATAAATCCTTCGTAAACCCACCTCATTCTTTCAGCATCAAAAGCTTTACCTATGACCCAAACGGAACAATTGTTAATTATGATTGGGATGTTGATGGCCCTGCCCAAACCACACTCAGCGGGCAGCCTAACTTAACGGTTAACCTCAGTACTCCTGGCAATTATATCGTTACCCTGACAGTTACTGATAATGAAGGTAACATGAATAGTGACCAGATGGAAGTAAATGTCTTGAGTAGTTCAGGCTCAACTCCTCAAATCACCGGATTAAGGTTGTATCATGGCGATACCGACTTAGGGCCAATAACCAATAACCAGGTAGTAAACCTAGATAGCTATGATGCCACGCTGCTGGACATAATAGCAACAACCAATAACCTAAACTCAAGAGCAAGCGTCCGCTTCAGCCTCAATAATAATCATAATTTCACCTCGCTGAATGACAACAATATAAATACTAACTATTCTATAGGTAATAACAATCACAAGTCGTACGTACCCACTCCAGGTCAACACACAATAACTGCTACTGCATATGGAGATCGGAATGAACTGGATCAGGGTATCTCTTACGAAGTAACTTTAACCTACTCCAACGGCCCTCTACCCATAAACCTTCTGGATTTTTCAGCTTCTATAGCTAACGACAAAGTGATTCTAAGTTGGATTACATCTGAAGAGGTTAATAATAGCCACTTTGAAATTTATCAGGGAATCGGACATGCAAAATCAATGCACAAGATAGCAGAGGTACCCCCGGTAAAAGATCAGCAGGAGATCAACTATTATACATACTCCGTTGAAGGCGCACCTTGCGGAAAACTCTATTATCAGCTTCGAAGTATTGACTTTGACGGAAAACAGGATTTATCCAAAATCATTAACTTAAACCGCGTGAATAATGATTGTAACAGCAAAATATATCCCAACCCGGTTGTAAACAATTCATTTATCTATGAGAACAGAATCGGCGAATCCAATATGGACCTGGTGCTGATAAATAGTTCAGGACTGGCTGTCAGGAAGTATTCTGTATCCAAAGCTGATAGACACAGAACTGTTCTTGACACCAACGGTATTCCTCCGGGTATTTATTACCTTCAATCAAATACTAACGGCTTGCTCCAAACACAAAAATTAATCATCGCCCCGAAATAGAATCATAAACAACTAAAAATCAGTAAGTTAATATTAAAAATAAGAATTGGCACTATCCTTGATATTCCACTTACATAACCAAATTTTTAAGTGCCATGAAAAAGATATTACTAATTTTAACATTAATTGTTGTGGTTTCATTGAAGGGCGAGGCACAACATTTTACAGCATCATTCGGAGTTACCCATAGTTGGGATGTACCTGTACATGTAACCAGAGTAATCAGCCATGATTATTACGGGTATGATGTAGTTCACGCTACACAAATAAGAAGAGGGGGTGGATTATTTTTTGATGTTGTCCTTCAAAGAGGTGATATCTTTGTTGAAGTAAACGTAAGGCATGATGGCTATATCATGAAAAGGGTTCATCATGACTACTACCCTTTGCATGACCATATCTGCAGTAACTACTGCGGGTACCATGCTACTTACTATCGTACGCACTACAGGGCCTGCCATAGCCATAGTCACCATGGACATAATCACGTAGTATATGTAAATCGTCCGGTAGTTGTACATGGGCACGGACATAGTAACTGTCATGGGCATAGTCATAAACATACAACTCATTATGTGTATAAGGGAGATTCGTATCATAAGCATGATAATCACAAGCGAGACCGTTACGATTCCAGATCAAATCATAACTCTGGAACTAACTATAGAGAACGAAGGGGTACCTATCATGAAGAGAAACGTGATAACGACAGAGGAAGAAGCAATGGACACGGAAGTTATAAAGGAAGATCAGAAAAAAAAGGACGCAGCAATAGCAGTGGCAGTGGCACCCTGGTAAGGCGCAGTAACTAAAATTAACAAAGAGGGCTGATATCGGCCCTCTTTGTTTTAATTTGCTTCCAGTATTTTAAATAGCTCGTCAAGGTTCGGAGTTATAATAATTTCTGTTCTCCGGTTCTTTTGCCGGCCACCGGCAGAATCATTACTTTCTACGGGAGAAAACTCTCCTCTTCCCGCAGCCGTTATCTGGCTTGACACCACTCCTGCTTCCGTTAATATCCTGATTATAGAAGTAGCTCTTAGCACACTTAAGTCCCAGTTATCCTTCATATACTGGCTGGTGCGTGATATTGGTACATTATCCGTATGCCCTTCCACCATTACGTGTATATCCTTCTGATCCTTAAGCGCTTTTGCTAGTTGCTGCAGGGCTGTCACACCCTTGACATCAACCACGGTACTACCGGACTTGAAAAGAAGCTGCTCTGCCAATGACACGTAAACTTTGCCATTCTTAACTTCTACTGTAAGATCATTTTCTTTAAAGCTTAAAAGAGCGTTGGTAATTTTCTTTTTGAGTTCTTGAACCGCCTTGTCCTTATTTTCAAGTATAGTTTCAAGCTCTTTCACTTTTTTCTCGCGTTCAGACAAATCCGCACTTAAGCTTTCATTAAGCCTTTTAGTTTGTTCAAGATTTTCTTTCAGCGTTAGTAAGTGCTCCTGTTGCCGGGCCAGATCACGGGTCAGCTTCCCACTGTTATTTAATAAATTGTTATAATAAGTTTCCAATTGTTCATGCTCTTTTTTCAAATCTGATAAAGATTTTTCAGTGGTTCTTATTTTCTGCCCGAGAGCCATGGTATCAGCCTCCAGCTTCTCAATAGTGGAACTTAGCCTGGCTGACCTGGCGGTGGCAGACTCCAAACTATCTTTACAATTTGCTAAATCCGACTCCAGTTGAATTTTTTCCGACAGCAAGTCATCATACTTCTTCTGAGTCACACACGAGATGGCAACAACAAGAATAAATAATGCTACTAAATATTTCATCATGTTTACTTTTTCAGTTGCTTAATTTATATGAGGATATAATTTCAAATCTATTTATATTTTTTCAGGAATCTCTATCTTTAACATCATATCAAAAACATAAAAAAACCATGGAAGGAATGCTCAAAGAAAATGCCTTAAAAGATAAAACAATCATAGTAACCGGAGGAGGCACAGGCCTTGGTCGTTCCATGGGCAAGTATTTCCTTGAGTTGGGTGCCAACCTTGTGATATCGAGTCGAAAAATGGATGTACTTGAAAAAGCCGCCAAAGAACTGGAACAAGAAACAGGAGGACAGGTATTACCCGTTGCTTGTGATATCAGAAAATATGAAGAAATAGAGAATGTACTCCAGGAGGCAGAAGGTAAATTTGGCCAAATTCATGGAGTATTGAACAATGCTGCAGGAAATTTTATCAGTCCTACAGAAAGGCTCTCACACCGGGCTTTTGATATTGTGGTAGACATTGTACTTCGCGGCACCTACAACTTCACACTGGCTACCGGCAAAAACTGGATCGACAAAAAACAACCTGGCACATTCTTAAATATAGTTACAACTTATGCATGGACAGGATCAGGTTATGTTGTTCCTTCATCCTGTGCCAAAGCCGGTGTACTAGCGCTGACGAGGTCTCTGGCCGCAGAATGGGCCAAATATAAAATCCGCTCAAATGCGATAGCTCCGGGGCCATTCCCCACTGAAGGAGCATGGAAACGATTATTTCCCGGTGAAGTGGCAGAAAAAATAGATCCGCTAAAAAGAATACCTCTTGGCCGTTTTGGCGAACACCAGGAATTGGCCAATCTGGCCGGCTACCTTATGTCGGACTATGCCGCTTACATCAATGGAGAGGTGGTAACGATAGATGGCGGAGAGTGGATTAAAGGAGCTGGAGAATTTAATGCCTTAGAGGAAGTTCCTTATGAGATGTGGGATGAACTGGAAAAAATGAGAGGAAAAAAGTAAATATAGAATAGAAGAATGACCGTGTTAGGTTAATCAACTATTAAACCACAAGGAGCTTTGCCTGTTTAATTGATATGGTAAAGCTTCTCCCTTACTTTTCATATTCACTTCAAACAGCAAGCTTGAGAACCTGATTGTCTTTATTTTTTTACTTGTCGGCTCCCTAAAAAGGTAATACCACCGTTCCAAACACTCAGTAATTTCATTGTTCACAATCATTTCTCATTAACTTAGCCATTAAATTAAAGCAGAATGAATTTGAAGGAAAGGCTTGACAAACAGCTTGAAGCAAGAAAGCAAAATCAATCCTATAGGACGCTTACATTATCAGAAAACCTGATTGATTTTATTTCCAATGATTATCTTGGGCTTGCAAGGTCTCCTGAGTTAGCTTATTTAATAAATTCGCAAAATGAAAGGACTCACAAAAACGGCTCTACCGGATCTCGTTTACTGTCTGGTAACTCAGCTCTCACAGAATCAACGGAGGCACAACTTTGTAAAATATTCGCATCTGAAGGATCACTAATCTTTAACTCCGGTTATAGCGCTAACCTGGCTGTACTTTCAAGTATCCCTCAGCGAGGTGATACTATTATATATGATGAACTCGCACACGCCAGCATTAAAGATGGTATCCGGTTAAGTCTGGCAAAAAGGTTATCCTTCAGGCATAACAACCTCAAGGATCTGGAACAGAAGATAATATCTGCAGAGGGCAATGTATTTATAGCCGTAGAATCGGCATACTCCATGGATGGGGATTTTTGCCCTTTGCAAGAGCTGGTGCAACTCTCCCAAAAATACGATTCACATATTATTCTTGATGAAGCACACACAACCGGTTTAATTGGAGCATCAGGCGGGGGGCTTGCTGTAAAACTTGGCCTTGAAAAAGATGTTCTTGTTCGTATTTACACTTTTGGTAAGGCTATGGGTATACATGGAGCCTGCGTAGCATGTGATAATTATTTAAAAGAATACCTTATAAATTTCGCAAGACCATTTATCTATACTACGGCACTATCACCTCACAGCATACTTTCGATCAGCAACGCCTTTTCGTATTTAGAGAAGCATGAAAGTCTTCAACGAAGAATTGAAGATCAGGTTAAATTGTTCAATAAATTATTCACCAATAAAATTGGAGATCAATTAAAAAGACCTGCATGTGATCATCCCATTCAGGCTATAATTATCCCCGGCAATGATCAGGTTAAAGCCGCGGCCCGGCATCTGCAGTTATCTGGTTATGACGTAAGACCTATTTTATCCCCTACGGTAAAGGTCGGTGAGGAAAGATTAAGAATTTGCCTCCATACTTTCAATTCTGACGATGATATTTCAGGATTGATCAATAGCTTAGCAAATCTGATATGAGATATTTTGTAACGGCGATAGGAACGGACAGCGGAAAAACGATTGCCTCAGCTATTTTAATAGAAGCTCTGGGGGCCGATTACTGGAAGCCTGTTCAGGCAGGAACACCAACGGACAGTAATACTATTCGGGAATTAGTTTCTTCTCATCGAATCGTTCACCCTGAGCAGTACCTGTTAAAATCACCTATGTCTCCGCATGCAGCGGCTAAAATTGACAATATAGAAATCAAAATAAAGAATTTATCAATTCCCAAAACTGACAGGCCTTTGATTATTGAAGGAGCCGGTGGACTGATGGTCCCTGTTAATGACAGGGAAATAATTGCTGATATGATCCCCTGCTTTCACGCTGAAATTATATTAGTCAGCAATATATATTTAGGTAGCATTAACCATAGTTTGTTGTCATTAGAATTTATAAAATCCCGAGGGTACACTTTAAAGGGCCTGATTTTCAATGGTCCTGAGAACTATGAAACCAAGCGGATCATTGAGAATTATGCAGGTGTAAAATGCCTTCTTCATATTAAGAATGAAAAAGATATAACTAAAGAAGTGATTAATGAGTATGCAAAGGAGCTTAGGACAAACTGGAATGACATGGCAGGATAAAGACAAGGCGTATATTTGGCATCCGTTTACTCCGCTTCTCGGTGTTGATGATCCCCTCTGCATCATAGCTGCCAGCGGAGTATATTTGCACACTGAAGACGGAAGAAAGATCATTGATGCTAATTCATCCTGGTGGGTAAACTTGCATGGGCATGCACATCCGTACATTGCGGAAAGAGTAGCAGAACAGGCTAAAACATTGGAACATGTGATCTTTGCAGGCTTTACCCATAAACCCGCGATAGAGCTTGCTGAAAATTTACTCTCCATATTGCCAGAAAATCTGTCAAAAATATTCTACTCGGATAATGGAAGCACTGCTGTTGAAGTGGCATTAAAAATGGCATTTCAGTTTTGGTATAATCAGGGTCAGAATAAAAAAAGGGTTATCGCTATTGATGGAGCATACCACGGTGATACATTCGGCTCTATGTCAGTTGGAGAAAGAAGTGATTTCACTAAACCATTTGCGGAGCACCTATTCGAAGTAGAGTTTGTGGATTTTCCAACAACGACCAATGAATCATCCGTATTTGATCGATTTAAAGACTTGATAGATTCAGATGACGTTGCTTCATTCATTTTTGAACCTATCATTCAGGGAGCCTCCGGAATGCGCATTTACAATGCTTCCCTTCTCGATAAAATGATACAATATGCTCAGAATCATAATGTCGTATGTATTGCAGATGAGGTAATGACCGGCTTTGGACGAACAGGTAAATTATTTGCATCAGACTACCTAACACATAAGCCTGACATCATATGCCTTTCAAAGGGCTTAACCGGTGGTACTATGGCACTTGGTGTTACTTCGTGTACCGATGCTATAGTTGATGCCTTTATGTCGAAAGACTTACATAAAACCTTTCTTCATGGCCACTCATTTACAGCCAATCCCATAGCCTGCGCTTCAGCAAACGCAAGTTTCGAATTACTGGTCACACCCGAATGCCAGGGCAATATTCAACGTATCACTGAACAACACGAATGCTTCAGGCAAAAGCACAGGCAAACACCTAAATTAAAAGACATCCGTTCCCTTGGAACCATCCTGGCCATTGAGTTCGAAACCCAAAGCGACAGTTCTTACTTCAGTGAAATGAGAAATCGCCTTTATCCGTTCTTCCTGGAAAGGAACATACTTCTAAGGCCATTAGGCAATCTCATATATGTAATCCCACCGTATATCATAAGTGACGATGATCTCACTAAAGTTTATACTGCGATAGAGGAATTCTTCAGTACGCTTTAGTTTTTTGCTTTTTTCGAGGCTAAAAAATCTTCAACAGTCTTTTTCAGTTCGGCTGTATTTTTAGTGTATACAGGTGAGTTACCCTTCTTTTCAGGAAAAGTTTCTACATGTAAAGTTTGAGTAGGGAATGCAAAGTTCACCCCTATTCTCTCCGCCAGTCTGATAATGTCAAGCAAGACTTCATGCCTTGACCTGAGTTCCTCAGTCCAGGAAGGTACCTGAAAGAATATATAAAACAATATGTTCAGGGATGAATCCCCCATATCATTAAAATGGATTTCATAATAATCCTTCCTGGTATTTGGGTGGTTCTTCACTATTTCTTTTAATCCCTCTACAAAAACTTCGATAAGATCAGGAGGTGTATCATACGTTAAAGCAATAGTGGTCATAAACCTGCGGTAAACTCTTAACCCGTGGTTATCGATCATTTGGTTGGTAATAACCCCATTTGGTATATACATAAGAGAGTTTCTAAAGGTTCTGATTCTGGTTGATCGAAAACCTACTTCTTCTACGGATCCATCAACGTCACCTGACGTAATCCAATCACCTACCTGAAAGGGTCTGTCTACAAAGATCATTAATGACCCAAAGAAATTCTTTATTGTATCCTGAGCAGCCAGCGCAAATGCCAAACCTCCTATGGATAAACCGGCGATTAATCCGGTAATATCAAACTCCAGATTATCCAGGATAAATAGACCGCCAACGACTACTACAAAAGTTTTCAAGACTTTTCTTAGCAGTGGCACTAATTGATCATCCAGTGTGCTTTCGGTTTTATCTGCCAGCTTACTTAAATAAATGCTGATTATATCTACAAGTCTGTAGAAAAATACTATTGCAAATATTGGCCATACCGCTCTAAGTGTTAATATCACATACTCACTCATAGTAATAGGAAGCTGTAAGACAGGAACTAACACGATGAGAAACGGAAATATTACCAGAAAGCTTATAGGTTTGGCAATGGGTATAACTACTTCATCTGCCAGCTTTTGGTATCCTAATTTTAAGAGTAGCTGAATGATAAGCTTTTCAAAAAGAAATGTAAATAACTTATGGAGCAAGAACGATAGAAGAATCAAAATAAGGACTCCCATGAGTTGCCAAACATATAGTCCCAATATTTTTGTTGTCCCCAGAGATGGCAAAAGTTTTAATAATTTGTCTGTACCAAAGGGATAAACTTCCTTATGCCATTTTGGTATGCTTTTAATTGTCCTACCCGAGAAATACCATCTCTTACCTGCCTTTTCAACATAAAGCTCCGGAAATTGCTTAGTTAAATAATATCTCCTTTTATTTGTAACGGTATCGACAAAGTCGCTTTTTCGAGGCACCTCGTCCAGATCTATCATTATTCCTCTGCCATCAAGGATCTGTTTCAGCATTATTGCAAGTTCTTCCGCCTTCTCACCTTTTGCATATTCAGGGTTAAGCGCTTTGGCCGCTATGCCAGGATGGTAGTTATCATCCTGCAAATAGCCTAAATGAGTAAGTATTGTATTATATGGCGTAACTAAACTATACTCTAAAGTATCCCGGGTATTTTCCTGACCGTACGCAGAATTAAAAATGAGAAAAAGGAATAGTATAAAGGTAGTTGAGATTTTCATTACAGATAATTAGAATGTTATCACTTTAAAGGTATCACCGGAAATTGTATATACATGATGCTTTTTGGTAGTATCAAAATAAATAAGTGCAATCTCCTGCTCACTATCGAATGGTCTGGAGTTAATAAGCTGTCCTTCTTTATTATAAATGTAGGTAAAGCTCTGGGCCACATCCGTAACAGCATATATTTTATGATCTGATCCCAAGTCATAATACTGAACGTTAAGGTGATCGGAGCTCAGGTAATCCTTAGCTAATATTTCCTGGCTATCCGGGGTAAGCAATACAAGCCTGGTCAGATCCTGCCGTGAGATTATATAATTTTTTCCAAGCGCATCCGGGACTAATTGAAATCTGGTATCCTTTGCGGGTTTATAAAGCTGCTCCGTACTTAAAACTTTTCCATTGAGGTTAAAGTTAATTAATCTACCTTCCTTACTGAGTACAGTAATTATTGTTTTTTCAAAATCAGAGCCAATATTAATAAAAGGATTGGTGCCTATACGCGCATCGAGTTGTAGCGGAAACCCAGGCATCATCTCCCCTCTCCTATTCATTATGTTTATCACACCATCCTGTTGTATCGCTACCATACAGTCTTTCGCTCTTACCCTGAGATGAAAAGGTTTTACCGCCAGTTTGCCTGTAAGTTCTCTGGGGTTCCAGCCTTCCAGACTAACGCCATCTTTATTATATAAGTACAAATTACCACGTTCATCAGCCAGGAAAAATCGATATCTCTTACTTTTATCATAGTCTACAACCGAAGCATATTTAAGATTTGCATCAACCGTTACAGGATAACCATCAATATAGTTACCCAGTCTGTCAACAATATGCAGCGCGGACCTGGTTGCAAAGAAATACTGAAGTTTACCATTTTTATAGTAATCAACTTGTTCAATATCAGATATAATAGGCTGCCCTAATGAATCTTTCCATAGCACATTTCCATCCTGAGCTATAAGTATAAAATTATATGCGGAATCCTGAACAGCAACCTCCAGACTACCATCAACATGATTTTTCACTACATATGGTTTTGTAACAATCTTGTTGTTTAATGATGCACTTTTCAATGCCTCATATGATTGCTTCTCTTTTATTACAGGTTGCTCCTCGTACTGAATTGCAATACTCGTGTAAAAACTTTCATCAAGCTTACTAAACTGAATAGATCCCAAATCAAAGCTTTTAATCTGACCTGTATACTTTATAGCAAATTCCTTCCATCTGGGATCAAGCTCATCAACAATATCCTCCCAAATCCTTCTTGTATTGAAGATCACAGAAACATTCGACTCTTCAAGATTACCTTCTAAAAACTTATTGAATGCAACTGAACGTCCCCACGTGTTTTCATTCTCTATATCTTCTATAAGGCTTTTGAGCGTTAACATACTATTACCTATCACAATATAGTCTCCTAATAACATAAAATAGCATTCGTTAAACCCATCGAATAAGGATCCAAAAGCCTGTTTTGGAAAATCAACTACCTCTAATTCCCTAATCTCATAAGTAGAAAAGTACTCTACGTAAACAGAATCCCCATTTGCCTGAGCCAAAGACTCCGAGAATGTGTTAAACTGATTTAGAGCCTCCTGAGCATCGCTTGTATGAATAAATGCCAGTTTCTCTTCACCGGAACCCCTAAAAGCTTCTAACTGAACCAAACTGAGACCATTCCCCATCCAGCCATACAAATCAGAAAAACTAAAACTGTACTGTTGTTCAAATTTATTTCGAGCGGACAAAAAGTTGGGAGCACTGTTCTTCCAGTAATTAACCAATTCTTTATGCCACTGCTCACCATCCGAAACCCCAAAACGATAAACAGTTGCGGCCCTGTTAGGAATGTAATATTTAAGACTGCTCTTTATGGGCGTCTGTGCTTTAAAAGTACTTAAAAAATCAGATCTTGCATCTGAAAGGGTAAACCCATTCAACAATATTTTAGCATCTGAAACATCCAAATCAAAAAAAGTGGATTTACTGAATGCCCCCAATTCTTTTATAGATTTTCTATGTTCAGCGCCCATAAATGAACTCAGCCACAGGGAAGCTGATTCCATATTTATATAAATATTCCCATCGTCATTAGCCAATTTCGGCATATCATAAAGTAGGGCATTGTTAAGTTTAAAACCACTCTTAAAGCCATCATTTACCAAACGAACAACGTCCTCTACCAAAAAGGAAGTAAAACTTCCTACAAAAACGTTTTTATTAATGAAGTAAGTAAACGTGTGATCTTTTGATATTAACTCTGATATCTTAAAATCCTGATAAGTTCTTTCTGAAAACCTGACATTGGGATTATCCTTGAAATAATCTAATAATTTGCCAGCCGTGCGCTGATTCTTCTCCTCGCTAAAATCTATATAAAATATAAAATCAAAGTCATTTTTTTCAGTAACGTGCATGGATATCAGGTTATTCTGTTGCAAGAGATTGGCAACACTACCCGACTCAACGCTATCCAAGGCAGCAAGATCCGCTTGTATGTTTTTAAATGCTTCTATACTCTTCAGAGAGTTCCATAAAGAAGTTTCAAGAAGGTCATTCCAGGATGCAACCGCGTTCTTAGATTCAAAAACCAACACTGCATTACCCGGCACATTATTCCATAAACCTGTGGATTCACTGCTGTACCATTTCTCATAAAGCAAATAACCCGCTATGAGTAAAATTATTCCGATGGTGATGACTATTGCTGTTTTTCTCACAAAGTTCTTATTTTCCCGCAAAGTAATATAAAAAAGGCTTAAATGCAGAATTGAAAAACATTAATAGGTATATAAAACAAAAAACCCTGTCTGATATAGACAGGGTTTAGTTGATAAAGTCTGGCAACGACCTACTCTCCCACATGTTATTGCAGTACCATTGGCGCTGTAGGGCTTAACTTCTCTGTTCGGAATGGAAAGAGGTGGACCCCTACGCTATAGTCACCATAAAATCGTAATGGCTGGCCTGTTAGCCTGTCCCGATAATATCGGGATCACCATAAAAGCTTCGGTATCTCTACCCGGTGAATGCTGAACATTTTCAACAACACCCTTATTTCTTTTAGTCTCATCGACTAATCATGACATATTGTTGTGAAAGAATAACGGGCATAGGCCCTAGAGAAAGTTTACGGGTAATTAGTACTGCTCAGCTTTGACATCTCTGTCTTTACACCTGCAGCCTATCAACGTCATCGTCTATAACGTCCCTTATAAAGAAATCTCATCTTGAGGTGGGTTTCGCGCTTAGATGCTTTCAGCGCTTATCCCTTCCTGACATAGCTACCCGGCGGTGCAGCGGGCACTACAACCGGTACACCAGAGGTCAGTCCATCCCGGTCCTCTCGTACTAAGGACAGATCCTCTCAAATTTCTTACGCCCACAACAGATAGGGACCGAACTGTCTCACGACGTTCTGAACCCAGCTCGCGTGCCACTTTAATGGGCGAACAGCCCAACCCTTGGGACCTTCTCCAGCCCCAGGATGTGACGAGCCGACATCGAGGTGCCAAACCTCCCCGTCGATGTGAGCTCTTGGGGGAGATCAGCCTGTTATCCCCAGAGTACCTTTTATCCTTTGAGCGATGGCCCTTCCATGCGGAACCACCGGATCACTATACCCGACTTTCGTCCCTGCTCGGCTTGTTGGCCTCACAGTCAAGCTCCCTTATGCTATTGCGCTCTTCGCACGGTTACCAAGCGTGCTGAGGGAACCTTTGGAAGCCTCCGTTACTCTTTTGGAGGCGACCACCCCAGTCAAACTACCCACCAAACAATGTCTCCCATGGTTGGGATTAGGCATCACGTAAATGAAGGGTGGTATTTCAACAATGACTCCACAACCCCTGGCGAGGCCGCTTCATAGTCTCCCACCTATCCTACACATCATTTACACAATGTCAATGTTAAGCTATAGTAAAGGTTCATGGGGTCTTTCCGTCCCGTTGCGGGTAAGCGGCATCTTCACCGCTACTACAATTTCACCGAGCTCATGGCCGAGACAGTATCCAGATCGTTGCACCATTCGTGCAGGTCGGAACTTACCCGACAAGGAATTTCGCTACCTTAGGACCGTTATAGTTACGGCCGCCGTTTACTGGGGCTTCAGTTCAATGCTTCTCCCGAAGGATAACATCCCCCCCTTAACCTTCCAGCACCGGGCAGGTGTCAGGCCATATACATCATCTTTCGATTTCGCATAGCCATGTGTTTTTGCTAAACAGTCGCCTGGATCTTTTCACTGCGGCTTCTCTACTATTGCAGAGTAAGCGCCCCTTCTCCCGAAGTTACAGGGCCATTTTGCCTAGTTCCTTAGCCATGAATCACTCGAGCACCTCAGGATTCTCTCCTTGACTACCTGTGTCGGTTTGCGGTACGGGTACCAATACCATAAGTTTAGAGGTTTTTCTTGGAAGTCTGATTAGGGCAACTATCCACGCTCCCGAAGGATTGTGGTACTATCAGGTTCAGCTAGGTCCGCGGATTTGCCTACGGTCCCAATACCTACACCCTTTAACGTGCTATTCCGTCAGCACGCGTGCCTTTCACTACTCCGTCACCCCATCACTGGTATCGGTAGTATGGGAATATTAACCCATGGTCCATCGACTACCCCCTTCGGGTTCGCCTTAGGTCCCGACTAACCCTGATCCGATTAGCGTTGATCAGGAAACCTTAGTCTATCGGTGGGCGGGTTTCTCACCCGCCTTATCGTTACTTATGCCTACATTTGCTTTTCTATTTGCTCCACAATAAGTTACCTTACTGCTTCGCCGCCAATAGAATGCTCCCCTACCACTGAATAAATTCAGTCCACAGCTTCGGTGGTATACTTAATGCCCGATTATCATCGATGCTCTGTCGCTCGACCAGTGAGCTGTTACGCACTCTTTAAATGAATGGCTGCTTCCAAGCCAACATCCTGGCTGTCTCGGCAACTGAACTACCTTAGTTCAACTTAGTATACACTTGGGGACCTTAGCTGGTGGTCCGGGTTCTTTCCC
>NZ_CP089981.1:1352500-1632500 GCF_021389975.1 Fulvivirga ulvae
TCCGTTCATAGTTATATCGCCATTAGTTATGGGCAAATTGAGAGAAGCAGGAGCTGTACCATCTGTCCAACTTCCGTTAGTTGTCCAATTTCCAGTGTAATTGCTGTAAGTGCTTTCTTGTGAAAACACATTCATTGTGGCTAAGAGTAATGCGGATATTGTAAATAATGTTTTCATGATTTTTTTCCTATTCCTAGTGTATTTATTTTATTTTTATCTAAAAAGTAACCTGAGTAATAAATCTGTTTAAATGATTACTTTAATATACATACCCAATTTACGAACCAATTACACCAAAAACACATATATACCTCAATTTCAATTATTTATAAATTCTATATTTTAAAATTTTTCCCAAAATAGGAAAAAACATCTAGAAATAGCACTAAAGAGCATGTAAGATATGAAAAAATAGCACGGCGAGGAATGTAGTGATTTTTCGTTTGCTCATTCTCTCGTATATTTGAAGCCACATTAGTCGAAAGAAATTTTATGAGTTTATATCAAAACCTGACTGAGGAAATTCGCAATGGGATTCTCACTCTGACTGTATCAAGACCTGAACACCTTAATGCGCTAAATACTTCTACTATTGAGGAACTTAGGACCGCTATTCAAGATGTATATGATAACAAGGAGATTAAAGGGTGCATCATTACCGGTGAAGGCAGCAAATCTTTTGTGGCTGGTGCTGACATTAAGGAAATCGCTGAGCTTAATGAGCTTAACGCCAGAAAATTTGCTGAGAATGGTCAGGAAGTATTTTCACTGATAGAGCAATGTGAAAAGCCAATAATTGCAGCTATCAATGGTTTTGCTCTGGGTGGCGGATGTGAACTTGCCATGGCTTGCCATATACGTATAGCATCAGAAAATGCAAAATTCGGTCAGCCTGAGGTAAATCTGGGTATTATTCCCGGCTACGGTGGTACTCAAAGGCTCACTCAACTTGTTGGTAAAGGCAAAGCTCTGGAACTTATGACTACCGGTGATATGATCACCGCCCAGGACGCCAAAAGCATTGGCTTGGTAAACCATGTTGTGGAAACAAAGGAGGAATTGATGGAGCTGAGCAATAAGATCATGAGCAAAATCATTTCAAAAGCCCCTCTGGCAGTCGGCATGGTCATTAATTGCGTTAACGCATACTACTCTTCTGAAGAAAACGGTTTTCAGGCCGAGGCCAACTTCTTCTCTAACTGCACAAAAACCGAAGACTTTCATGAGGGAACCAAAGCTTTTATAGAAAAAAGAAAACCTGAATTTAAAGGCGAGTAATCCAGTACTCAAATGGGCAAGCTGAGAAGTCTGGCGAGTCAAACCGCTGTTTATGGTATTAGCAGTATTCTAGGCAGGCTTCTCAACTATGCTCTGGTACCTCTTCATACTCAGGTATTTCCGGACTCTGAGGATCTTGGTGTTGTTACGGGCCTATACGCCTATGTAGCTATACTGATAGTAATTTATACTTTCGGCATGGAGACAGCGTTTTTCCGTTTTGCCACCAAAGATAAGCTATCCGATACTTTCAATGCTGCCTCCACCACGGTAGCTGTGGTAAGTACATTATTTTCTTCCTTTATCATACTGTTTGCCTCCGATCTGGCAGTTGCAGCTGGCTACCCCAATGCCTCAACGTTAATAATATGGCTGGCCATAATTCTATGGATAGATAGTATATTAGCCATCCCATTTGCGAGGTTAAGACTGGAAAATAAGGCCAGGCTATTTGCTACTGCCAAAATGCTGAACATCATTATCAATGTCGGCCTTCAAGTGCTGTTCCTCATGGTCATCCCTTTTATGATTTCCAATCAATGGCCCGGATACCAATTCCTGAATTCCATTTACAGCGACAGTTTAGGCATTGGATATATATTTCTGGCCAATTTAATAGCCAACGCCCTGCTGGTACCTATGCTTTGGAGGTCAATCTCTAAAATCAGGTTTAGAATAGACTGGAATAAGCTCAGGCCTATGCTTATTTATGCCTTTCCAATTCTGATCACCGGAGTTGCGGGTATGTTTAATGAACAGCTGGATAAAATTCTTTTGGAACAGTTGCTTCCGGATGATTTTTATGAAAACCTTTCAAGTACAGGTGCGGTGGGAGTTTATGGGCAGACATTCAAGTTAAGTATTTTCATGATGCTAGCCATCCAGGCATTTCGCTACGCAGGAGAGCCTTTTTTTTTCAGCAACGCCAAGGATCCTGACGCTCCCAATCTTTTTGCGCGGGTCATGCATTATTTTGTGATCTTAAGCATGCTTATACTGGTGCTTGTTAGTATCAATGTTGACCTCATCGGTTTCATATTCCTTCGCAACCCCGAATATCGGACTGCCCTGTATCTGGTACCTATATTACTGCTCGGAAAGTTCTTCTATGGCATCTATATGAACCTGAGTATATGGTTTAAGCTAACAGACAAAACCGCCTATGGAATGTACTTCAGTATCATTGGTGCCATTGTGACCATTACAGGAAATTTTCTACTTATTCCTTATATTGGATATTTGGGCTGTGCTATTACTTCCGTACTTTGCTATGGCTGCATGACCCTTATCTGCTACATTTGGGGACAAAAACACTACCCTATTCCTTATAATTTCAAAATATTATTTCCATATTTCATCGTTTCATGTGCCTTTGTCATAATGTCCATGTCATTTGAATATGGTGATTTCTTGATAGATAGCTTTATTCGCATTATTGTTTCAATTGGAATCCTTGCAGCTATCTACTTTTTGGAAAAACCTCGTTTGATTAAAAAATAGAACTTATTTCATTAGTTTTGCCTCCTTAATAAACTTTTTTTGCACATACTTAAACAGAGATATTTTCACGATGAATATAATAATACCTATGGCCGGAAGGGGTACAAGATTACGCCCTCATACATTAACAGTTCCCAAACCATTAATGCCCATCGCCGGCAAACCCATTGTTCAGCGTCTGGTGGAAGATATTGCTAAAGTAAGTGATACATCCATCGAAAAAATCGGCTTTATTATAGGCAGGGATTTTGGCAAAGACGTGGAAGAAAATCTCAAAAAAATAGCAGCTTCTGTAGGTGGTGAAGGACGCATTTACTACCAGGATGAAAAGTTGGGTACAGCTCACGCCATTTTGTGTGCTCAGGAGCTTTTGGCAGGCAATGTAATTGTGGCCTTTGCTGATACCCTTTTCAGAGCCGACTTTAAAATGGATGCCTCTAAAGATGGTATTATTTGGGTGCAGCAAGTAGATGATCCATCAGCCTTTGGTGTCATTAAGGTTGACAATGATCAAATCATCACCGACTTCGTTGAAAAACCTGAGACTTTTGTATCCGATCTGGCCATCATTGGTATTTACTATTTTAAGGATGGTGAATTTCTTAAAAAAGAAATGCAGTACCTGATCGATAATAACATTAAGGATAAAGGCGAATTCCAGTTGACGAATGCACTGGAGAACATGAAAAAGAAGGGTGCTAAATTTAGCCCCGGTCAGGTATCAGAATGGTTGGATTGTGGAAATAAAGATGCTACAGTTTACACCAACAAAAGATATCTTGAGTTCATTAAAGACTCCGATTTAGTAGCCAAAACCGTTCAAAAGAAAAATTCCGTAATTATCCCACCTGTATTTATAGGAGAAAACGTGATTTTAGAGAACTCAGTCATTGGTCCTCACGTTTCGATAGGTGAAAATACTATAATCAAGAGTTCTGTCATCCAAAATTCTATCATTCAGACAAATAGCGAAGTGAACAACGCTAACTTCAAAAACTCAATATTGGGAAATTTCGTTAGTTTTGAAGGTAAATCTGATGATCTGAGCCTGGGGGATTATAACTCCGTACAGTAATCATTGTTAATTTTTTGATGGGTTTTAGCAAACATTATATCGCAGTCATTTTTTGCTCTTTAATTTCAGCAATATCTTTACATGATGCGTCTGGCCAAAAGACAAAAAACAAAAATGACATTTCTGACTCCAAATTAAGGGAGGCAGAATTCTATTTTACAGAAGGAGAGAAGTATTTTATTCTTGAAGATTATGCCAAAGCCCTCGTTCTCTTTCAGAAATCCCTGGAAGTAACACCCGACAATGCTACGATTTACTACAAGATAGCTCAAATACTGGCTCAGGGTAACGAATTAGAAAAGGCCCTGGCTCACATTAAGGAAGCCCTGAGCCTTGACCAGGACAACAAATATTTCTATGTACTTGCTGCTGATATTTACACTCAGCTTGGGGATTTTAGCCATGCAGCTGATACCTATGAAGAAATGATAGGCAGGCTCGATAATACCGACCAGTATCTTTTCGAACTGGCCGCAATTTATATTTATCAACAAAGGTATGATGATGCCTTATCCACCTATAACAAGATAGAAGCTGCGTATGGTATATCAGAGGAGATTATTACACAGAAACAAAAAATCTACTTACAAAACAATAATCTTCAAAAGGCCCTTGAAGAAGGCCGGCGATTAATTGAGGTATACCCTGAAGAGGAAGCATACATTCTAAAGCAGGCAGAAATATTAATTTCAAATGATCAAAATGAAGAGGCGATAGTTTATCTAAAGTCTTTTATTAAAGATCACCCCGAAGCCACTCAATCTTTGCTGGTGCTATCCGAACTTCAAAGAAAAAAAGGCCATGTAGAGGACGCTATTAAAAACATAGAGCAGGCCTTTAAAAACCCAGACCTGAGTGTCGACAATAAAATTCAGCTTCTGGCAGAATACAGGGTTGAGCTGAAGCCGGAAGATTTAAACAAGTTTGGATTACAACTGGCCAAAATTTTGGTAGAAGCTCACCCCGATGTAGCTGACGCCTATACTATTTACGGGGACTTACTACAGGCCATAGGGGAAAATAATAAGGCTAAGGACCAATACTTGCGCTCATTGGAATTAGACGGATCAAACTTCGCTGTATGGCAAAACTCCTTGCAAATACTTACGGAGTTGAATAAAATGGATAGTGTACTGCTTATTTCCGATAAAGCCCTGGAGCTATTTCCTAACCAGGGATCGCTATACTATTTTAGTGGCATTGCTCACCTTCAAAAACGGCACTACGAAGAAGCGGTTGCAGCGCTTGAGCATGGAAAAAGATTATCGTCTGCCAACCTGGCTTTGGTAAATGCTTTCAATAGTATACTGGGAGACGCCTACAATGGCAATCAGGAATATGATAAATCGGCCAAAGCATTTGAAGCTGCTTTAGATTATGATCCTAATAATTATGCGGTACTTAATAACTACAGCTATTTTCTGGCACTTCGAAAAGACGATCTCGAAAAAGCTGAAAAAATGTCGGCTAAAGCCGTAAAGGATAACCCTGATAATGCTACTTTTCTAGACACGTATGCATGGGTACTATACATGAGAGGAAAGTACAAAGAGGCAAAAAAAATAATAGAACATGCTATATCAACAGGTAACGCATCTGCCATACATTATGAACATTATGGAGATATCCTGTATAAATTAGGTAATGTAGATGGAGCTGTAAAGCAGTGGCAAGTTGCAAAAGGCCTCAACCCTAACTCCGAATTGATAGACAAAAAGATAGCTGACCGCAAACTCTATGAATAAAACAACAGCCCTCTTTCTCACCTGCTTATTATTGATCATTTCCTCTTCATGTAGTAAGCGCTTATCCGGTGTGCACTGGAATTTCCTCGATAAAAACAAACTTGATGTTCAGCAGGTTGACTTCGAATACTTCTCAGGCAAAGCCAAAATCAACTATAAAGATGACGAACTGGATATAAAAGCCAAGGCCAATATAAGAATTAAGAAAGACAGCGTTATATGGATAGCCTTCTCATCAGTAGGAATTCAGGGCGCGCGATGTCTCATAAGTAAAGATTCAATAACCATAGTTAACCTGGTGAAAAAGGAATATTATGTTTTCAATTACGATTCACTGACCAAGCAGTTTAATTTCGATGTTAATTATGAAGCTATACAGGCTGCCGCGTTAGGTAATTTACTGGTAAACAGGAACCGCTCCGACGAGGTTATTAAGGACGAGAGTTTTTACATTCTCAAACAGCAATCCGGATCGGTTAGCCTAAGCAACTATGTTAATCCTAAAACCATGAAAATCGAACGTGTTGAGATGCTGGAAAATCCCTCAAAAAATTCCGCTGTAATCCGCTATTACGATTTTCAAATGGTTGGTTCTCATGCGTTTCCTTTTTCAGAGATAATTTCATTATTTTACAAAGGCAAGTCCGGCACACTCAATACCGTAATTGAGTTGGAGTACAGCAAGGCCGAAATTGAAGATAAGGAACTAAAATTCCCTTTTAACATTCCAAAAAAATATGAGCGTAAGTAAAAGAATTTTTGGAATATTTTTCCTCTTATTACTTTTTAGCACATCCACCTCCATTGCTCAAAAATCCAAAGCCCAGCTTCAGAAAGAGAAGCAGGAAAACCTGAGAAAAATACAGGAAGCGGAGAAAATCCTTGCTGAAACTGCCGGTAAGAAAAAAAATACTCTTGGACAGTTGAACGCACTGAATCAGCGAATTAAAACCCAGGAAGACCTGATCAGCTCCATAAGAAAGGAAATCAACCTGTTGAATGAGGAGATAGAAGAGAATAATCAAATTATTGCATCCCTAGAGGACGATGTGAAGCAATTAAAAAAAGAGTATGCATCCATGGTTTATGCTGCTCATAAAGCCAATAGCGGGTTTAACAAGCTCACATTTATTTTTTCTGCCAAGTCTTTCAATCAATTTTTGATGCGACTGCAATACATGGATCAATACGGCAAAGCCCGTAAAAAACAGGCGGAACAGATCAGTAAAGTTCAGGAAACACTTAGCTCACAAATACTGCTAATTGAAAGTAAGATGTCAGAAAAAAACATCCTTTTGGCAGAGCAGCTGGAAGAAAATAAAAGTCTGTCCAGCTTAAAACAAAATCAAAGCCAATTGGTGCAGAATCTTCAGCAGCAGGAGAAATCCTTAAAGCAGGATCTTGAAGAACGCAGAGAAGCTGTTGCCAAGCTTGACAAACTGATCAATGATCTGATCAAAGAAGAGTTGGAAAAAGCACGTAAGGCAGAAAAGACCGTAACAGATGCCAGTGTTAAGTTATCTAATGAATTTGCCGACAATAAATCTAAACTTCCCTG
Source organism: Fulvivirga ulvae (assembly GCF_021389975.1). Taxonomy (NCBI): domain Bacteria; kingdom Pseudomonadati; phylum Bacteroidota; class Cytophagia; order Cytophagales; family Fulvivirgaceae; genus Fulvivirga; species Fulvivirga ulvae. The sequence continues at coordinate 1,359,657 of NZ_CP089981.1, forward strand.
GCCAGTATCGGGGTTCGTCTCTCAAAAATTTGGAAGGCATAATCACCCTGTACTGAAGGGTATAGTCGTTCAAAGTACCGGTATAAACATTCAAACAAAAGAAAAAGAAAAGGTAAAGGCAATATTCAATGGTGAAGTAAGAACCGTAGCATTTATACCTCTGGTCGGAAACACCGTAGTGATTAATCATGGTGATTATTATACCGTATATGCCGGTTTGAAGGATGTGCTTGTAAAAACAGGGCAAAAGGTGATTACGGGTCAGGAGCTCGGGGAGATTATGACCAATAAAGATGGTGTTTCTGAACTGAAGTTTGAAGTCAGGAAGAGTGTAACAGCACTTGACCCTCAGCAATGGTTAAATCGTAATTAAGCGAACTTTTTCTATCTCAATTATCTTCTATGTGAAGCGAGTTTTTTCTCGTTGATTAATTAATGTATATCTTTACAACGCAATTTTTAAATAAAATACAGATGAAAAGTTTATTTGCACTAGGCATGCCCGGAGGTTGGGAGTGGGTCATCATCATACTGGTAGTATTGATATTCTTTGGAGCCAAAAAGATTCCAGAACTGGCACGAGGACTGGGTCGTGGTATCAGAGAGTTTAAAGATGCTACCAAAGAGATCAAAAAGGATATTGATGATTCATCAAAATTAGAGGACGAAAAAAAATAACCATCCTTTGAAAAAGTACACCTCCTTAAGTCTTATTCAAAAAGATTTAAAAGCCGGCTCGGTTACTTGCGCCGAACTTGTAAATTACTACTTAGGCAACATTCATTCAAAAAAACATCTGAATGCTTTTTTGGAGGTTTATGATAATGAAGCCAGACAAAAAGCCCTTGAAGTTGACCAAAAATTAAAAGAGGGTACGGCCGGCAGGCTCGCAGGAATGGTAATAGCTTTAAAGGATGTACTCTGTCATACTGACCATGGGCTTCAGGCTTCCAGTAAAATCCTGAACGGATTTGAGTCTCAGTTTAACGGCACCGCTGTACAGCGTCTGATTGACGAAGATGCTATTATTATAGGCCGCAACAACTGCGATGAATTTGCTATGGGGTCTTCCAATGAAAATTCCGCTTTCGGGCCTGTACTAAATGATGCTGACAACGAACGTGTACCGGGTGGCTCTTCCGGAGGGTCAGCTGTTGCGGTCCAGGCAGATATGTGTCTTGTCTCCCTGGGTTCAGATACAGGAGGTTCAGTGAGGCAACCCGCTGCATTTTGTGGTATACTTGGGCTAAAGCCAACATATTCAAGAATATCAAGGCATGGCCTGATTGCTTACGGCTCTTCATTTGACTGTATAGGTTTATTTTCTAAAAATGTAGAAGATATGGCTATTACGCTGGAGGTAATAGCAGGAAAAGATGAGTTTGACAGTACCGTATCAACCAAACCGGTTGAGGCTTATTCAGTATCCAAGTTTGACTCTTCAAAAAAAATAAAAGTAGCCTACATTAAGGAAACTCTGGAAACTGAAGGGATTAGTGAGGACATAAGATTAAAAACCCGGGAGGCACTTGAGAGGCTCAGGGCCGATGGACACACCATAGAGGCTGTAGACTTTCCATGGCTTGCTTATCTGCTTCCTACATATTATATTCTCACCACTGCCGAAGCAAGTTCGAACCTTTCCAGGTTTGATGGTGTTAAATATGGTTTTAGAAGTCCAAATACTTCTGATCTTGAATCTATGTATAAAAAAACACGTACGGAAGGTTTTGGTGAAGAAGTGAAAAGACGGATAATGCTGGGAACCTTTGTTTTAAGTGCAAGCTATTATGACGCTTACTATACAAAGGCTCAGAAAGTACGAAGAATTATCAGAGAGTATACCAAAGAGATACTTTCTAAATATGATTTCATCATTATGCCAACTACTCCCACCACCGCATTTAAGTTGGGAGAGCATAGTGAAGATCCTTTGGAAATGTATCTTGCTGATTTGTTCACCGTACAATCGTCTGTGTCTGGTCTACCTGCTATATCTATTCCCAATGGAGTGGATGGAGGTGGTTTACCAATCGGCCTGCAAATCATGGCCGATGATTTTCAGGAGAATAAATTGCTAGCGTTTTCAGATTATTTAATCAACCTTAATTGAGACAACTACTACTAATCGCCTTATGCTTTTTTTCACTCAAGAAAAGTGAAGCAAAATTTAATTCGTACGACTCTTTGACAGGTCCTGTCTCTTTATCTGACACTCTGGATAATTATTACTTTCCCGAATCAGATTACGAGTTTATTCCCGCAGATGCGGATTTTGATCTTATTAAGGATAGATTAAGTTGCATAGAAAACGAGATACCCTTACACTACAATAACAGGGTACATGCTTTTGTAAATTATTTTGCCGTAAAGGACAGGGATTATACCAGAATGATTATCAAAAGGAAGAATCTTTATTTTCCATTATTTGAGAAGTATCTGAAAAAATATGGAATTCCTGAAGAACTAAAATATTTATCAATAGTCGAGTCCGGACTTAATCCAACAGCAGTATCAAGAGCCCATGCCGTAGGACTATGGCAGTTTATGTCTTATACAGGCAGGCATTACGGGCTTCATCAGGACTGGTACATTGACGAAAGAATGGATCCTGAAAAATCCACAGAAGCGGCTTGTAAGTACTTAAAACAACTTTACAACATGTTTGGCGACTGGGAGCTTGCCATAGCTGCTTACAATACCGGACCCGGAAATATCAGAAAAGCTATAAGAAAATCAGGGTACAAAAACTCTTTTTGGGAAATATATCCTTATGTACATAGAGAGACACGGGCTTACCTTCCTCAGTTTATAGCCATAGCGTATATTATGAATTACGCACATGAGCATAATTTCATCGAAGAAAATTTAGAGTACAGAATGGAAGCAGACACTATCCACGTTGCAAATTACCTGCATTTTCAAACATTTGCAGATCAGGTTAACATTTGTGTGGAAGATTTACAGATGCTCAATCCCGGATTAAAACGCAGTGTCATTCCCGAAACCAAGAACGGTTATATACTTAAAGTACCGGCAGATATTAAAGAAACCTTCGATGTAAACAGGCTTGCCATACTTGATTCGGCCAGTAAAGTAGGAAGAAAAGAATTAGAGCATTTGGCCGTGAACACTATAGGCACAACTTATGGGCGTGAAAAAATTGTTTACAGAGTTCGCAGTGGTGACGTACTGGGAACTATAGCCGAAAGGTATAATGTAAGGGTTGCTGATATCAGGCAGTGGAACAATTTGAGAGGTAATACCATTCGTATAGGTCAAAGCCTTAACATATGGCAATCTGGAAACTCAGGAACCGTAGCCAGAACAGCAACACCAATTGTCACTTCTCAGGATGGACTCAAGATGTATGTAGTACAACCTGGTGATACTCTTTGGGATATTTCCAGGAAGTTTTCAGAGATCAGCCTTGATGAGCTCAAGAAAATGAACAAGCTGGAAACCAACAATATAAAGCCCGGTCAAAAACTAATCGTTAGCCTTAAGTAAAACTGCTCTCATTTATTTAATTTTAGGGCACCGAGTGACTTTACTGTAAGTTGCCGGTTATTCCTATAAAGAATATACCAATATGAGAAGTATCTTTTCCTTAATAATATTAGTAACAATATTTTATTCCTGCGACAGCAACAGTAGCAGAAAAAGCAAAGGTCTGCTTCCTCCGGCAAGCGGTAAATCAGGAGAAATAATAGTGGTAATGGATTCCTCCAAATGGAAGGGGAAAGTTGGCGAGCAAATAAGAGAAACTTTTAGAGCAGAAGTAGGTGGACTACCGAGAGAAGAGTCCATGTTTAAACTCAATTATGTTGACCCAAGACAACTGAATGACATTCTGAAATCAGTCAGGAACCTATTATTTGTTATGACTATCGATGACAAGAAGCCTGGTTCTCGGGTGGTTCGTAACTACTTTACTAAGTCGTCTATTGATAAAATAAAAGGAGATCCTAACCTTTTTGTTCATACAGCCCGCGACGAATTCGCCAGAGGACAAACAGTGATGTACCTCTTTGGACAAAATGAAAAAATGCTTGTTGACAATATTGAAAAGAATCAAAAGCAACTTCAGGATTTCTTCAATAAAGCGGAAAATAACCGACTCGAAGCGGGACTCTTTAAAGCCAAAGAAGTGGAAGGGCTTACAAAAATGCTCGAAGAAGATCATGAATGCGCCATGCGTATACCCTTTGGATATAAGCTTGTAGTAAACCAACCTGGTTTTGTATGGTTCAGGCAAATTAATGCTGAGAGTGACATGAATTTATTCATCACCTACAGACCATACAAATCAGAAAAGGCTTTTGAAAAAGAAGCTATTATCGACTTGAGAGATTCAATTGCAAGATTCCAATTGTTCGAAGACCCGGCTGCACCGGAAACACATATTATTACAGAAACGAAAGTACCATACATTCCGGTAAAAACAACGCAAGTTAACTTTAATGGCAGCTATGCCGTAGAAATGAGGGGCTTATGGAAAACCAGTAACCTCTCTATGGGAGGCCCATTCATAAGTTACACTCTGGTGGATGAAGAACTGGGCAGACTATACTATATAGAAGGTTTTGTTTACAGCCCGGGTAAAAACCAACGGGAATTTATTCGGGAACTGGAGGTAATCCTGTCCACTTTTAAAACCAAACAGCAGGTGCCAACATCTGGCAGCTAATGATTATTTATTAACTTTATCTTATAAGAACAAGAAGGCTGCTTCAAAACAGTATCACCTGATATAACTATTTTATACAGATTAAAATAGGCAAGCCGGTGACCACCTGACCTGAAGCAGTTTTCTACTTTTAAAGCTAACATACCAACTTATGGCAATTAAAATACGAAAACAAGACGCGCTCAATTATCATTCCCAGAATCAACCTGGGAAAATAGAAGTAGTACCGACTAAATCCCTGAGCTCTCAACTGGACCTTGCCCTGGCGTATTCTCCCGGAGTAGCTGAGCCTTGCAAGGAAATAGCAGCAAATAAAGATGATGTTTATAAGTATACGGCTAAGGGCAATTTAGTGGGGGTCATCTCCAACGGTACTGCGGTGCTCGGTCTTGGAAATATAGGGGCAGAGGCTTCAAAGCCTGTAATGGAAGGTAAAGGAGTACTTTTTAAAAAATTTGCAGGAATTGATGTTTTCGACATTGAAATCAATGAAGAAGATCCGGATAAATTTATTGAGATTGTCAAATCACTGGAACCTACCTTTGGAGGAATAAACCTCGAGGATATAAAGGCCCCGGAAAGCTTTAAGATAGAACAGGAACTTCGGGAAAAAATGAATATCCCGGTGATGCATGATGACCAGCATGGTACCGCCATAATCTCCGCATCTGCACTTCTCAATGCTCTGGAGTTAGTAAACAAAAAAATTGAAGACATTAAGATCGTAGTTAATGGAGCCGGGGCCGCCGCAATAGCATGTACAAAAATTTACATCGCACTCGGTGCGAGAAAAGAGAATATAATCATGTGCGACAGCAAGGGTGTTATAAGCAAAAAGCGAAACAACCTTGATGCTTCAAAAGCAGAATTTGCCATTGAAACCGAGCTTGAAACACTCTCCGAAGCTATTAAAGGATCTGATTTTTTCCTGGGTCTTTCTGTTGCTGATATACTTAAGCCAGAAGATATATTGTCAATGGCCGATGACCCAATTGTTTTTGCATTAGCCAATCCAAGTCCTGAAATAGACTATGAAACCGCCATGAACACCCGTGCTGATATCATAATGGCTACAGGCCGGTCTGATCATCCTAACCAGGTGAACAATGTTTTAGGCTTTCCTTATATTTTCAGAGGAGCACTCGATGTGAGATCTACCTCAATAAATGAGGAAATGAAACTGGCTGCTGTAAGGGCCATTGCCGACCTGGCTAAAGAACCCGTGCCTGACATGGTAAGCAAAGCCTATGGAGATAGTAAGATAATATTTGGAAAAGAGTACCTCATCCCGAAACCTCTCGATCCCAGGCTGATCACAACCATATCACCCGCTGTAGCTAAAGCTGCTATGAATACGGGAGTGGCCAGAATAGAGATAAAAGATTGGGACCAGTATCATATCGAACTTCAGCAAAGGATCGGTATTGATGAGAAATTAATGTCCAGAATCATCAATCGCGCCAAAAAGAACCCACAACGGGTAGTTTTTGCAGAAGCTCATGACCTTAAGATACTTCGGGCAGCCCAAATCATGCAGGATGAAAAAATTGCCCATCCTATTCTGCTAGGTAAGCGGGATGTAATAGAAAAGCTTATTGAAGAGCATAAACTTGAGTTGAATGACTGCTCCATCATTGACACTTATGAAGAAGACGAAAGGGTCGAAAAATTCGCCAGATCCTACTATGAAAAACGTAAGCGAAAAGGTGTGACCTTATATGAAGCTACGAAGTTAATGCGTGAAAGAAATATGTTTGGCAGCATGCTGGTCGAGCATGACGAGGCGGATGCACTTATCTCCGGCCTTACAAAAGACTATCCTAAAACCATACTTCCTGCATTGCAGATCATAGGCATGGAGAAAGATGTAAAAAGGGTGGCAGGCATGTATATTATAGCCAACAAAAAGGGTACATTCTTCTTCTCTGACACTACAGTTAACGTAAATCCTACGGCAGAAGAGCTTGTTGATATCATCGGAATGACAGCCCGTGGTGTGAAATTCTTTGATATTGAACCGCGTGTAGCCGTACTATCTTATTCCAATTTCGGGTCAAGTAAAGGGGAAATCCCTGAGAAGGTCCAGCAGGCAGTCAAACTAGCCAAACAAAAATTTCCTGAGCTTATCATAGACGGCGACATTCAGGCAAATGTGGCCCTGGACACTAAGATTCAACAAAATAATTACCCATTTAGTGAATTAGCTGAAAAAGGTGCAAATACACTTATTTTCCCTAACTTGGCGGCAGGTAATATTGCCTACAAACTGCTAATGGAAATTGGTGGAGCAGAGGCAATAGGCCCAATACTTTTGGGCATGAAAAAGCCTGTTCATATATTACAGCTGGGCAGCTCCGTCAGGGAAATCATTAATATGACCGCTATTGCAGTGGTAGACGCTCAGATATACCATAACAACCTAAAAAATGATCTCGTACCTCAAAGGTAAACTTTCATTCAAAGATCCGACCCACGTGATAATAGACGTCAACGGGGTCGGATATCACGTCAACATATCCCTGGCTACCTACGGAGATATTAAGGATGTCGAAAATATCATGCTACATACTTATTTGCATGTAAAGGAAGATTCCCATACCCTTTATGGATTTTCAAGCACTTCCGAAAAAAAGATGTTCCTTAACCTCATTTCTATTTCTGGCGTTGGGCCAAGCACCGGTTTGATGATACAATCATCATTGACAGCAGGAGAACTTAAACAAGCTATTATAAATGAGGATGTTAAAGTGATCCAGGGTGTGAAAGGCATTGGAGGGAAAACTGCCCAGCGCATTATCTTGGAGCTAAAGGACAAAATCAAAAAAGAAGGGCTTTATCCGGGCGAATCAGAATTAACATCACCTTCACACAATACTATTCGTTCTGAGGCGTTATCCGCGTTGATAACGTTGGGAATTAACAAATCTACAGCGGAAAAAAGTATCGACAGGATCCTGAAAAATTCGGGAAATACGATTACTTTGGAGGAATTAATTAAGCTCACTTTAAAAAACGCGTGATAATACTTACGTTTTGATTTCAAAGAGATTCTATAAATCGCTATCAGCTATTCTATGCGCTTACGTGATTTGCTCTGGATTTACTTACGAAGAAGATCCAAAGAATAAAAGCTTTAGCCTTACAGGTTCTACGAAAAAGTATCTTACAAAGTTGCAACAGCAGGATACTACAAAGCTGGATTCAGCAAAAAACGAGCAATACGAGCCATCAAGAAAGCCTACCTATCAACCTAAAGATCGCCTCGGTGATCCTTTCAGCAATGTTACGAGTCCGTCACCGTTGTTGTTGCAGGATCCGGCCAGCCTTCAGTTAGATGTTGAGATCGATACCGGTATGAATTATACCATTTATGAAAAGATTGGCGATTTAAATTACCGACCTACTTCTTCAATGACTTTTGAAGAATTCAAGCAATACCAGGAAAGACAACAATTAAAAGAATATTGGAAAAACAGGTCTGCAGGGCTAGATGGTGAAAGTGCTGTAAGTGGCAGGAACCTTATACCCCCAATTTATGTAAGCCCTATCTTCGACAGAATTTTCGGTGGCACTTATGTAGAAATCATACCAAGAGGTTTTGTAACCCTGGATTTTGGTGGCAGGTGGCAAAGAATCAATAATCCTAATATCCCAATCAGACAGCAAAGAAGCGGAGGGTTTGAATTTGATCAGCAGATCAGTATGAACGTTGTCGGTAAGATTGGAGAAAAACTGCAGGTGACTGCAAACTTTGATAACAACAATTCTTTTGATTTTGAAAACAACCTTAAAGTAGAATACACCGGGTATGAAGAAGACATACTACAAAAGCTCGAAATTGGTAATGTAAGCCTGCCCCTCAACAACAGTCTGATCACTGGGGCGCAAAACCTGTTCGGAATTAAAGCTCAAATGCAATTTGGTGATCTTTATGTTACCAGCGTGGCCTCCACACAAAGAGGAAAGTCAGAATCGATAACAATAGATGGCGGAGGTGTACAAGGACGTGAATTTGAGATTCGTGCCTCAAACTATGATGAGAACCGACACTTCTTCCTCGGGCACTTCTTTAGAGATAATTATGAAAAATGGCTGAGTAGTATCCCTTTTATAAATTCTGGAGTTAATGTAACCCGTGTAGAAGTTTATGTAGTTAATAGAAACAATGACACCCAGACTCTAAGAAACGTAGTTGGTCTTATGGATTTAGCTGAGCCTAATGCTGCAAATATTTACAGAGATGCTGTAGTTTCTCCAACAGCAGGAGCAGTGGCCAACTATAATGGAGCAAACACACTATACCAGCAACTGCTGGGGCTAAACAATAGAAATGCTGATGATATAACGTCAGAACTGGAAGGACTTTTTGGAGAACAGTCAAACGGATTAGATTTTGAAAAAATCAGTAGTGCTCGCAAATTGGCTCCAAATGAGTATGTGATTAACCCACGTTTGGGATACATTACACTTTTTAGAAAATTACAAAACGACGAAGCACTGGCGGTGGCCTACGAGTATACCTATGATGGCCGAAGCTATAAAGTAGGTGAACTTTCGGAAGATTATTCCAATCTCAACGAAGACCAGGTTGTGTTCCTGAAATTGCTAAGACCCCGAAAAATCAACATTACCGATGCCCAGAATAACAGGGTACCTACATGGGACCTGATGATGAAGAATATTTATAATCTTAATGGTACCAACATCGCAGAAGAGGGCTTCCAGTTGCGCGTAATATATCGTGATGACAATACTGGTATTGATAACCCGCAGCTTCAGCAAGGTGTTACTGCCAGCACAAAGCCCTTAATAGAAATCCTGGGTTTAGACAGGCTTAATCAGAATGAAGATCCTTCCAGAGATGGTAACTTTGACTATGTGGCAGGCATCACTATTGAACCGGAGTCAGGTTTGATAATTTTCCCCTTCCTACAACCCTTCGATGATCCCTTACGCAACGAATTTCAACCCCAGGAACAATCTTTGGTAGAGAAATATGTGTATGAAGAACTATACAGTAAAACCAAGAATGACGCCGAACTGGTCTCAAGTAAAAACAAATATGTAATTGTCGGGCGATTTCAGGCTGGTTCAACTAATGAGATTGTTATTCCCGGCTTCAACATAGCGGAAGGTTCTGTAAGGGTTTATGCCGGAGGGTCGCCATTGCAGGAAGGCGTGGACTATCAGGTTGACTATACATTTGGAAAAGTAAACATCATCAATGAAGGTGTTCTTAATTCCGGCAAGCAGTTGACCATTTCATATGAAAAAGCTGACCTGTTTAACTTTCAATCCAGAACACTTTTGGGAACGCGGCTTGACTACAAGGTAGATGATGATATTACCCTTGGAGCTACATTGCTACACCTGAATGAACGGCCATTAATATCACGAATAAGCGTTGGTAACGAACCCACCAGAAATACAAAATATGGTTTTGATATTAACGTGAGGAAAGATTCACGCTTTCTCACAAAGATGCTCGATAAACTGCCGCTAATACAAACCAAAGAACCTTCAAGTGTCACTTTCAACGCTGAATTTGCGCAGCTTATTCCGGGAACGTCGAATGTAGTTGATGGTGAAGGCACTTCCTATATTGATGATTTCGAGAATACTGCTACCCCCTTTGCACTAGGTAACCCTAACAGTTGGAAACTAGCTGCTACCCCAAGAACTACGGACAACAGATTCAATGGAAGGAGTTCCGACCTGGAATATGGATATAAAAGGGCAAAGTTTGCCTGGTATCAGGTCGATAACCTTTTTTATAGAGGAGACAGGAGAAAACCTGACGGAATTTCTGATGAAGACCTTAAGAACCATTACGTAAGACAGGTGGCTCCACAGGAAATCTTCCCTAATCTGGACCCGAACGTTATAAATATTCAGCCTGTTTTTGACATAGCTTTTTATCCTTCTGAAAGGGGCCAGTATAATTTAAATCCAGCAGTAGCAGGTTCTGATGGGATTTTTACAAACCCCAGCGATATAAGAGCAAACTGGGGAGGTATGACCAATGCTATTCGATCGGAAGTAGATTTTGATAAATCAAATGTAGAATATATTGAATTTTGGTTGATGGATCCCTTCATCAACTCTCCCTATGGTAGTATAGATGATGGACGGGGAAATAATAAACCCAATACTACAGGTGGGGATCTTTACTTCAACCTCGGGTCTATTTCAGAAGATTTAATACCGGATGGAAAACATGCATTTGAAAATGGGCTCCCTGCAGATGGTTTTGATGTCAATAACCCAACAGGAGCAAAGGAAAGCCTGCCTTGGGGTTTCATTACCACACAGCAATACCTGACTAATGCATTTGATAATTCCGAATCATCAAGATCAAATCAGGATGTCGGCTTTGATGGTTTAGCTAATGAAGAAGAAAAAATCTACGGCCCCTTCCAGGCTTTTGCAAACTTCCCTGACCCAACAGCAGATGATTTTAATTATTTCCTCGGGGACGAGCTGGATGCCAAAGATGCCGGAATTCTCGAGCGATATAAAAACTTCAACGGAGTAGAAAACAACTCCCCTGTTGTTACAAATAACACCGGCCTTTATACTCCCTCTGCTACTACTATTCCCGATAACGAAGATCTTAACAATGACAATACGCTAAATGAATTAGAGGAATATTATGAATATAAAATTGATTTAGACCCAAATCAGTTAGAAACCCATGAATATGTGGTGGATAAAGTTAGCCAGCAAATAAACGGGGATGAAGTAACCTGGTACTTGTTCAGAATACCCATCAGGCAACCCGATGCCACTTTTGGTGGAATATCAGGTTTCAAATCAATTAAGTATTTAAGGACTTACCTTACTAATTTTTCGGAGCCTGTTGTACTTAGAATGGTTAACTTTCGCTTTGTTGCAAGCCGGTGGAGGAGATATGATAACTCTTTGGCTGACCCTAAATTCAACCAGGTCAATGAAGCCGAAGATTTTACAAACCTTACTGTTTCAGTGGTAAATATTGAAGAGAATGGTGCCGGTAGCGAAACTTTGTCACCGTATGTATTGCCCCCGGGCTTCGACCGGGATCGTGACAATACATCATCTGTTGAGAGACGGTTAAACGAGCAATCACTTCAAGTATGTGTTGAGGATCTTGAAGATGGGAATGCCCGAGCCGTATACAAACAGGTAGCACTTGACCTGATTAACTACGGCAGGATCAAAATGTTTTTACATGCAGATAGCCAGGATGCAGAAGATGATGAAGTTACGGCATTCTTAAGGCTGGGGTCAGATGTGGATTCAAACTATTATGAAATAGAAGTACCATTAAAGATTACGCCACAAGGAGCAATGTTGGCCGAGGATATCTGGCCTGCGGTAAATGAAATAGATATAGATATTGAAGCCCTATATGCATTAAAATCAGAGCGTGACAGAGAAAATATATCAAAAAGAGAGCTTTTCCCGCTTAGTGGTGCTAAGGAAGTTGGTAACAACCGCATCAGACTACGAGGTAACCCTGACATGAGCGCTGTTACCTGGCTCACAATAGGTGTTAGAAATCCACGCTCTGATGGTGCTGCTAAATCGGTGTGCATCTGGGCCAACGAACTAAGGGTGACCGACTTTGACAGAACCAAAGGCTGGGCTGCAAATGCCACACTAAATACTAAACTCGCAGATTTTGCCAACATTACGGCTACAGCAAGGCATACCACCTTCGGCTTTGGAGGCATACAATCGAAGATTGCTGAGCGTACCCGGGAGGAAACTACATCTTATGATGTTTCTGCTAATGTTACACTTGATAAATTACTGCCTGAGCAGCTGGGCTTAAAGATCCCAATGTATGTGAGTTACGAGAAAACCACTATTAAACCAAAATTTGATCCTGCTAATCCGGATATTACACTAGATGCAACCCTCCAATCATTAGAAACCGAGGAAGAAAGAAGAGAATACGAAGATAAAGTGACGGATGAAACCACAAGAAGGAGTATCAACTTTACCAATGTTCGTAAAGTAAAGGTTAAGCCTGATGCAAAAAAACATATTTATGATGTTGAAAACCTGTCCTTCACCTATGCTTACAGTGAAATGATCCGGACAAACTTCAACTTACAACAACAGCTTCAGGAAAATCATAATGCTGCTGTAGCTTATAATTACAGTCCCCAGGTACTCCCCTGGGAGCCTTTCAAAGATATTAAATTCCTCAAATCACCATTTTTGAAATTGATCAAAGACTTCAATTTTACTCCGGTTCCCACTAATATTTCGGTAAGAGGTGAATTAAGAAGGGAATTTAGGAAAACAGTGTATCGCAATAATCCGGATGTTTACAATAGTGATCTTGTAAACATGGAGAAGTATTTTACCTTTAACCGTACTTATAATTTACAGTGGGACATTACAAAGAGCCTTTCGCTTGATTACAACGCCCGGGCCAACGCTATTATTGATGAGCCTGATAGTGACCCCAGAGGAGGTAATAGTCTGAGTACAAATGAATATATAACTGCTGATCAGTACAGGGACTCTGTAATGACCAACCTAAAAAATCTGGGTAGGATGAAAAATTTCGACCAGACGGTCAGCGCCAATTATCGGTTACCCCTGGATAAATTGCCTATCACTGACTGGACAAGTGCAGAATATAGATATCAGGCCGGCTATTCGTGGGCTGCGGGACCGATTAACAGGCCGGATAGCCTGGATTTTGGAAATACTATTCAAAACAGTCGGGACAATACTGTGAGTGGAAAAATAGACCTGGTTAAGTTGTATAATAAAATAAACTTCCTGAAAGAAATCAATTCTCCCTCAAGAAGTACAAGAAGGAGCTCATTGAGACAAACCACGCCGCAGGATACGACTCAACAAGCCTCAAAGGCTGAGAACAAAGGCGTGAAAGGATTCTTCAGATTCTTAATGTCTGTAAGATCTATTAACGCCACTTATACACTTAGGGAGGGTACATTAATACCAGGTTTCATGCCACGAGCTTTCCTTTTTGGTATGGATAGCAGCTGGAACGAACCGGGTCTTCCTTTTATTCTTGGCTCACAGGACCCGGATATTCGATTTGAACTTCAAAAGGCGGGAGCTTTAACTACCAACAATGAATTGACTGCTCCTTTTACCCAAACTAAAACAGAGGATTACAACATCAGAGCTAACGTTGAGCCTTTGAGAGATTTGAAGGTACAGTTAGACGTGAGAAAAACAAAGAGTTCATCATATGAAGAAATATTCAGGAATGAAGCCCTTGATGGAGAAGAACCATTTTTCATGTCGCTGAACCCGAGTAGATCCGGCGCATATTCCGTCTCATTTATGACAATAAGAACAGCGTTTAGCCGGGATGATGACGACAATAATTCTGAAATATTTCAGGATTTTGAAACCAACAGGTTTGATATTCTTAGCAGATTTAATGAAAAGACAGGCATAGTATATGACACCAATTCTCAGGATGTAATTATCCCTGCCTTTATCGCAGCTTACACCGGTAAAAATGTAAATGATGTAAGCTTAAGCCCATTTCCGGCTACACCACTACCCAATTGGAGAGTCGACTACACCGGATTGAGTCGCGTTCCGGCACTTCAGAAGATTTTTCAATCGGTAGCAATTACTCACGGATATCAATCAAATTACACTGTCTCGAACTATAGTAATTCGTTAGACTATACCGAAGGGCTGGAATTGGATCGCAATATAGAGCGCTATAACGATTCTGAATTTGGCAGTTTAAACAGTGAAGGCAGGCTTATACCCATCTACATCATTAGTCAGGTAATGATAAGTGAACAATTTTCTCCGCTAATTGGTGTTAATGTCAGAACAAAAAGTAGGCTTACGGCAAAAGTGGAGTACAAAACAAAACGCGATGTGGCCTTAAATATCACAAATGCTCAGGTAACCGAAGTCAGGAGCAATGACATTGTTCTCGAAGTTGGATTTACAAAAGCTAACTTTAAGCTTCCGTTTAAATCGCAGGGACGGGTTGTTTCATTAAAGAATGACCTTACGTTCAGAATGAATTTTACTATTAGAGATACGGAAACCATTCAAAGAAAGATCAACGAAGTAAATACTATCACTAATGGTGGTCTCAATATTCAATTAAGACCTAACATCAGTTATGTATTGAATGAGAAGCTTAACCTGCAGTTTTATTTTGAGCGCAATATTAATGAACCCAAAATATCGAATTCTTACAGACGGGCAACAACCAGATTGGGAGTTCAGATACGCTTTAGTTTAGCTCAATAAAATTTCTGCATTTGGAAAAAGAATGTATTTTTGAGCCAAAATTTAATAAAAAAGATATGAACATTCCGAACGAACTAAAGTACACAAAGGATCACGAATGGGTAAAAATTGATGGCGATATAGCCACTGTAGGTATTACCGATTTTGCACAGGGAGAACTTGGCGATATAGTGTATGTTGAGATTGAAACCGAAGGAGAAGATGTAGAAAGAGGAGAAGTTTTTGGTACTGTTGAAGCTGTAAAAACTGTATCCGATCTATTTATGCCACTCAGCGGCACCGTAGAAGAGGTAAATTCCGAACTGGAATCAGCGCCGGAAGTGGTAAACGAAGATCCCTATGAAAAAGGATGGATGATCAAAATCAAGATGTCAGATCAATCAGAGATTGATGATTTATTAAGTGCAGATGCCTACAAAGAAGTTATAGGCGGTTAAATTTAATGAATAAATACCTGATAGGATCGATACTTTGGGCGATCTTAATTCTGATCCTTACCCTAACCCCAGGCAAATCTGTTCCGGACCTATCTATTTTTTCATATGATAAATTAGGTCATGGATTTGTTTTTTTTGTTCTCGCATTTTTGCTGATTAGCGGACTGTATGAGAACCTGAAGGATTCGATAAAAAGAAAAAATGCGATCTATATCGGAATGCTTGTAGCGGCAACTTATGGTTTTTTGATCGAAGCGGCACAGAGTATTATACCTGACAGGTCCATGGAGGCATATGATGCGGTGGCCAATATCGCCGGATCTTTTTTAGGATTATTGCTGTTTAATATACGTAATAAGTTAAAAGCTTGATTGAAAATTAATTAAGTTTTGTATATTTGAAAACACGACTCATTTTGATTTTAAATAAAGAGTACATTAATAATGGAAGCTAAAAAGACAGAAAAAGCTAACCTAAGCAGGAAAACTGGTCTTTTCTTCAATATTGGTTTGCTAGTCACCATGTGTCTGGTGGTGCTGGCCTTCGAATGGAAGAACTATGATGATGGTGACCTAGTTGACCTTGGACAGGTTCAAGATGATTTTGAGGACTTGCTGGAAATACCACCAACAGAACAGCCACCTCCACCTCCACCAAAGATTCAGCAGCCTGAAATTATAGAGGTTCCTGATGAAGAAGAAATTGAAGAAGAGATTGAGGTAGACCTTGATGTGGAAATTACAGAAGAAGAAGTAATCGAGGACATAGTAATTGAAGAAGCTCCGGAAGAAGAGGTTGCCGAAGAAGTTTTCATGATTGTGGAAGACCCTGCAACACCTCCTGGAGGCTATGAAGCATTTTATAAATATGTAGCCGATAAATTAAAATATCCTGCACAAGCCAGACGTATGGGTATTGAAGGTAAGGTATATGTTCAGTTCGTTGTGGATAAAGATGGTTCCCTTACCGAAGTACAAGCTGTAAAGGGCATTGGGGCCGGTTGTGATGAAGAAGCTGTAAGAGTAATTAAAGGCGCTCCGAAGTGGAGTCCTCCGAAGCAAAGAGGTAAACCGGTAAAACAAAGAATTATATTACCGATTACTTTTAAACTAGGATAATAAAAAGCCCGGCTCTAAAAAGTCGGGTTTCTTTTTGTTATATATAACTAATTTCTTAGTTTTATAACTAATTAATTAGTTACTACGATTGAACCTAAAAAGTATAAACATGCTGATGTTCATAAGTTGTCAGGCTTAAGCTTTAGCATTGGCCTGTTTATGGCTATAGGGACAGTTTTGATAGCCTTTGAATGGAAAAGTTACAATGCCACTCCACTGGTAGATCTCGGACATATGCAAGACGACTTCGAAGACCTTCTGGACATTCCTCCTACAGAGCAACCCCCTCCACCACCTCCACGAATCAAGCTACCGGAAATTATCGAAATCCCAAACGAAGAGGAAATAATACAAGAGATAGAGGTAGATCTTGACATAGAAATTACAGAAGAGGAGATTATAGAGGAGTTCTTGTTCGAAGAGGCTCCTGAAGAAGAGTTCCCTGATCAAATTTTTCAAATTGTTGAAGAGCCTGCTACCCCTAAAGGTGGTTTTGAAGCATTTTATAAATATGTAAGTCAGTCAATGAGATACCCGGCCCAGGCAAGAAGAATGGGAATAGAAGGGCGCGTATTTGTCCAGTTTGTAGTGACACCCGACGGCAGCATATCAGATGTACAGATAGCAAGGGGAATCGGAGTCGGTTGTGATGAAGAAGCTAAGCGTATTATCGAAAATGCTCCTCTCTGGAATCCTCCAAGACAACGCGGCGTACCTGTTAGCCAGAGAATTATGATTCAAATAGTATTCGGACTTAACTAAATCTACATTATAAAACAAACCCTGCACCCAGCCCCAATAATATAATAATCGGAGCAGGGATCCTGGTGAACACAAGCACCGCAAGCGTCCCTGCGGTTATTAGTATATTCTGAACATTAGGCTCTAAAGGCAGAAACATCAGTACAGCAGCTGCTATAACCATTCCCGAGCTGGCGGCATTAATACCTTCCAACGAAGCCTTAACTATTCGGTACTTCTTTAAACCTTCCCAAAATCTGATCACAAAAAATATTAAAAAGGTGCCTGGAAGAAAAATACCTATTGAAGCTACTAAAGCCCCAAGTACCTGGCCTCCTATGCCAAATCCCCGCATAGATAGTGCCCCGATATAAGCACAGAATGAGAACACCGGGCCTGGGACTGATTGTACCAGCGCATAGCCTGTTAAAAACTCTTCAGAAGTCAAATAGCGCTTAAACTCAACAAATTCTGTATACAGAAGTGGTATTAGTACCTGACCTCCTCCGAAGATAAGACTTCCACTTCGATAAAAATTCTCCAATAGCCTTACGGGAAGATACCTTGTGAGTCCACCCAATGTAGCTATGAATACAAAAAATCCAGCCCACAAGATAAAATTTGCCCATTGTATTTTTATCCGATCTTTCTCTTCTATCGGTTGTGCTTTATATTTAAATGCAGTAAAAGCGCCACCGGCCAATATCAAAACTGGAAAAACAAAAGGTGACTTAAAAAGAAATGAACCGATAGCAGAAAGGATCAGAATCACAACCGCTGTTTTTGTTTTAATGACTTTCTGACTTATTCTTAAACCTGCATAACTCACAAAGCCAACAGCCATAGGCTGAATGAATTTAGTAAACTCAATGGACATATTGCGGGATTGCAAATGGCTCATAGTAATTCCTGCAATAGTCATCAACGTGACTGCAGGTATCATCCAAACCAACAAAGTAAGGTAAGCCAGATTGGGTCCACCTATCCTAAAACCTATAGCCGTGACGGTTTGCGTTGAAGTGGGCCCAGGAAGTATCTGACACAGGGCATTAAGCTCTATAAGATCCTCTTCGGACAAATATCGCCTCTTGGTAACCATAAGGTCAAACATAAGGGCAATATGGGCTTGAGGGCCGCCAAAAGCGCTTAATGCCAGTATCAATACGTCTTTCAGGAAGATGTAATATCGTACCCTTTTAATCAAAGTCAGGCTATTTCTTAAGACCGATCTCCGCTAATCTTTGATCTAGGAACTGTCCTGCAGTAATATCTTCAAACTGTTTGGGGTGCTCTGAATCAATACAATTCTCCAGGCACGTCAAATCCATTTCAGACCTTGGGTGCATAAAGAACGGAATCGAATATCTCGATGTTCTCATTTGATCCTTAGGAGGATTAACAACTCTGTGTATTGTTGATTTAAGCTTTTTGTTGGTAAGACGCTCCAACATGTCTCCAACATTCACTACTAATTGTTCGGGAAGCGCTGTAATAGGAATCCACTTGCCATCTCTTCGCAATACCTGAAGTCCATCAGCACTTGCCCCCATAAGCAGAGTAATTAAATTAATATCACCGTGTTCAGCTGCTCTCACAGCATCGTCGGGAACAGCTTCAGGATTCTCAATAGGAAAATAATGAATAGGTCGTAAGATGCTATTTCCATTTTTCACCCTACCATCAAAATAGTTCTCATCAAGGCCAAGGTATAAAGCAATTGCCTTTAACATTTCAATACCTGTTTTTTCAAGTCGTCTGTACACTTCAAGCCCTACAGTCTTCAACTCCGGTACTTCATCTACCCACACGTTGTCAGGGTATTCTTCCTTGATAGGATCATTGTCAGTCACTTCTTGTCCTATGTGGTAAAATTCTTTTAAGTCACCAGTCTTTCTTCCTTTAGCATGCTCTTTTCCTTTGCCAATATAACCTCGCTGGCCTGCGAGGCCTTCTATTTCATACTTTTGCTTAACATCATCAGGCAAGGAGAAAAACTTTTGGATTGCTGCATATAACTTCTTTGAAAGTTCTTCGGTCAGGTAATGGTTCTTAATCGCAACAAAACCAATATTATTATAAGCCTCTCCTAAGTCATTTACGAATTTACTCCTGCGGGCCTCATCATCACTATTAAAATCTGCAAGGTCAAGTGATGGTACTTCATCATATAATATATCACTCATAAATTAGCTTTTTAATTACTAATGCTAAATTAAATGAATTAATTTAAATAAAGCTACACTGAGTGGTTATACACTACTTCTTTAGCAGGATAAATTCATGCCTGTTTATCCTTCTGACCATTTCTACAATTTTTTCCAGGTTAGGAACATCAAAAATGAGTATCATTGGAATATCAGCATGATTACGGCTTGCTTTAAAAACAGTGTTCACCGTGAACAAAACAGGTCTTGTAAGATCCAGGTCAAGCAATAGCTCTTCTTCCCGAATTGTATCTCTGTATACCGGAGCACTGGGCACGCATCCGTAAATATTAATATTTAAAATATCAGCCAGGTAGCTGACCAATGTTCCGGTTACTATATTACTTATTTCTAATAGCAGAGACTCCCGCATGCTTTTGGTTACATTCTCAGTATTGAGGCAGGCCCTTTCAAACATCTGTATCTGCCGTTTTGAAAATATAATGAGGCTGTGGGCATATATATCTCCTTTTATTTCAGACTGAATAATTATCTCTACCTCACGATCATCAAACAGCTCTTTTAGTGCTGTCTCTTTGTCAACTGCATATAGACTGGGCACATTAATAATAACTTCCTCTTTTGATAGCTTGGCAAACGAATCTCCCGCCTTTGCCAATATAATATTCATTAGCTCGCGGAGTATATCCTTTTCCAAATCTGTCATAGTATCTGTGGGCATGAGTGGCGCTAGTGTAATTGTACTTTATTATCTTTTTGTTCATAGGCTTTGGAGGTACCTGCAACATCCAGAACATAACAGACTTCTCCTGAGCCCAAAAGTGTTATACCGCTAAATAACGTATTATCATCAAGTGGATTTTGTAATGGCTTAATCATAATCTCCTGCTGACGAAGCAGTTGATCTACAACAAGACCATATTTTTTATTATTATACCAAACCACTATCACATCCATTACCTCTCTTTTCAAATTAATATGACTTGAATAGTCAAGTTCTTTGAAAAGAAAATCGTGCAGATAAATGAGTTCAATCATTTCATTTTTATGCTCTAAAACCAGTACTTCTCCAACATTATGGATCATATCTCGCGAAACTGTAACTACAACATGAATATTGAGCAGTGGCAAAGCAAAATTATTATCACTTACCTTAAAAAGCAGAGCGGCTTTCACTGCCATGGAAATAGGGAGAGACATAATGAATCGTGTACCTTCACCCACTTTTGATTCTATTCTTAAATCACCACCAATTGAATCTATTACCCTCTTTACAATATCAAGCCCCACACCTCTTCCTGCATATTCTGTTACCTTATCAGCCATTGAAAAACCAGGAACAAACAAAAGCCCAAGAGTCTCCCTTTCACCCAGACCACGAGCCCTGGACTGGGAAATAATATCCTTTTTAATGGCCTTTGCTTTAATAGCTTTGGTATCTATTCCCCTGCCATCATCAGAAATAGAAATAAAAACAAGTCCTTTTTCGCTGATGGCGGAAATTTCCACTTTACCCTCTTCAGACTTCTTCCTTTTTATCCGTTCATCCGGGTCCTCAATACCATGAATAATAGCATTTCTTATTAAATGGATCATGATGTCTGAAATTACTTTCAGTACATTTCTATCTATAGTGGTGTCTGTACCGGTTATACTCAGGTTAACTTTCTTGTTTTCATCAGATGCAATATCCCGTATGACCTTAGGAAACTTGTTAAACAAAGAAGACACCGTAACAAGCCGCGCTGTCATTACCGTCTCCTGAATACTGTCGGCGATGCGAGAGAGGCTTTGCGTAATATGCTTCATTTGCTGATTTTCACTCAGTTCCGCAAAATTAATCAGGTGATCACGGCTTATGATAAGTTCACCAACAAGATTAAGCAAATCATCAAGTTTTCTAACTGGTATGGACACTGAGTCTGACAAATGAAGCTTTTTAGAAATAAAGGAGGAAGTATGCTCCTGAGATGCTTCTGCAGGTACTTCTCCTTTTACAACCAGATCATTTAGGTCAGCCAATAACTCATCATTATGAATTTGGCGTTGAGATTTACCAATATTATTTATCAGATAGCCGAGATAATCAATTGCCTTAAAAATGAGATTTACCTTGTTACCCTCAAAAACCAACTCACCTGTCCTTATTGAACTAAAAACATTTTCCAGACAATGCGACAGTTCAGCAATTGCATCAAGATCCATAGTAGACGCATTGGCCTTCATATTATGTAAAAGCCTGAATATCTCATCCACTATATTTTCATTGCCAGGATCCTTTTCCAATTTTACAATATCGGTGGATATCTGATCATAGCTCTGCTGTGCCTCTGCCAAAAATATAACCCGATATTCCTTATCCCGATCATTCATTTACATCACTTTTGCTTAGCACCTCTTCGATAACTTCAATGACCTTAGCCTCCTCGAAAGGTTTTGTTATGTAGGCATCAGCGCCAATTTCTATAGCCTGATCAATGATACTGGTTTGGCCCACAGCGCTTACCACTACCACAGCCTTTTCCGGATACCCCTTTTTTAATGGACTTTAAAACATCCAAACCTGAATTATCCGGTAAGATCAAGTCCAGGGTTACAAGATCAAGTTCATAGCGACTTTTATCTACACTCTTTATGGCATCCTGACCACTGGCCGCTTCATCAATTACTTTATACCCTGCATCCTCCAGGATATTCCTAAGAATGGTTCTCATATAATATGAGTCATCAACCACTAAAATATTCTTGCTCATTACTTATTAAATTTAGTTACAATCCTTTTTTATCTCACCGACGAAACTTCCTGTATTTCCTTTTTGGAAAGCACTTTTAATATATCAAGCAGCACAACCAGATTGCCATCGCCGAGTTTTCCCAGACCGGTTATATATTTATTTTTAAATTTTGCTTTTTCTATTACATCTGCCGATCTATCTATTTGCGATTCATTCAAAACCAGCGTATTAGGCATTTCCTTTACAATAAACCCAATTGTATAAGTATCAGCATCAATAACCATGGTGTAGGTTTCCGGCTCACTAACATCCTTAACTTTTAATGATGACGATTTCAGACCAAACCTCTCTTCAAGGTCTACTATAGCGATAAGGTCACCTCGTACATTAGCAACTCCTTTTATAAAAAAGGGGGTTCGGGGCATTTTAGATACTTTTGGAGTTATTGTTACCTCTTTTACATATTCGATATTTACTGCATAATCGCCTCCGGCCAATTTAAAAGTGACAAATTGATACAGTTTATCGTTGCGCACAGGTTGTCCAAGATTATTACCGGAAGCGCTTTTATCTGAATGTTTCATAACATATTCTTGACTGGACATCTATAAATCATTGTTTTTTACCGGATCCCGATTTAGTATTTGGTCTACGCACCGTCTTTTTAGTATCATCAGCCTTCTTTGTTGAAACACTCTTCGGTGTTGTTTTCTTTGCATTATCCGCAGTTTTTGCAGTTGCAGTTTTGCTCTTTGCCGTTGTTTTTGGTGTTTGAGGTTTATTATCGGGTTTATTTCTTATCGTCTTTAATCCCTTGGACGTTCCTTTCAAAACTGTTGGGATATTTTTCCGTTTTGATATGGTTTCATTTTGCGCTTTAAAGGTCAACAGCCTGTTATGGCTTTGAATACGCTGAGGACTAATGTGCAGTTCACGTTCGTTTGTAGGATAAAGCTTAAATGCAGCTATACCCATTTGAAGGTCCTCTGCAATAAATTTCATATTCTGACTGGATTCCGTAAACTCTTCCATTGCCGCTGATAATTGCTGAGCCGTGCTTGCCACTCCTTCCGTTGTATTAGCCGTTTGCTCTGCTATATCCACTACTTCCTCCACATATTTAACAACGTCCGATATCTTCATTTTTTGTAACTCTGTTGCGATACGGATATCTTCGGCTGTTTTAAGTGTTTTACTACTTGAGGCTGCTATATTCTCAAAAGCCTCAGTGGCATCAAAAGTTGCCTGCTTTCCTTTATCCACTATTTCGGTCATATTGACAATAGCCGCTGATGCTGAGGAAGAGTCCTTCTTCACATCAGCCACTAATGTTTCTATTTCGTTCGCAGATTTTCTTGATCCCTCTGCAAGTTTTCTGATTTCTTCCGCCACAACTGCAAAACCTTTGCCTGCTTCACCGGCTCTGGCTGCCTCAATAGCGGCATTTAAAGCTAGAAGGTTCGTCTGGGAGGAAATATCTGTTATCACTCCCAGGTATTTGGAGATTTCCTGGGATCGCTCACTTAACACCTCAATTGTTTTCGCCGTGAGAGCCGCGGAAGAGGCAATTTGCTCCATATTGCGAACTACCTGAGATACAGTTTTCATACCCATTTGAGAGGTATTCTCACCCAATGCCGCTGCGTTATTCACAATCTCCGCCTTGTGCGCTGTCTCTTCGGTACCCGTCATGATTTCCTCTATCAGCTTAAAGGCCTGATCTGTTTTCCCTGCCTGATTTTTTGAACCTTCGGCCATGGCCTGCATAGAAAATGCTACATTAACCGTTATTTCGTTCATATCAAGTCCTTTGGCCGCCATTTCTTCTGACGATTGCCCTACTACCATAGAGCTTTCATTAATATTTAAGAGAAGCGTATTCAAATTGCTAACGGCAGTATTGAGGGCATTTGACATGGATTGAATATCTCCGGCCGTCGTAATTTCAACTCTCTGTGTAAGGTCTCCCTCAGAAATGGCCCTCACGATTCTACTTACTTCAAGAACAGGCGAAACAATGGATTCAAGCAAGTTATTTAAAGTATCAACCAGTTCCTTCCAGCTTCCGCTGATATCAGTCATGGCTACACGCTCAGTGAGTTTGCCTTCCGTACCTGCAACTCTCGCTACCCTGCTCACCTCTCTGGCCAATGAGTTTAACATAGTCACCATGGAGTTGATCGTTTCAGCCAAACCGGCTACCTCTCCTCTCGCATCCAGTGTAAACTTCTGTGTAAGATCTCCTTTGGAAACGGCTGTAACCAGACTCACAATACCCCGCACCTGGGTGGTCAGGTTATTGGCCATTATATTTACATTCTCTGTTAATTGCTTCCAAACACCTTCCACCCCGGGAACATTCGCCTGACCGCCCAGCTTACCTTCGGTACCCACTTCACGGGCAACACGCGTTACCTCACTCGAGAATACGTTCAGAGAGTCCACCATTTTATTAAGATTCTCCTTCAGTACAGCAAGCTCACCATTAACATCAACCGTTATTTTCTTAGTTAGATCACCTCTGGCAACAGCCGTGGCTACCTGAGCAATATCTCTCACTTGCAGCGTAAGGTTAGACGCCATAGTGTTAACATTCACAGTGAGTTCTTTCCATATGCCTTCCACCCCCGGCACATTGGCCTGACCTCCTAATCTCCCTTCCGTTCCTACTTCGCGAGACACTCTGGTCACCTCCCCTGCGAATATATTCAGGGAGTCCACCATTTGGTTAATTATATTTTTAAGCTCCAGTACTTCTCCCTGGACTTCCACTGTTATTTTCTGAGTCAGATCACCTTTGGCTACTGCTGTGGCCACCCCTGCAATTCCTCTTACCTGTGTGGTCAGGTTGTTTGCCATAATATTTACATTTTCAGTCAGGTGCTTCCAAACCCCTTCAACAGCAGGTACATTTGCCTGCCCTCCCAGTTTGCCTTCGGTACCCACTTCACGGGCCACTCTGGTCACCTCTTCTGCAAAAACATTAAGAGAGTCCACCATCTTGTTAATATTATCTTTCAAATCGGCAATCTCTCCCTTTACATCTACAGTAATCTTTTGACTCAAATCCCCTTCGGCAACCGCAGTAGCCACATGAGAGATATCTCTCACCTGAGCCGTCAAATTACTACCCATAGTATTTACATTATCCGTTAGGTCTTTCCAGACTCCAGCCACGTTTGGCACATTGGCGAGTCCACCTAGTTTTCCCTCTGTTCCAACCTCACGAGCAACCCGTGTCACCTCATTACTAAATATGTTGAGAGAGTCCACCATCTTATTAATGTTCTCCTTCAGATCGGCGATCTCACCTTTCACATCCACCGAGATTTTTTTCGTCAAATCTCCCTTTGCTACAGCAGTGGATACCTTGGCAATATCTCTCACTTGCTCTGTAAGGTTACTGGCCATCGTATTCACATTATCCGTGAGCTCCTTCCACAGTCCTTCCACCCCAGGTACTATAGCCTGACCTCCAAGATTACCCTCTGTTCCTACTTCGCGGGCAACCCTCGTTACCTCACTGGCAAAAATATTCAGGGAATCCACCATTTGGTTGAGATATTCCTTTAACTCCAGGAACTCACCTTTTACGTCAACCGTAATTTTTTGTGTCATATCTCCCTTGGCAACCGCAATAGCCACATCGGCAATATCCCGCACCTGTAGAGTAAGGTTACTTGCCATGGTATTCACATTATCAGTGAGCTCCTTCCAAACACCTGCTACATTAGGTACATTGGCTTGACCACCTAGTTTACCCTCTGTTCCCACCTCACGGGCCACCCTTGTAACCTCATTGCTGAAAATATTAAGAGAGTCAACCATTTTATTTATATTTTCTTTAAGGTCTTCTATTTCTCCCTTGGCATCTACTTTAATTTTCTGCGTCATATCTCCTTTAGCCACTGCTATGGCCACATCGGCAATATCCCGTACCTGAAGAGTAAGGTTATGAGCCATGGTATTCACATTGTCCGTAAGCTCTTTCCATACACCCGCTACATTGGGTACATTGGCCTGACCTCCCAGTTTACCCTCTGTTCCTACTTCACGGGCAACCCTCGTTACCTCATCTGAGAAAATATTTAAGGAATCCACCATTCCATTAATATTCTCTTTAAGATCTGCAATTTCACCTTTTACATCCACCGCTACTTTTTGAGATAAGTCCCCCTGTGCAACAGCAGAGGAAACCTTTGCAATATCACGAACCTGGTCTGTAAGATTACTGGCCATTGTGTTTACGTTATCAGTAAGGTCCTTCCAAACCCCCGCTACGTTAGGAACATTTGCCTGACCACCGAGTTTACCTTCTGTACCTACCTCACGGGCAACTCTTGTAACCTCATTACTGAATATATTCAGAGAATCAACCATTTTATTTATATTCTCTTTCAAACCTGCGATTTCCCCCTTTACATCCACTGAGATCTTTTGGGTTAAGTCGCCCTGAGCCACAGCCGTTGATACCTTGGCGATATCTCTTACCTGAGAAGTAAGATTACTAGCCATCATATTCACATTCTCTGTTAACTCCTTCCATACACCCTCAACACCTGGAACTTTCGCCTGTCCTCCAAGATTACCTTCCGTTCCTACTTCGCGGGCTACACGAATCACCTCATCTGCAAACGTATTGAGCGAGTCCGTCATTTGATTTATATTCTCCTTCAATACCAGGAACTCTCCCTTTACATCTACAGATACCTTCTTTGTCAGGTTACCTTTTGCAACCGCAGTGGCTACATTGGCTATATCTCTAACCTGATTCGTAAGATTACTGGCCATTAGATTTACATTATCAGTAAGGTCTTTCCAAACACCTGCTACATTTGGCACTGTAGCCTGCCCACCAAGTTTACCTTCCGTCCCTACTTCCAATGCAACGCGGGTCACCTCTCCTGCAAAAAGATTCAGGTTATCAATAGTGCGGTTTATGGTTTCAGCCATGACCTTAAAATCACCGGTAACAGGAATTTCAAATTTCTCATAGAGGTTCCCTCCAGAAATATTCTTAAGAACTTTTCCCACTTCCAAAACCGGCACGGCTATGGAATCAACTAATCCGTTAATATTATTAATGATGTCCTTCCAAAAACCTGAAGCATTTTCAGCAGAAGCGCGTGCCGTAAGATTTCCCTCAATACCTGCAACTTTTGATATTCTTGAAACCTCACCTCCAACTCCGGAAATCATCTCCACCATACTATTATATGCCTCAGCAATCTCAGAAAAGATATCATCTTCTTCCTTGTTCAGTCGAACAGAGATATCCCCCTTTTTAAAGGCGTCAAGTGCAAATAATATTTTATTGAGCTGCTTTGTCGCATATTCTTCGTGCTTAAGCGTTTCTTTTATGGGAATGGAATACAATTCATATTCTTTGCGGCTGGGGCGATGGTCATCGTT
The DNA here is from genome assembly GCF_021389975.1 of Fulvivirga ulvae. NCBI lineage: Bacteria > Pseudomonadati > Bacteroidota > Cytophagia > Cytophagales > Fulvivirgaceae > Fulvivirga > Fulvivirga ulvae. The sequence continues at coordinate 1,387,212 of NZ_CP089981.1, forward strand.
GGGGGTTTCTCGTGGAGGCTCTTCTTGTGATTGAGCATTAGCATAACTCCCCTTTTTTGAATCTACGTGCCTTTTATCTACATTCTTCTCATTATCGGATTTATTGGACGGTTTCATTTTGTTAGTTTAGAATGATTTGTGATTGATAAAACTTATAACTTTTTTTCACCTAAAATGTTCAACAGTTTATAGTTTAGTATAGTTATAATAGTGAGTTAGCTTATCAATTTCATGAGAAGTGGAAAAATAGGCTACAAATAGGGTTGGTAAGAATTAAGTACACTGTTAACAAACATTGAATTTGGAGATCGCCACATCAAAAGAGCTTAAACAAAGCCTCAATAGTGCTCTATTGGACAATTGTGTAGATGGGATTATAGGTTTCAATCAATCTCTTCAAGTGATTGAATGGAATAAGATCATGGAATTGCATTATGGAATTAAACGATCCGAAGTTTTCTCCAAAAACATTTTCGAAGTATTCCCCGAGCTAAGCCAGGAGGAGGATGAACATTTTCTAAATGAGGTACTTAGCGGAGGTAACATTTACCTCAAGGATCGACGATATAAGTATAGAAATGGTTTTTTAGAAATATTCATTACTCCAATACATAATTCCGCAAGTGAGGTAATAGGTGGTATAATCACCTTACATGATATCACTGAAGTTAAGCATATGCTGGAAAAGCTAAGAAACCAAAATCAAAAACTAAGTACCACAAACCAGCTACTTCAAAATGAAATAATTGAGCGGCAATTAGCTGAAAAGAAACTAAAGCAAGCTCATGACCATCTCGAGAGGCGTGTGCACGAAAGGACATCGGAATTGTCAAAAGCTAAGCTCGATGCAGAAAATGCATCAAAGGAAAAAGACAAGTTTCTGGCGAATATGAGTCATGAAATACGCACTCCTATGAACGCCATTATCGGGATGGCACAGTTACTCAATGACACACCCTTAACCAACGAGCAAAAAAAATATGTAGATTCGATTAATTCGGCCTCCGACACATTGTTATCATTGATTAATGATATACTTGATTTTAGTAAAATCGAAGCCGGAATGATTGACTTTGAAAAGAAGCCTTTCTCCATTTATACATCAATAAAAGAGGTTCTTGATATTACGTCCTTCAAATGTGAAAACAGCCCTGTTAAACTTGAGCAAAACATTGACCCTAAAGTGCCTGATACAGTATCAGGAGATAAATACAGATTAAATCAAATTCTATTGAATCTATTAAGCAATGCAGTGAAATTCACTCCGGAAGGAATGATCAAATTAAGTGTAAAGCTGAGAAAATCGAGTAAGCAAAACTGCAACTTAGAGTTCAGCATAAAAGATACTGGCATTGGCATTCCGGCCGAAAAAATAAAAACCATTTTTGATGGTTTCACTCAGGCATCAAGTGATACAACGCGCAAATATGGTGGTACTGGCTTGGGTCTTACCATTGTTAAGTCTCTGGTAGAGCTACAGCATGGCAAACTGTCTGTAAAAAGTAGAGTAGGGTCAGGTTCCGAATTTATTTTCACACTTCCATTTGAAAGCACCTTAAGTAAATCTGAAGATAATACCGATCTAAAAAAAGATACAAATAAGGATCTAAGTCAGTTGAAAATCCTAGTAGTTGAAGACAATGAGCTGAATCAATTTCTCATTCAATCGCTTTTACTAAAATATAACGCTTCTGTTAACGTGGCATGCGATGGTGTTGAAGCCATTTCTATACTGGAACAAACGGAGTTTGATATTATTCTAATGGATATCCAGATGCCCAATATGGACGGTTATGAAGCTACTAGACGAATAAGAAGTAAAACTCAGAGCATTCCTATTATCGCGATGACTGCACATGCCTTAGTAGGTGAAAAAGAAAAGTGCCTAAGTGCAGGTATGAATGATTACATTACCAAACCTATTAAGATCAATGATCTGATCGACTGTATCCAAAAAGTTATCAACTAGAACATATGGCTTTATATACTAACCTATCGTACTTACAAGATCTTACTGATGATGATGAGGTTCTAATTGCCGAATCACTAAAGAGATACCTTTCATCATCCCCTACTCAATTGAACAAATTGATAGAAAGTACGGAAAATAAACAGTGGGATACTATCCATGACAGTGCTCACTCGTTATTCGCGACCACTCAAATAGTGGGCATATCACAAATTGCAGTACCGTTAAAGGAAATTCAAACCCTTGCGAGAGAATCAAAAAAGGACTACAATTTGATTAAGAGTAAGGTAGAGTATGTAGCTCAGGTGGTCAGAAAATCCCAGGAAGAAGTAACTAAACATCTAAACAATTTAGGTACAGACCTCTCATAAAGCTGTAACCATAGTCAGGATTATGGCTACTGAAAGTTGCTACGCTTGCTAATAATTTCATATATAAAACAAAAGGTCGATACTAATGTATCGACCTTTACTTAATAAATCTAATTTCAGTAAGTTCAGTTAGACTTTGATTTCTACATCAACTCCACTTGGAAGCTCAAGCTTCATCAAAGCATCAACAGTTTTCGTGCTGTTTGAGTAGATATCAACCAGTCTTTTGTAAGTACAAAGCTGAAACTGCTCTCTCGACTTTTTATTTACGTGTGGCGATCTCAACACAGTAAACTTCTCTTTTATAGTCGGAAGAGGAATAGGTCCGCTTACTACTGCACCCGTAGTCTTCACAGCTCTCACAATCTTTTCGGATGATTTATCAACCAAATTGTGATCGTATGACTTAAGTTTTATTCTTATTTTCTGATTCATAGCTTTAATTAATTAAACGGCCGCTCCTTTTACTTCTTCTATAACTTTGTCAGCCAGGTTCTTAGGAACTGGATCGTAATGTGAGAACGTCAATGACGCTGTAGCTCTACCAGATGTGATAGTTCTAAGGTCAGTAACATATCCGAACAACTCAGACAAAGGAACATCTGCCTTGATAACCTGAGCCGCACCCTTAGTATCCATACCTTTCATCAATCCTCTACGTTTGTTCAAGTCACCGGTAACAGAACCAGTATACTCATCTGGCGTAACCACTTCAACCTTCATGATAGGCTCAAGTAATTGAGGACTAGCCTGCTTAGCAGCAGTTTTAAAACCAAGTCTTGCAGCCATTTCAAAAGAAAGAGCATCCGAATCCACATCGTGGAAACTACCGTGATACAATTCAACTTTCATAGCCTCAATAGGGTATCCAGCCAAAGGTCCATTGTTCATAGACTGCTCAAAACCTTTTTGAATAGCCGGGATAAATTCCTTAGGAATAACACCACCTGTAATGCTGTTTACAAATTGTAAACCTGGTTTAATAACACCATTCTCATCAGGATCAGCAGGGCTAAGTTTGAATACAATATCGGCAAATTTACCTTTACCACCTGTTTGCTTTTTATAAACCTCCTTATGATCTACCAGAGCGGTGATTGTTTCTTTATAAGCAACTTGAGGTGCACCTTGATTAACTTCTACTTTGAATTCTCTTTTCAAACGATCCATGATAATATCAAGGTGAAGCTCACCCATACCTCTCAGAATAGTTTGACCAGTTTCTTCATCTGTATTAACCTGAAGTGTAGGATCTTCCTCAACAAGTTTGGCAATAGCCATACCCATTTTGTCAACATCTGCCTGAGTTTTAGGCTCAATTGCATATCCAATTACAGGCTCAGGGAATACCATCGACTCAAGAACGATCTTATGGTTCTCGTTACAAAGTGTATCTCCTGTTTTTATATCTTTAAAACCAACGACTGCAGCTATATCACCAGCATGAAGTTGATCAATTTGATTTTGCTTATTAGCATGCATCTGGAAGATACGAGATATCCTTTCTTTCTTGTTTGTTCTTGTATTAAATACGTATGAACCAGAGTCAAGAAGACCTGAATATGACCTTACAAAGCACAAACGACCTACAAATGGGTCGGTAGCAATTTTAAATGCCAATGCTGCGAAAGGAGCCTCCGGAGAAGGTTTTCTGGAAACTTTTTCATCAGTATCAGGATTAGTACCTACGATATTATCTCTATCTAATGGTGATGGTAAAAGCTCCATCACATAGTTAAGCATGGTTTGCACACCTTTGTTTTTAAAGGCCGAACCACATAGCATAGGCACGAAAGCCAGGTCAATAGTTGCTTTTCTTAAAGCAGCCACAACCTCATCTCTGGAAATAGAGTTAGGATCTTCGAAATACTTCTCCATTAGAGTGTCATCGTATTCCGCAACAGACTCTAATAAATGTTCTCTGTATTCCTCAACCTCATCTTTCATATCCTCAGGAATGTCTATCTCGCTATAAGTCATTCCCATATCCTCTTCGTTCCATACCATAGCTTTCATTTCAACAAGGTCAACAACCCCCTTAAAAGAAGCTTCGGCACCAATTGGCAATTGAAGAGGAACAGCTTTGGTACCTAACATTTCCTTAACCTGTTTACACACATTAAGAAAATCGGCTCCATCGCGATCCATTTTATTTACGAAGCCAATTCTGGCAACTTTATAATTATCAGCAAGTCTCCAGTTAGTTTCAGACTGAGGCTCCACACCATCAACCGCACTAAATAAGAAAACCAAACCATCTAATACTCTTAAAGACCTGTTCACCTCAACAGTGAAGTCAACGTGTCCTGGGGTATCTATAATGTTTATGTGATATTTATCATCTTTGTAAGGCCAGAATACTGTAGTAGCAGCAGATGTAATGGTAATACCTCTTTCTTGCTCCTGCTCCATCCAGTCCATAGTCGCAGCACCATCATGTACCTCTCCTATCTTGTGGCTTACTCCGGTATAATACAGGATTCGCTCTGTAGTAGTAGTCTTTCCAGCATCGATGTGCGCAGCGATACCTATATTTCTTGTTAATTTAAGATCTCTTGCCATTGTAACAGATATTAAAATCTAAAGTGTGAAAATGCCTTGTTCGCCTCAGCCATTCTATGCGTATCATCCTTTTTCTTAACTGCAGCACCTTCGCCTTTTGAAGCTGCAATAATCTCACCCGCGAGTCTATCTCTCATAGTTTTTTCTCCTCGAAGACGCGAGTATCTAATCATCCATTTGATTCCGAGGGTGATCTTTCTTTCGGGCCTAACTTCCATTGGCACCTGAAATGTTGCACCACCTACTCTTCTACTTTTCACCTCCACTGAAGGCATGATGTTGTTTAGAGCTTTTTTCCAAGTTTCCAAACCGTTCTCGCCGGTTTTACTTTCTACCTGCTCCATAGCTTCATAGAAAATAGCATAAGCAGTACTCTTTTTACCATCTATCATTAGATAGTTTACAAATTTGGTAACCAGAGTATCCTGAAATTTAGGATCTGGCAGGATATACCTTTTCTTTGGTTTAGCTTTTCTCATTATTTTCTACTTATTTATTTTTTGGGCCTTTTAGCACCGTATTTTGATCTTCTTTGTAACCTACCATTAACACCGGCAGTATCCAATGCACCTCTAATGATGTGATACCTTACACCTGGTAAGTCTTTTACTCTTCCTCCTCTGATCAATACGATCGAGTGTTCCTGCAAGTTATGACCTTCACCCGGAATGTACGCGTTAACTTCTTTACCGTTTGTCAATCTCACCCTTGCCACTTTTCTCATAGCAGAGTTAGGCTTCTTAGGTGTAGTAGTGTACACCCTGGTACAAACACCTCGCCTTTGTGGACATGAATCAAGAGCAGGCGATTTGGATTTAGTTACCAACTTCTTTCTACCCTTTCTAACCAATTGTTGAATAGTAGGCATTTATATTTCTTTCTTTAGTTTTTATTCCATTTTAAAATTCGGACTGCAAAGGTAAAAAAAACAGTCTTACTAATCAAATACTTTATATAATAAATTCAACCCGAAGCAATACTTCGGGTTGAAAATTTTTCTTTTGATACAAAGATTTCTCTTGTGTATCAGGCCTCCCCAACTGTACCTCCAAAATTAATTGGAAATTTCGGGGCTTCTTCAGTCTTTTTAATAGGGCCAAAAGTCTCTTCATACTTGTGAATATTCTCACTTAAAGCAGTCAGAAGTCTCTTTGCATGCTCAGGTGTAATAACTATCCTAGACTTTACTTTAGCTTTTGGCACTCCTGGCATCAGACGAATAAAGTCTATTACGAACTCACTATTCGAATGGGCTATCATGGCCAGATTCGAATACACGCCTTCGGCTACTTCCTCAGACAATTCAATATTGATCTGATTTGGATTTTCTTTTTTTGCTTTATTATCGTCCGCCATTATTAATTACCTTCCTGAAGTTGTCTCTCCTTAGATTCCTCTTTTGATGCAACCAATTCATCGTACTCATCCTGAGAACCCACGATAACATCCTTGAATGATCTCTGACCTGTTCCGGCCGGTATCAGGTGTCCAACGATTACGTTTTCTTTCAGTCCGAGTAACTGATCGGCTTTACCTCGTATAGCAGCTTCACTAAGTACTTTCGTAGTTTCCTGGAAAGACGCAGCAGAAAGGAAGCTTTCCGTCTTAAGTGATGCCTGAGTAATACCCTGCAATGTCGGTTTGGACACCGCTGGCATTGCATCTCTAACTTCAACCGGCTTCAGGTCTTTACGCTTAAGAGTGGAGTTTTCATCTCTCAGTTCTCTCGCTGTAATGATCTGTCCTGGTCTTAGATTTTCAGAATTACCTGCATCAGTTACCACTTTCTTATCAAGAACGGAGTCATTTTCCTCGCTAAATACAAATTTATCTACTATTTCATTGGTAAGGAAACTGGTATCTCCCGGATCAACGATCTGGACTTTCTGCATCATCTGGCTTACGATAGCTTCGATGTGCTTATCATTAATTTTCACACCTTGAAGACGATAAACTTCCTGAATCTCGTTCACCAGATACTCCTGAACAGCAGTGGGTCCCTTGATGGCCAGAATATCTGCAGGAGTAATGGCACCATCGGAAAGAGGGTATCCTGCTTTCACAAAGTCATTATCCTGTACAAGTATGTGCTTCGATAATGACACTAAATACCTCTTTTTAATACCATCTTTTGATTCAATAAATATCTCTCTGTTGCCACGCTTGATACCACCGTAAGTAACCACACCATCGATTTCACTAACCACCGCAGGATTTGAAGGGTTCCTAGCTTCGAAAAGCTCCGTTACTCTTGGAAGACCCCCTGTAATATCCCTAGATTTACCCATGGTTCGTGGTATCTTGGCAAGAATCTGACCGGCTTTGATCTTTTCTCCATTCTCTACGGCCAGGTGAGCACCTACCGGAATGTTGTATGATTTACCATCATCCTTGGTATTTACTCTTATAGCAGGGTTCTTAGTTTTATCTTTTGTATCGGTAATTACTTTTTCTCTGTGTCCGGTTTGTTCATCAGACTCTTCTTTATAAGTAATCCCCTCTATAATCGATTCAAACTCAATTGTGCCATCAAACTCAGAAAGAATTACAGCGTTATACGGATCCCAGAAAACAAGCTCCTGGCCCTTCTCAACCTTTTGACCTTCTTTCACTTTAAGGAATGATCCGTAAGGAACATGGTTGGTCATTAGAACTACACCTCTCTTCTCATCCACCACTTTGATCTCACCGGTACGTCCCATGATTACTTCAACGGCCTCACCATCCTTATTGGTAGTTTTGATCGTTCTTATTCCTTCGAATTCAATTGTACCTTCAAATTTGGCCTTTATGTTAGCATCAACTGCAATGTTCGATGCTGTACCACCCACGTGGAATGTTCTCAATGTAAGCTGCGTACCCGGCTCACCGATAGACTGAGCGGCTATAACACCTACTGCTTCTCCCGTGTGTACCATATTACCTGTGGCCAGATTCCGGCCATAGCACTTGGCACAACCGCCTTGCTTGGTTTCGCAGGTCAGAAGTGATCTGATCTCAACTTCCTCAATACTACTTTCATCAATGATTCTTGCAATCTCCTCTGTAATCTCCTCTCCAGATTCACAAATAAGTTCATCTGAAAGCGGATCGTAAATATCATGAACTGATACACGCCCCAGTATTCTCTCAGATAAAGGTTCAACTATATCCTCATTATCTTTAAGAGCTGTAACAGTAAGGCCTCTTAAGGTGCCACAATCATCCTCCGTAATAACAAGATCCTGCGCAACATCTACAAGACGCCTAGTCAGGTATCCGGCATCAGCTGTTTTCAAAGCTGTATCTGCAAGACCTTTACGGGCACCGTGTGTCGAAATAAAATACTCTATTACATCAAGTCCTTCCTTAAAGTTAGAAAGAATAGGGTTCTCAATAATAGCTCCTACAGACCCGGCAAGGTTCTTCTGAGGTTTTGCCATCAGACCTCTCATTCCTCCCAACTGACGAATTTGCTCTCTTGAACCTCTGGCGCCCGAGTGCATCATCATGTAGATTGAATTAAAACCCTGATCATCCTCAGCAAGTTTGGTCATCAATGTGTTAGTAAGCTGAGTATTTATTCTAGTCCAGATATCAATTACCTGGTTATATCGCTCATTATCAGTAATAAGACCCATCAGGTAGTTATTCCATACCGCGTCTACCTCTTCCTTCGCCTGAGCTACAAGCTCCTCTTTCTCTGCGGGTATGGCAACATCATTTAGTCCCATTGAAAGACCTCCTTTGTATGCCATTTGGAATCCAAGGTCTTTAATATCATCCAGGAAATGAGCTGTTCTTGCCATTCCTGAAATCTTGAATACATCAGAAATGATCTGCTGAAGTTTTTTCTTGGTTAGTAGCTCATCCACGAAACCAACCTCTTCAGGAATGTATTGATTAAATAACACTCTACCAGCCACTGTCTCTATTACCTTGGTTTCAAGCTCGCCATCGTCATTTCTAACCTTGGTCCTTACTTTAATATAGGCATGTTTTGATAGTCTATCTTCATTAATCGCAATAATGACTTCCTCAGCACTGTAGAACATCATGCCTTCACCTCTTACCGCGTGCTCTTCTGTACCTCTTCTACCCTTAGTTACGTAGTAAAGGCCCAATACCATGTCTTGGGAAGGCACAGTAATAGGTGCACCATTAGCCGGGTTAAGAATATTATGCGACGAAAGCATTAACAATGACGCCTCCAAAACTGCTTCCTGCCCCAAAGGTACATGAACCGCCATCTGGTCACCGTCAAAGTCCGCATTAAATGCTGTACATACCAATGGATGCAGCTGTATAGCTTTACCCTCAATAAGCTTAGGCTGGAATGCCTGAATACCTAACCTGTGAAGCGTTGGAGCCCGGTTAAGCAGAACAGGATGTCCCTTCAGTACATTTTCAAGAATATCCCATACTACAGGATCTTTTCTGTCAACAATTTTCTTTGCTGATTTTACAGTCTTAACAATACCTCTTTCAATCAGCTTCCTTATAATAAATGGCTTGAAAAGCTCAGCTGCCATATCCTTTGGAAGTCCGCACTCATGTAGTTTAAGCTCAGGCCCAACTACAATTACTGAACGGCCGGAGTAGTCAACCCTTTTACCCAACAAGTTCTGACGGAATCGTCCCTGCTTACCTTTAAGCATATCACTTAAAGATTTTAGCGCTCTGTTTCCATCAGATCTTACAGCATTAACCTTTCTAGAGTTATCGAACAGCGAATCCACAGCTTCCTGAAGCATCCTCTTTTCGTTTCGAAGGATAACTTCCGGTGCTTTTATATCAATAAGCCTCTTAAGACGGTTATTTCGTATAATTACTCTTCTATAGAGATCATTGAGATCAGATGTAGCAAACCTACCACCATCAAGTGGTACCAACGGCCTTAATTCGGGAGGAATCACCGGCACCATTTTGATAATCATCCACTCAGGACGGTTCTCAATCCTGGTCCTCGCTTCTCTAAAAGCTTCAACAACTTTCAATCTTTTTAAAGCCTCTGCTTTTCTTTGTTGTGATGTATCAGTCGCAGCCTGATGTCTCAATTCATAAGAAAGTTCATCCAGTTGGATTCTTGCTAATAACATTTCAAGAGCCTCAGCTCCCATTTTAGCAATGAACTTGTTAGGATCATCATTATCAAGGAGTTGGTTTTCTCTTGGTAATTTATCAAGGATATCCAAATATTCATCCTCAGTAAGGAAATCCATCTTAGCCAGACCATCTTCCTCTTTAGTACCGGGCTGAATAACTACGTATCGCTCGTAATAAATAATTTGATCAAGCTTTTTAGTAGGTAGCCCCAGTAAATAACCTATTTTATTCGGCAATGATTTGAAGTACCAAATGTGTGCAACGGGGACCACCAATTCTATGTGCCCCATTCTTTCTCTTCTTACCTTTTTCTCGGTAACTTCAACACCACATCTGTCGCAAATAATACCTTTGTATCTAATTCTTTTATATTTACCACAGTGACATTCCCAATCTTTAACCGGGCCAAAAATCCTTTCGCAGAATAATCCGCCCATTTCAGGCTTATAAGTCCTGTAATTTATAGTCTCCGGTTGAGTGACCTCACCATGAGAACTCTCAAGAATTGACTCTGGTGACGCCAAACTAATGGTAACCTTAGAAAAATCAAGGTTTAGTTTTTTATTCTTTCTGAACGACATAGTTTGATTATTTAATGTCTATGATCAGGAGATGAACTCCTGATCATGAATATTTTAAATATTAGTCTAAAGTAATTTCCAATGCAAGTCCACGAAGTTCATGAACCAATACATTGAATGACTCAGGAATGTTCGGCTTTTTCATATTTTCGCCTTTTACTATCGCTTCGTAAGCTTTAGCCCTTCCGATTACGTCATCCGACTTAATGGTAAGGATTTCCTGCAGTACATGTGATGCGCCGAATGCCTCAAGAGCCCAAACCTCCATCTCACCAAATCTCTGACCACCAAATTGTGCTTTACCACCAAGCGGTTGCTGAGTAATTAATGAGTAAGGTCCTATTGACCTTGCGTGCATTTTATCATCTACCAGGTGACCTAGTTTAAGCATGTAGGCTATACCCACAGTAACTGGCTGATCAAATCGCTGACCGGTCAGACCATCGTAGAGGTATGCTCTGCCATATTCTGGCAAACCTGCCTCTTTCAATTCCGTAGCCACTTCGTCCATAGAAGCACCATCGAAAATTGGGGTAGCATACTTTCTTCCCAGCTCAAGACCTGCCCATGCCAATACCGTTTCATAAATCTGCCCGAGGTTCATCCTTGAGGGTACACCAAGAGGATTCAAGCAAATATCAACAGGGGTTCCGTCTTCCAAAAATGGCATGTCCTCTGTCCTGACGATTCTGGCCACAACACCCTTATTACCGTGCCGCCCAGCCATTTTGTCACCTACCTTAAGCTTTCTCTTTTTAGCTATATATACTTTAGCCAATTGCACAATACCGGCAGGCAATTCATCTCCAACTTCAAGCGTAAATCTTTCTCTCTTAAAATCACCGGCTATCTCATTACGTTTAATATTGTAACTCTTAACAAGTCTGAATACTAAATCGTTTACATCCTCCTCTGTCGTCCAGTTGTCAAGGATAACATCAGAAATCAAATTTACTTCCTCAGGTACATTATATGTACTTTCGTCCTTGTAAATATTCTTTTCAGGGAATAAATTTTGCTCAATATTTCTTCCATTGAATTTCATTCCTTTGCTAATGAGCTCATCACCAAACTTGTGTTTAACTCCCTGACTGGTTTTACCATCCAGCAGCTTGGTAAGCTTCTCGATCATTTGAGATCTCAAAGCAAGCAATTGCTTAGAATATTTACTTTTGAGTATTTCAACCTCTTTTTTGGATTTTGCTCTTAGATCCTTATCTTTCTTAGGTCTGGAGAAAAGTTTAGTGTCTATTACAACTCCTCTCAATGATGGAGGTGCCTTCATAGATGCATCCTTAACATCACCAGCCTTATCACCAAATATCGCTCTTAGAAGCTTCTCCTCAGGAGTTGGATCCGTTTCACCTTTGGGGGTGATCTTTCCAATCAGGATATCACCTTCCTTCACTTCGGCACCAACCCGGATTATACCGTTTTCGTCAAGGTGTTTTACAGCTTCCTCACTTACATTTGGAATTTCAGAAGTAAGTTCCTCTTCACCACGTTTAGTATCTCTAACCTCAAGTTCATATTCATCAATATGTATTGAAGTATAAATATCATCACGCACTACTTTCTCAGAAATTACGATGGCATCCTCAAAATTATATCCTTGCCAAGGCATATACGCAACTCTAAGATTTCTACCCAGTGCCAATTCACCACCTTGAGTGGCATACCCTTCCACCAGGGGCTGGCCTTTAAGTATCCTTTCTCCTTTTTTAACTATAGGAGTAAGATTTATGCAGGTATCCTGATTCGTTCTTCTGAATTTGATCAGGTTATATGTTTTGAAATCATCGTCAAAGTTGATAAGTCGATCATCATCATCCATATCGTACTTAACCACGATCTTCTTTGCATCAACAAACTCAACTTCTCCGTCCGCCTCGGCAAGAATCAGTGCTCGTGAATCAAGGGCAACCCTTCCTTCAAGGCCGGTACCGACAATAGGGGCCTCTGGTTTCATCAAAGGAACTGCCTGACGCTGCATGTTTGATCCCATCAATGCACGGTTCGCATCATCGTGCTCAAGGAAAGGGATAAGAGAGGCTGCAACTGATACAATCTGGTTTGGAGCCACGTCCATGTAACGAACCTCTGCAGGCTCCACAACTGGAAAGTCTCCTTCAAACCTTGCTTTTACCCTTTCGTTAACAAACTGGCCGTCGTCCTTCAATGGTGCATTGGCCTGAGCAATGTTATGAGTATCTTCCTCTTCAGCAGTAAGATATTTTACATCTCCTGACATCACTACTTTCCCTTCATTTACTTCTCTGTATGGAGTTTCAATGAAGCCCATATTATTCACCTTGGCGTGTACACAAAGTGAAGATATCAAACCAATGTTAGGACCTTCAGGTGTTTCAATTGTACATAACCTTCCGTAGTGCGTGTAGTGAACGTCACGAACCTCAAAACCAGCTCTTTCTCTGGAAAGACCACCGGGTCCCAATGCAGACATTCTTCTCTTGTGGGTAATTTCAGCAAGAGGGTTTGTCTGATCCATGAATTGAGATAGCTGGTTTGTCCCGAAGAATGAGTTTATCACTGAAGACAATGTCCGCGCATTGATCAGGTCAACGGGTTTAAAATCTTCATTGTCTCTAACATTCATCCTCTCTTTGATGGTTCTCGCCATTCTGGCCAGACCTACACCAAATTGAGTATATAATTGCTCACCTACCGTCCTAACTCTTCTATTACTCAAGTGGTCAATATCATCAACCACGGCTTTAGAGTTGATAAGACCAATCAGGTACTTAACTATAAGGATAATATCCTCAGTAGTTAATACTCTTTGGTCTGAATCTATGTCAAGGCCCAGCTTTTTGTTTATTCTATATCTACCTACTTCTCCAAGGTCATATCTTTTCTCACTGAAGAACAAACTTTGAATAATATCTCGCGCAGTCTGCTCATCAGGAGCTTCCGTATTTCTCAGTTGTCGGTAAATCTGCTCAACTGCTTCCTTCTCAGAGTTTGAGTTATCCTTCGCAAGCGTATTGAATATAATAGTATAGTCTGTAACGTTCACATCTTCCCTGTGAAGTATAATAGACTTCGACCCGGAATCAACAATCGTTTCTATATCTTCCTCTGTAAGGATGTGATCCCTCTCCAATAAAACTTCGTTTCTATCGATTGAAACCACTTCACCAGTATCCTCATCAACGAAATCCTCTGTCCAGGTTTTTAAAACTCTAGCCGCCAGTTTTCTTCCAGCTGCATTCTTAAGATCCTTTTTCGTAGCCTTAACCTCTTCAGACAAGCCAAACAAGTCAAGAATATCCTTATCAGTTCCGTAACCAATTGCTCTCAAAAGTGTAGTTACAGGAAACTTCTTTTTTCGATCAATGTATGCATACATCACGTTATTAACGTCTGTAGCAAACTCTATCCATGAACCTTTAAAGGGTATAATTCTAGCAGAATATAGTTTGGTGCCGTTTGTATGCTTACTCTGAGCGAAGAATACGCCCGGCGATCTGTGAAGCTGAGAAACAATAACTCTCTCTGCTCCATTGATCACAAAAGAACCCTTCTTCGTCATGTATGGTATATTACCTAAGAAAACTTCTTGCTCAATCGTTTCGAAGTCCTCATGATCTTCATCATTACAGGTAAGTTTTAATTTAGCCTTTAAAGGTACTGAATACGTCAGACCTCTATCGATACTTTCGTCGACAGAATACTTTGGAGGATCAACTATATAGTCGATGAACTCCAGTACGAAGTTCTCTCTGGAGTCCGTGATCGGAAAATTTTCAGAAAAAACTTTGAATAATCCTTCTTGTTCCCTTTTTTCGGCCGGAGTTTCCAACTGGAAAAAGTCCTTAAAGGACTGAAGTTGTATATCAAGGAAATCGGGATAATCTATTACTTTCTTAATAGATGAAAAACTGATTCTTGAGTTATCTTTTTTAGTAGCCAAGGCTTTAAAAATTTAAATTACAAGATGTTGTAAACGGCCGTGTCGTTTACGGCCAGAATGTATGATGTTCGTAAGTTGCTACAAACAGCAAAAGACCCCGATTAGTTTATCGGGGTCTAACTTTTTGTTAGACGAGCAAAAAATATGTCGCCAAGGTTTACTTTAACTCCACTTCGGCCCCAGCTTCTTCAAGCTGCTTCTTAAGACCTTCTGCTTCGTCCTTACCTACACCTTCCTTAATAGCTTTAGGAGCGCTGTCTACGATTTCTTTAGCTTCTTTAAGTCCTAATCCAGTTAATTCTTTTACTAATTTAACGATAGCTAATTTAGCTCCACCTGGTGACTTAAGGATCACATCGAATTCTGATTTTTCCGCTGCAGCTTCTCCTCCATCTCCACCTGCAGGTGCGGCAACAGCAACAGCTGCAGCAGCAGCAGGCTCTATACCGTGCGCTTCTTTCAAATATTCTGCTAGCTCATTTACTTCTTTAACTGTAAGTTCAACTAGTTGATCTCCAAGTGCTTTAACGTCTGCCATTTTTATTCTTATTTAGTCAATTATTCTTTTTAATGATTTTTGATTTTTTAATTTTCTCGTTCGGATAGTGCCTTCACCAAACCTCCCAATGTATTCTTACCACTCTGAAGTGCAGAAAGTACATTTTTAGCAGGTGATTGAAGAAGTGCAACAACCTCACCTATAAGCTCTTGCTTAGATTTAAGCTCGCTTAAAGTTTTCAGATTCTCTTCTCCTATGAAGAAATCTCTATCTATGGAAGCAGCCTTTAACAAAGGTTTATTTGAACCTTGTTTTTTTCTGTACTCTGTTATTACTTTCCCAGGAAGATTTGCCACTTCTGAAGAGAAGATAACTCCTGAAAAACCTTTTAAAGACTCGTCAAGATTAGTGAAATCACCTTCAACATTGCCGAGTGCTTTCTTGATAAAAGTGTTCTTATAAACACCATATTCAACACCTCTATCAAAACAAATTTTTCTGAAAGCATTTATCTGTGCTACTGAAAGACCTGAAGCATCCGTGATATAGAAATGAGGATTCTTGTTAAACTTCTCGGTCAGTGACTCTATTATATTTGCTTTTTCTTGCCTTGTCATGATTTTATTCCTGATAATGAATGTTTGTCAATAGTGATTGAAGGGCTCATTGTTGTAGAAATATTGATACTTTTAAAGTATGTTCCCTTCGCTGAAGCTGGCTTCAATTTAGCTATTGTACTGATCATCTCCTGAACGTTGTCCTTGATCTTATCAGGTGTGAAAGATGCTTTTCCAACGCTGGCGTGAACGATACCAAATTTGTCAACTTTAAAGTCTATTTTACCTGCTTTAATATCCTGCACAGCCTTTCCTACTTCCAAAGTCACCGTACCTGATTTAGGGTTAGGCATCAAACCACGTGGCCCGAGGACCCTACCTAATCTACCAACCTTAGCCATTACTGTAGGCATAGTGATGATAACATCTATATCTGTCCAACCACCTTCGATTTTCTTAATATAGTCATCCAAGCCTACATAGTCTGCACCAGCATCTTTAGCCTCTTGCTCTTTATCCGGGGTACAAAGTACCAACACTTTGAGATCCTTGCCTGTGCCATGTGGAAGTGTAACCACACCTCTAACCATTTGATCTGCCTTCTTAGGATCTACACCAAGTCGAATGTCTAAATCTACAGAAGCATCAAATTTAGTGAAGGTGATGTCTTTCAAAAGATTAGCAGCTTCATCAAGGGAGTATTCCTTTAGCTTATCCACTTTAGCTTGCGCTGCTTTCTGATTTTTTGTCAGTTTTCCCATTTGCTTCAAATTTTACTCCCAAGGAGCAGTTCCAGTTACTTTTATTCCCATACTTCTGGCTGTACCAGCAACCATCTTCATGGCAGAATCGATTTTGAAAGCATTTAGGTCTGGCATTTTTGTCTCGGCAATCGCCTTAACCTGATCCCAGGTAACACTTCCAATTTTTGTTCTGTTAGGTTCCGCAGAACCACTTTTCTTCTTAGAAGCTTCCAGCAGCATAACCGCAGCAGGAGGGGTCTTGATTACAAAGTCGAAAGACTTGTCAGAATAAATTGTAATCAATACAGGTAACACCTGACCCTGTTTCTCTTGTGTTCTCGCGTTAAACTGCTTGCAGAAATCCATGATGTTAAGTCCTTTAGAACCTAACGCAGGACCAACTGGTGGTGAAGGGTTTGCCTGACCTCCCCTAATCTGCAACTTCAAGTATCCACTAATTTCCTTAGCCATTATCTTAATCTAATTTTTCTACTTGCATATAGTTTAATTCTACAGGAGTATTCCTGCCGAATATCTTTACCATTACATTGAGCTTCTTCCGCTCTTCAAATACCTCTTCTACTGTACCCGTGAATCCACTGAATGGACCATCCATTACTTTTACAGATTCTCCCACAATGTATGGAGTCTCGAGCTTTTCCTCGAATTCATCAATCTCATCAACCTTGCCTAAAATTCTGTTGACCTCTGATTGACGTAGAGCTACCGGCTCCTTTGAGGAACCTGTTCCATTATTTCCAAGAAAACCTATAACACCAGGGATACTTGTAACCAGGTGATTGGCTTCACCATTACTTAGGTCCGCCGACACCAGTACATAACCCGGAAAGAAGTTTCTTTCTCTGACTCTCTTCTTTCCTCCCCTCATCTCATACACTTTCTCAGAAGGAATCAATACCTGAGGAATAAAATCCTGAAGTTTCTCTCTTTCAACTTCAGTCTCCAAGTATGATTTAACTTTCTTTTCCTGACCGCTTACAACCCTTACCACGTACCATTTTAATTCACTCATCGCTAGCCAAGTATTAGTAATTAAAATTCGTTATAAAACCAGTCCATGCCATTCTGAAAAACATAGTCCATAAGACCTATCACCAAAGCAAAAATCAGTGAAGCTACAAGGACCAAAATCGAGCTACTCTGAAGCTCACTATATTTAGGCCATGAGACTTTATTTTTCATCTCATCATATGACTCCAGAATAAATGTCTTTAACTTATGCATCAGACTTTCAATTTAAATTAGCACGGGTGGAGAGACTCGAACTCCCAGCCAATGGTTTTGGAGACCACTACTCTACCAATTGAGCTACACCCGTATGTTTATTTAGTTGTATCTATTGAATATGAGTACGTCTTTTCAACTTCCTCACCTCTCTCAATTTGAAGCATGACATGCGCCACAGCCCAAAATGGTCTGCAAAGATACAACAACTTTTTAGAAAATAAAAGCGTTCCGATATTTTCGGAACGCTTTATTAGAATATTTTATTCTTAATCTAAAATTTCAGTTACCTGACCTGAACCTACTGTTCTACCACCCTCACGGATAGCGAATCTAAGTCCTTTTTCCATTGCTACCTTGTTGATAAGGTTAACTTCAATAGATACGTTGTCACCAGGCATAACCATTTCAACTCCTTCAGGAAGCATGATTTCTCCAGTAACGTCAGTAGTTCTCAAGTAAAATTGAGGTCTATATTTGTTAAAGAAAGGAGTGTGACGACCACCTTCTTCTTTAGAAAGCACATAAACCTCAGCTTTGAACTTTTGGTGAGGAGTAACAGAACCTGGTTTACAGATTACCATACCTCTCTTAATCTGGCTCTTTTCGATACCCCTTAGAAGAAGTCCTACGTTATCACCAGCTTCACCTCTGTCCAATATTTTTCTAAACATCTCAACTCCAGTTACAGTAGATTTCAAACCTTCTGCGCCCATACCCAAGATATCAACAGGATCACCACTATTGATTACTCCTCTTTCAATTCTACCAGTGGCTACTGTACCTCTACCAGTAATAGAGAATACGTCCTCAACAGGCATCAAGAAATCTTTATCTATCAAACGCTCAGGAAGTGGTATGTAGTTATCAACTGCATCCATAAGCTCTTCAACTTTAGCAACCCACTCAGGCTCACCGTTCAACGCACCTAAAGCAGAACCTTGTATAACAGGAATATCATCACCAGGGAAGTCATAGTCAGAAAGCAATTCTCTGATTTCCATTTCCACAAGCTCTAACAATTCAGGATCATCTACTAAGTCAACTTTGTTCATAAATACAACCAAAGCTGGTACACCTACCTGACGAGAAAGAAGGATGTGCTCTCTTGTTTGAGGCATTGGACCGTCAGTAGCAGCAACAACTATGATTGCTCCGTCCATCTGAGCAGCTCCAGTTACCATGTTCTTTACATAATCCGCGTGACCCGGACAGTCAACGTGAGCGTAGTGACGCTTTTCTGTCGCATACTCAATATGTGAAGTATTGATAGTAATACCTCTTTCTTTTTCCTCTGGTGCGTTATCAATTGATGAAAAGTCTCTGTTCTGAGCCAGACCTTTGTCTGATAATACTTTAGATATTGCAGCAGTCAAAGTTGTTTTACCGTGGTCTACGTGACCGATTGTTCCAATATTCACGTGGGGTTTTGAACGGTCAAAATTTTCTTTAGCCATATTTGAAAATCCCTAGTTTAGTTAAAATTATATTCGTTATTAAAATTATTTACCCTTTAAATGAGTATAAGGCTCATTATACCGTACTCTTTACGGCAATGATCCTTTTCTTTCGTTGCTAAACTCCGTAGCTCCTTTAATGTGATATGAATTGATTAAATCATATCTTAGAGCCAAGAAGGGGATTTGAACCCCCGACCTCTTCCTTACCAAGGAAGCGCTCTACCCCTGAGCTATCTCGGCTAGTTCCGCTATGCCTCAGAGCACACTTTGTCGGATTCACCCGACCTCCTGAGTTATTTTCAGGATGCCCTACCCCTGAGCTATCTCGGTCAGAAAAGTTCAAAGTTCATAACCTAAAGTTGTAAACCTTCCAAACCTCTTCAAAATCTGAGAGGAGCAATTTATCAACCTTAAACTCAAAATTATGAGCGGGAGACGAGGTTCGAACCCGCGACCTACAGCTTGGAAGGCTGTCGCTCTACCAACTGAGCTACTCCCGCTTATGATCTAACAGAAAGACAAAATTACGATTTTGTTACGGTATCGTAAAATAAATCCGACCATTAAAATGTGGGGGGAGCAGGATTCGAACCTGCGAAGTCATAAGACAACGGATTTACAGTCCGTCCCAGTTGGCCGCTTTGGTATCCCCCCAAAGCTTCAAAATTCAAATGAACTTACCCTTTGATTTTAGGTTTTTCGTTACCGTTTTTTCCAAAGGAAGTGCAAAATTATACGGTTTTTTCTTTTAATCAAACTTTTGAAAAAAAAAGATCATTTTTTTTCAAAAAAACACCTCCGGCTTATTTCAGGGCAGTTTTTGTTATAGAAAAATAATCTCGCCTATTATACCCCGGCCTATTTCCTGCTCAAAAATATCAATGATCTTACTCTTGGACAAGTTAAGCTCATGCTTTAACGGGGCTGAATTTATTTCCACAAAAAGTACTTGGTTTTTAATAAATATTTTCCCGGTTCTGTTCGCTATGGTCTTACCCATCAGACTCTCCCAGGAAGAAACCAATCTTGCCTCATCAAATTTTCCTTTTAAGCGATAATTATTTAAAAGATCATTTATAGCTTCCCCGACCGTGGAAATGTCGGATTTACGAGAGTTATATTTCTTCTTGTCCATGCGAGGCTTCTTTAACCGTGCCCTTGTCTATATGGTAGAAAAGGGCATCTATATTTAACTCTATTAACATTTCTTTTGTTCGTTCTTCGCGTGCATCTGTAATAAAAATCTGCCCGAAGGTTTGGTCAGCTATCATACTCACCAGTTGTTTAATACGTGAGGAATCGAGCTTGTCGAAAATATCGTCAAGCAGCAGAATGGGCTTGTAACCTTTAAGTGTTTTTATTATTTCGAAGTGAGCCATTTTCATTGCAACTAAAAATGTCTTTTGTTGTCCCTGGGATCCAAATTTCTTAAGTGGCTTACCTTCAATTACTAACCTATAGTCATCCCGGTGTATTCCCATTGAAGTTCTTTCAAGGGCCAGATCCCTTTTAATATTTAACTTAAACTTTGAGCCAAAACCTTCATCCTCCACCTCGGATCTGTATACAATGGTTACTTTCTCCTTGTTCTGAGAAAGCAATGTGTAGTGCTTCTGAAATATCTGAAAAAAGTCTTTAATAAATATCTTCCGTTTTTTGAAAATCTCTTGTCCCAAAGTCAATATAGAAGTGTCATAGGTATGAATGAGGTCATAATCCACACTTCCGG
The DNA here is from genome assembly GCF_021389975.1 of Fulvivirga ulvae. Classification (NCBI taxonomy): domain Bacteria; kingdom Pseudomonadati; phylum Bacteroidota; class Cytophagia; order Cytophagales; family Fulvivirgaceae; genus Fulvivirga; species Fulvivirga ulvae. The sequence goes on from NZ_CP089981.1 coordinate 1,407,947, forward strand.
TAAAGGCAAACTGTTTCAATGCACTGTTTCTTTGTTTAAGGTATTGGTTATATCTGACTAAGGTATCCATGTACTGGTTATCCATTTGACAAAGGATTGTGTCAAAGAATTTACGCCTCGTTTCACTCCCCTCGCGTATTACATCAACATCATTAGGAGCAATTAAGACTACGGGAAATTTTCCAACGTGCTCGCTTAATTTATCATATTCTTTTTTATCGATACGAAAAACCTTCTTTATACCTTCCTGGAATCCACAACTAACTTCGGTATGTTTTTCCTGCTTAGTGAAGATACCTCTGATGTTAAAAGCCTTCTCTCCAAACCTCACATTTTGGCTGTCAATACTATTAAAAGCACTTTTGGTCAAGGAGAGGTAGTGTATTGCATCAAGAAGATTGGTTTTGCCACTACCGTTAACTCCAACAAGACAATTCACTTTCTCTGAGAAATTAAGTGTTATCCCCTCATAGTTCTTAAAATTAAACAAACTTAATTTTTCAATGTGCATTAACTTTTTTTACTTATTTTCGCAGTCCAGTTAAGAGTTCAAAATTAACATTATGGCAAGTACAATAAAAGAAAAGACCAAATCTAAATCTTCTGCCAAAAGTAGGTTTTCTAAGGAAACTTATATAACGTGGTTTGAGAGTATGCTTCTCATGAGAAGGTTTGAAGAAAAAGCAGGCCAGCTTTATGGCCAGCAAAAAATTAAAGGTTTTTGCCACTTATATATAGGACAAGAGGCTTGCGTTGCCGGTGCAGTGTCTGCTTTAAAGGAAGGGGACAAGTATATAACTGCATACAGGGACCATGCACATCCAATTGCTTTGGGTTCTGACCCTAAAAAAATTATGGCGGAACTTTTCGCTAAAGAGACTGGAATCTCTAAGGGTAAGGGAGGATCTATGCATATGTTTGATAAGGAGCATCATTTCTATGGAGGGCACGGTATAGTAGGGGGACAGGTACCGCTAGGTGCCGGAATTGCCTTTGCGGAAAAATACAATAAAACTGATAATCTATGCATTTGTTACATGGGTGATGGTGCTGTAAGGCAAGGTGCTTTTCATGAGGCTTTAAACCTTGCGATGACCTGGAAGTTGCCGGTAATATTTGTGATTGAAAACAATGGGTACGCAATGGGTACATCAGTAAAACGTACATCTAACGTAACTGACCTTTATACATTGGGAGAGTCATATGATATGCCTGCAGAGCCTGTTGATGCCATGTCAGTTGAAGCTGTGCATGAATCTGTAGAAAAAGCTGCAGCCCGTGCCAGAAAAGGTGATGGCCCTTCATTGCTGGAATTCAGAACATATAGGTATAAAGGACATTCGATGTCTGACCCTGCGAAGTACAGAACCAAGGATGAGGTGGAGACTTACAAACAAAAAGACCCTATAGAGCAGGTAAAAAAGACCCTTCTAGACAAAAAGTATGTCACCGAAGCTGATATCGAAGAAATTGAAAAAAAGGTAAAAGATGAGGTTGCTGAATGTGTGAAATTCGCAGAAGAATCAGACTATCCAAATCCTGAAGAAGCTTTCAGAGATGTCTATGCTCAGGATGACTATCCTTATATTAAAGATTGAAATCCGGCTTAACAACCAAATGACTTAATGCGAAACAGGATTTTTAACAAATCCTGTTTCTTCTTTATAAAGTAATTAGTAGCTTTGCAGCCTTAAAATTATTGCAGATGGCAGTTAAAAATAAAAAATCTACTGAACAGCACAGCACGGATATCCTTGAAAATCCTGAAGCATTGGCTGGTCAGATTTCGAAAACAGAAGAATTTGTTACTCAAAACAAAGGTCTTGTATTTGGTGTTGGTGCAGTTTTAGCGCTGATAGTAGCTGGCTTTTTTGGATACCAGTACTACAAAAACACTCAAAATACCAAAGCTCAAAATGAAATGTTTCAAGCGGTACATTATTTTGAGTCTGATAGTCTGGACCTTGCTTTGAATGGAGATGGTAACAATCTGGGTTTTCTCAGTATTATAGAAGAGTATGGAGTGTCTGATGCAGCCAATCTGGCTAACTTTTATGCAGGCGCAACTTATCTCAAAAAGGGCAACTATGAATCAGCGATACTATACCTCGAAGATTTCAGCGCTGATGATCTTTTAGTCCAGGCAAGAGCCTACAGCTTAATCGGTGATGCTCATATGGAAAAAGGTGACTTTGAAAGAGCTGCCACTTTCTATCAGAAAGCAGCGGATTATAAGCCTAATAAATATTTTTCACCCAGATATTTATTAAAAGCTGCCCTGGCTTATGAGAAAAACAATAACAATGAAGCTGCTATTAAGGCCTACGATACAATTATAAATAAATACTGGGATTCTAATGAATACCAGAATGCCAAGAAGTATAAGGCTCGATTAACAGGAGCAGCGTCAGCTTCATAAAAGGGAATTAATGAATTTTTGTTAAAGGGATAAGGTCTAAATCTTTATCCCTTTTTTTATTTTTGAATAAACACTAACGTAATGTCATCAGTAGATAAAAATTTAAGTGCATTCTCAAAAAAGCACCTACCTAATATTAATACCAAAATTTTCGCCATTATAGTATCAGAATGGAATGAAGCAGTGACAGAGGCAATGTTTGAGGGTGCATATAATACCCTTAGAGAGAATGGCGTGAGAAAAGAAAATATCCTGAGGAAGGATGTGCCTGGCAGCTTTGAACTAAGCCTTGCTGCTCAATGGATGGCAAAACGGGAAGATGTAGATGCGGTAATTTGCATTGGATGCGTAATACAAGGAGAAACCAAACACTTTGACTTCATTTGTAGCGCCGTAGCGCATGGCATTACAAATGTGAGTCTAAAATACGACAAACCGGTTATTTTTGGTGTACTCACTCCAAATACTCAGCAACAGGCATTAGATAGAGCCGGAGGGAAACATGGCAATAAGGGTGATGAAGCTGCTATAACAGCAATTAAAATGCTAGGGTTCTAGCCTCTAGACTAGTTCACAAATAAAAAATGGCTGCTTACAAATGTGTAGGCAGCCATTTCTTTTTTAATTGTCCTGCAATAAAAGTTAAATAGACTCTATGATCTTATTTAAAGTGTTACTAGGTCGCATAGCATTTGACACTTTTTCGTGCTCAGGATTATAATATCCTCCTATGTCTACCGGACTTCCCTGAGCAGCATTCAATTCATCAATTATTTTTTGCTCATTATCTGCTAATTTCTGAGCTACATTTTCAAAAATTGCCCGCAACTCTGAATCCTTATCCTGTTTCGACAAAGCCTGTGCCCAATAAAGCGCCAAATAATAGTGGCTGCCTCTGTTATCAAGCTCATTAACTTTACGTGAAGGAGACTTATCATTTTCCAGGAACTGGCCAGTAGCTTTATCCAGTGCTTCAGCAAGCACCTTAGCTCTTTCATTGTTAAAAGTTTCTGCTAAATGCTCAAGGGAAACAGCCAAGGCAAGAAATTCTCCAAGGGAGTCCCACCTAAGATGGCCTTCCTCTACAAACTGTTGAACGTGCTTGGGCGCCGAGCCACCTGCGCCTGTTTCAAATAGGCCTCCACCCTGCATTAATGGCACGATAGATAGCATCTTAGCACTGGTCCCTAACTCTAGGATGGGGAAAAGGTCTGTCAAATAATCACGTAATACATTTCCTGTTACAGAAATAGTGTCTTTACCCTCCTTAATTCTTTCAAGTGAGAATCGGGTAGCCTCAACAGGTGACTTTATATGAATCTCCAAGCCGGAGGTGTCATGATCTTTCAGGTACCTTTCTACTTTTTCAATTAATTGTACGTCATGAGCCCTGCTGTTATCTAACCAAAAAACAGCTGGAGTACCAGTAGCTTTCGCTCTGTTTACAGCTAATTTTACCCAATCGCAGATCGGCGCATCTTTGGTTTGGCACATCCTCCATATATCTCCTTGTTCAACCTTATGCTCCATTAGTATACTGCCCGAAGCATCTATAACTTTAACTGCTCCGTTACCAGGAACCTCAAAAGTTTTATCATGAGAGCCATACTCTTCTGCTTTTTGGGCCATTAGACCAACATTTGAAACACTCCCCATGGTGGCAGGGTCAAATGCTCCATTTTTCTTGCAAAAATCAATTGTCTCCTGATAAATACCGGCATAAGATCTATCCGGTATAATTGCCTTGGTATCCTGTTGATTACCATCTGCATTCCACATTTGCCCTGATGTTCTGATCATTGCAGGCATTGAAGCATCAACAATTACATCACTGGGAACATGGAGGTTAGTAATGCCTTTATCAGAGTTAACCATTGCCAAGGCAGGACCATTCTTGTAGCAGGCTTCGATATCATCCTCTATCTCTTTTCTTTTGTTTTCCGGAAGCTTCTGAATTTCACCGAGCAAATCACCCAAGCCGTTGTTTGGATCCACACCGATTTTATCCAAAGTTTCATTATACTTTTCAAAAACCGGAGCGAAGAAAACCGTCACGGCATGTCCGAAGATAATTGGGTCTGAAACCTTCATCATAGTAGCTTTCAGGTGAAGTGAGAACAAAACATTCTGTTTTTTTGCATCTTCTTTTTGCTCTTCTAAAAATGATCTTAATGCCGATCTGCTCATCACCGCAGCATCAATTATTTCTCCCTCCAGCAATGCGGTCTTCTCCTTTAGAACCACATGACTTCCATCGTCACCAACGAATTCTATTTTAACATTTCCTTCTTTCTTAATTACTACGGATTTTTCACTTCCGTAAAAATCTCCACTTGTCATACTGGCAACGTGCGACTTGGAATCATTGCTCCACTTCCCCATTGAATGAGGATGCTTTTTAGCATAATCTTTAACCGCTTTAGGTGCTCTCCTATCAGAGTTACCCTCTCTTAAAACCGGATTAACTGCACTTCCTTTTATTTTGTCGTATCTGGATTTAGCTTCTTTTTCCTCAGGGGATTGGGGCTCATCAGGGTAATTGGGAATGTCGTACCCCTGGCTTTGAAGCTCTTTTATAGCAGCCTTTAGCTGCGGGATAGACGCACTGATATTTGGAAGCTTAACAATATTGGCCTCAGGCGTTTTGGCTATTTCGCCCAGCTCGGCCAAATGATCAGAAATCCTTTGTGAGTCAGTAAGCTTATCAGGGAAACTTGCCAGTATTCTGCCTGCGAGAGAGATATCCCTTGTTTCAACCACCACGCCGGCAGAGTTGGTAAAAGCCTGAACAATAGGTAGTAAAGAATGTGTTGCCAATGCTGGGGCCTCATCAGTCTTTGTATAAAGAATTTTAGGTGTTTTTTTTGTCATGATTTTTGTGGTTTCTACTCTATGGAGGTTGCGAATTTAATAAAATTCGTTATGCAATTGAAGCGCACGAATATATAAATGGAATTAAATAAACCAGCTTCTGGTTTTTATCGTTGATTGTTAGTAAATATTTTAGATCATGATCCAAATACTGTTATTTTCAATTATCAGCCTCTTCTCTGGAGCTCCGGATGAAAACTTTGCAAATGAAGTGTGTTTAAGTTCAGAAGAACAAAAACTTTACAACATCATTAATGATTACCGCAAAAAAAAGAAGCTTGACCCAATACCTTTCTCAGCCAAACTAACAAAGGTGGCCCAAGTTCACGCGAAAGATTTGGCTGACTATTACAATTTCGATCCTGCAAATGAATGCAACCCTCATAGCTGGTCTCAAAATGGTATGTGGACTTCATGCTGCTACACCAATGATCATAAAATGGCAAAATGCATGTGGGATAAACCTAAGGAAATTTCAGGGTATGATAGTCCGGGATATGAAATTGCTTACTACAGCTCTGCCGGAGCCAATGCCGAAGAAGGGCTTCAGGGCTGGCAAAAAAGCCCAAGTCATAACCCGCTGCTGATTAACTCAGGAATGTGGAAACAAATAAAGTGGAATGCTATAGGTATTGGGATATACAAGGAATATGCCGTGGTGTGGTTTGGGCAGCTAAAAGATGATCAATCACTAATTACCACGTGCGATAACCGATAATACTAGTCAGAGCTCAGACATCTCTTGATATCTTTGTTATTACCAAAAATAACCAAAATATCTCCTTCCTGGAAAACGGTGTTTGGAGTAACAACTCCAAGCACTTTTCTTTTTAAAGATGGTTGCCCTATAATATTTTCTGTTTTAATCATTCTGATAATGGTCAGTATATTTAAATTAAACTCCGCCCGGAAATTTGTTTCCTGAACAGTTTTTCCTATGTATTCTTCTGGCAATTCCGTCTCTACTATGTTGTAGTCTTCAGATATCTCATAAGAATCTACCACACCCTTTATCTGGAATCTTTTGGCCAGACGATGTGCCGACTCTTCCTCCGGTCTGATAATTTCTTCAACTCCAATCGCTTCTATTACGGTCTGATGTAAGTCTGATATAGCCCTGCCGATAATTTTCTTTGCTCCCAATTGTTTCAAAATAGCAGTCGTTAGCACTGATGCTCCAAAATCTTCCCCAATAGCAACAATAACAGCATCACTATCTTTTAAAGGTAAGGTGTCCATAGCGGTTTTATCACCTGAATCCAAACATATGGTATGGGTTATTCTCTCTTTGAACTCATTGACTTTCTTCATGTCGTTATCCACAGCTATGACTTCAAATCCCATTTCCGTAAGGGCTATAGAAAGTGTTGAACCAAAGTTTCCCAAACCGATAACTATATATTTCATTTTTGCTGATTGTTTAAGCCAAACTTTCAATAAGTAAGTCTGGCTGTTAATTAACTTATAAAGACACTTTCGGACGGATACCTGTAGCTCTGTGTTTTTGCACTGGCAATAAGTGCCGCTAATAATGTAAGTGTACCTACCCGCCCTAAAAACATGGTGATTATGATTACAACTTTACCTGCCTCACTTAAATCACCTGTAATACCTAAGCTAAGACCAACGGTGCTAAATGCTGAAAAACATTCAAAAATTACTGACAGTAAAGGTATATCAGGATCGAACAAAGCCACGAGCACTATTGAAGTACCTATTACCAGTAATGACAGCAAAACCACGGAGAATGCTTTTCTAACTGATTCATTTGTGATTTCTCTTCTAAAAACTTCGATACGATCTTTCTGTTTTGAAATGCTTAATACATTTAAAATTGCCACAGCAAACGTTGTTGTTTTTAAACCCCCTCCGGTTGAGCCGGGAGAAGCCCCTATCCACATTAGAAAAAGATAAATTAAAACAACCACCGCAGAAAGTGAGGCCATGTCTACAGTGTTAAATCCGGCAGTACGGGGCGTAACCGCTCCAAAAACTGCTGCAACAATTTTGCCATACCAAGGCATTTGAGCTAACGTATTGTTATACTCGGCTATGTAGTAAACAATGAACCCTACGGTGAGAAGCACTGCTGTGGTCACAAGTACCATTTTAGTATGCACGGTAAGGTGTCGACCCCGGTGAGCATATGGCTTTTTTTTAAAGATGTACATGTATTTATTTACAACATAGTACTTCAAAGATTTGTAGATATCGAAAATTACGGGGAAGCCAATACTCCCAAAAAAAATCAATGCTGCAATGATCATTTGCATCCCGTACTGAAATCTCACTACAGGTTCATAGAGTCCATTGCTAAGCGTAGAAAAACCCGCATTGCAAAATGCAGAAATTGAATGGAACACAGCATACCAGACCGCCTCGGGTGTATCAAAAGTCTCGGCCACAGAATAATAAATAAAACCTGCCCCAACAGCCTCAATGATTAGGGTAACTACAACTACTTTAACAATGGTATGCAGTATTTCACTCAATTTACTTTCATTGATAAATTCTTTAATAAACAACGTGTTTTGATAGCTTGACGCTCCTTTAAAGAAAAAACCAAAAAAAGTGGTGAAAGTCATTATGCCCAAACCACCGAGCTGAATAAGAATAAGGATTATAAGCTGACCAAAATGGGTAAACCGGGTCGCTGTATCTACTACAATTAATCCTGTTACGCAAACGGCACTGGTTGACGTAAATAAAGCTTCTAAGATAGACAGGTGCTCGGTGGTGGCTCTTGGAAGCATTAACAGGGCCGTTCCGGCCAAAATCAAAAGCAAAAAGCTACCAATAAATAACAGTGCAGGGTTTAGGTCAAGTCGTTGAAATTTTAAAGATTTTTTTGATAATTCAATAATGAACAGGAGGCTGACACTGAATCTCAAAAACACCACATCGGTTACAATATTTACAAATGTAACTTCGCTCACTTGCCCTGACGGTATAAGAATATTCATCAAAAGCAGAACAGCTACTACTATAAACAAAAAGTACTCCGAGTAAAGTATTCTCCTTTTTTCAGCACGACCGAGCAGCTTCATTATCATCCGCAAAATGATAACGAACAGAAATACTGTTACACATAAGAAGTACCAAATATGAATGATAATTATAAAATGAAAGGGTAGCTTAAATCCGGCTTCAACTATAATGCTGACAAATGCCAGGAGGCTTATAATAAAAAGCCCTGACCTAAGCATCCATTGAATAGCCTGGTTCAGGGAATTAATGATTTTAGATGAGTTTAAATGGTTTCCTCTGCTCAAAATACCACCTCAGTTTAAATTTTAACTTGAGGCAACAAATAAAGGCAGAAAAATCAATATTGTTCTTCCTCGTTGGGAAAATCCTTTGCCTTTACGTCCTCTATATAGTGACTTACTGCATCGGTGATTATTGTGTACAGATCCGCGTACCTGCGTAAAAACCTGGGTTTAAATTCTTTTGTAATACCTAACATATCCTGCATCACCAATACCTGCCCGTCAACATGAGGACCAGCCCCAATACCTATAATAGGTATAGACACTTCCTCTGCGACTTTTTTTGCCAGATCCGCAGGGATTTTCTCAAGTACTATTGAAAAACAACCACACTCTTCAAGCAGTTTGGCGTCAGCGATCAATTTTTTTGCTTCTTCTTCCTCTTTTGCTCTTACTGTGTAGGTTCCAAATTTAAATATGGATTGAGGGGTTAACCCAAGGTGGCCCATTACCGGCACGCCCGCACTAAGTATTCTTATAACCGATTCTTTTATTTCGCTACCACCTTCCATTTTTACAGCATGTGCACCGGACTCCTTCATGATCCTGATAGCAGACCTTAGCGCCTCTGAGGAATTGCCCTGATAAGAGCCAAAAGGTATGTCCACAATTACAAAAGCCCTCTCCACTGCTCTGACAACAGATGTAGCATGATAGATCATCTGGTCCAACGTAATGGGAAGTGTAGTCTCATGACCGGCCATCACATTAGAAGCAGAGTCTCCCACTAACAGTACGTCAATACCCGCCCCGTCTAATATTTTAGCCATAGAAAAGTCATAGGCTGTAAGCATTGAAATCTTCTCCCCTCTATTCTTCATTTCCTGAAGTTGGTGCGTAGTGATTTTTTTGATATTGGGTTTATGAACAGACATAGTATAGTTCGTTTTATATTTGTTTTACATTGGGTATAGTGACAATGAATGTAGTCCCTTCCAGTTCTTCACTATTCACTTCAATTTCAGCATTTAGCTTATCCGCAACTTTTTTCACAATATAAAGTCCCAAGCCTGAGCCTTCACTCTTCTCTGTTGCCCTATAAAACATATCGAAGATGTGCGGCAATTTGGACTCTTCAATCCCATCTCCATTATCCTCAACTTTAATTACAGCTTTTCCGTTAGTAACCTTTGCTTCCACAAGCACATAGGAACGCTCCTTATGAAAGCTTCTATACTTAATAGCATTGGAAATCAGATTATTCAAAATTATCCTTACTCTGGTCAGATCCGAATGAAAAAGTATGGGTTGGGCCACTCTTGTAATAACTTCAAGTCCTTTGGTATCGGTTGCATTATAGTAGCTGGAAATGCTGCTGTTAATTTCTACCATAAGGTTAATGGGAACATGCTGATCATTTACACGATCATTTCTGGAAATACTTAGTAGTTCAACTACCAGGTCATCAAGGCGTTTTACGCTACTTTCAATTTTGTCTATACATTCTTTTTTTATGGGCTGGCTCTGTTCCATTCTATACAGGTCGATGAGCCCCAAAACTGATCTTAACGGCGACCTCAAATCATGCGAGGCATGATAGACAAAGCTATCCAGTTCGAAATTGACTTTTTGCAGCTCCAGAAGGTTTTCCTTGGTTTGGGTGATATCTTTCAGAACACATTCAAACACCTGCTCGTCTGCATAAAGCACTGCACTAAACGATACCCATATCAACTGACCTGTAACGGTTTTTATCTGTAGCTCCAGGTTGTCTACAGCACCGTGCTCCTTTAAAAGTCCGAGAACTCTTCTCTTCTCCTTATCATCATAAAAGAAATCAAAATTAAGCTGATAATCCTTATCCTTATTCACCCCAAGCATTTGCCAAAATTTTTCATTGGCCTCTATTATTTTCCCATTCTCTGAGTCACTACGTAGCATAGCCACCAGAGAATTTTGAAAAAGGTTTCGATACTTTTCCTCACTTTTTTTCAGCGCATCGGCAGCTTTCTTTTGTTCGGTTATATCTGTATGTGAGCCAGAAATTCTTACAGCCTTCCCATTGTGATCATGAATTATTTTTGCTTTTGAGAGAATCCACCTGTAGGTACCATCTTTGTGCTTCAGTCTAAAAATTTCCCTATAATTCTCGGTGAGTCCATCTATATAAGCTCGAAAAGTGTTTATGGCTCTTTCCTTATCATCAGGGTGCAGAAGGTTCTCCCATGAGAGCAGTCCCTTATAACTAATAGCTTCATCTTCATCAAACCCGAGCATTGTTTTCCAGGGTATGGATACAAAAGCTACATTATTCTCAAAATCCCAGTCCCACAGGCCATCATTAGCTCCGTTAGCCGCTGCTTCATATTTATGCAGTTGATCCTTCAATGAAGATATTTCAGGACATTTTTGCGCCAAACTACTTATGGGGTTTTCGTTATCGCCTTTCACATTTAATAAGATTTAAAAGATTCAGGCTATGACGGTTTCCTGAATAAACTTGTCTAAGATAAATGGATGATATCTCTAATACAAGTTTATCAGGTCATTGAAGATATACTTCTTTTTTATCCTTTTCTAATTGTACCTCAACATGTTCGTTTATAGTGGTAGATAATTGGTACCCTGTATACTGGGTTAGTATGGGAAACTGCGTATGGCTCCTATTGACCAAGACCGCAGTTTCTATTTTTTTAATTTTTACGTTAAGGAAGGGCTTGAGGCTATAAGCCATTGTACGGCCGGTATTCATTACATCATCTATTAGCACAATGCTCTTATTCTTTAACTGAGAAACATCACAGGTCAATGTTATTTCACTTTGCGTGGGCGCGAATTTATCCAGCTTCACTCCTATGAGCGTGATTTTTACGGGTGCTATTGATTCCAGCTCCAGAAGTAAAAGTTTAGCCAGTTCATAACCTTGCTCATAAATACCTGCAAGTATTATTTCTTTCTCCTGAGAGTTGTTCTCATATATCTCATAGGCAATACGCTTGATTTTCTGCTTTACCTGCGCATCAGTTAAGATCAAACCTTTTGTTCCCATAGTTTAAGGTATTGGCATTACTTTACTATCCTTAAAGGTAGATAATATCACGAGAGATTGCATATTATCAACAACCTCAATATTAGTTACTTTCTCCAACATTAGCTTTTGATAAGCTGCAATATCCTGAGCAATGATTTTTAAAATAAAGTCTCCCGAGCCGGTAATATGATGACATTCTATTACTTCATCAATTTCGTTAATAGCTTGGGTAAAGGCCTCTATATTGACTTTATTGTGCCCTTTTAAAGATACCATAACAAAAGTACTAACACCAAGTCCAACTTTCTCATTGTTGAGCATGGCATGGTAGCTTTTTATTATTCCCGAAACTTCCAGTTTCTTCACTCTTTCCAATGTTGGCGCAGGAGACAAGCCAATTTCATTAGCAAGTTGAGCATTGGTAATTTTGGCATTAGCCTGAAGAATTTCCAATATCCTGCGATCAATTTTGTCCAGCTTAATTTTCGGTTTCATTCTTTTTATTTTTGAGTTGTTTGACCATTCAAATCTATTAACTACTATAACTCCCTTAAGCAGAAATTATTGAGTAATAAAATGCTATTGCATTTACATATAACTTGTACTACAAAATATTATTTGGTGCGAAGATAGATATAAAATACAAATAGGAAGGATATATAAAAAAAGATATTGTTAAAACTGACTTTGCTAATTTTCTACAATTACCTTATACATGGCTGTTTTTCCCGCCACTGATACCTTTAAAACATACAGCCCTTTATCAATGTCCGCGGCATTGATAAGAATGTTATTCATGCCAACCAACAGCCTATTTATTTCTATCTCCTTCACTAAATCTGCCTTGGCATTATACAGTTGAATCGTGGCCGGATTTTGATCATTTGAAATGATTTGAATACGCAATTGATCAGATGCAGGATTGGGGTACGGAGCAAGAATAACCGTTTGGTTATCATCAAGATTTATACACTTTGTGTTATTGGTAATATCACTTTCTTCCAACCCGTCAAATAAGGGAATTAACGTGACACATAAATAATCCAGGCTCTGAGGGTCTATACTGAAATCCAGGTTAATATTTACAGATTGCACAGGTGCTCCGGAAGACACTCTCGGGTTAAGCGTCTGGCTAATTACTTTCTCTACAGTCGCCTGATTTCCCAAGTCAACAGATGCCTTAAAGCTATCGATGGTAACTGTTCCATTATTACCAACAGTTAGTATTACTTCTGTTTCATCAGCAGGATTTCTGTTTATAGCAGTAAGCACAATATCCAGATTAGGATCCAAGACATTGATCCGATGAGTTATTGTATCATTACATCCGTTTTCATCACTTGCTACCAATCTGACATCATAGGGGCTTTCTTCAGTAAATGTATAAGTCGGATTAACATTATCAGATGTACTGCCTTCTTCAAATATCCATTGAAAATTGTTTGCCCCAACTGACTTATTTGTAAACTCCACATCAAGTGGTGGTGCCCCAAAGGTAACAGATGGTTCAAACGCTGCTGTGGGTGCCTCATTGATCTGTATAGACTGTGTAACAGAATAATCGCAACCATTTTCTGTAATTATAGTAAGGCCAACATCATAGCTCCCCGCTTGATTAAACGCATGATATGCTGAAGAATCTTCACTGGTTGCCTGATTCGCCAAGTTCCAGCTCCTTGAGGTAACTGGATCGCCAAGTGGATCGGTAGTATCAAAAAAATGAGCTTCTGCATTATCACAAGCCTGCTCCACTCCGAATGTAACTGATGGTGCCGGTCTAATACTAATAGTTCTATATGTTGTAGCAGTACAAAGGTTTTCTGAGGTCACCGTAAGCCCGATGCTATAATCTATGGCAAACTGAAATGTTGTAACCGGGTTTTGCTCCGCGCTGAATACTCCACCCAAATCCCAGGACCATGTGGTAATATCTTCACCAGGTACCGGCTCAGAGGCATCCATAAACTGCACCGATTCATTGATACACAGTTTATCATACTCGAAGTCGGCTACAGGGGCAGGCTTCACATTCACCACTTGCTGAACTGAATCTTTACAACCGTTTGTGGTTTGTGCTACCAGTTTTACATCAAAGGCCCCATCTGTGGTGAATGTATGTATTGGGTTCCTGTCAGTAGATGTATTACTCTCAGAAGAGGGATCATCAAAACTCCAACTCCATGAAGTTATATTAGCATCACCAACTGTCGTTTCATCTGTAAAAGCGGTTGGAGTACCTTCACATGAAAGATCATTGGTAAACTGCACGTCCGGCAACTCATAGACGTTTACCTCCAAAACCTTTGATGTCTGACAGCCGGCGCTGTTAGTGAGGGTCAAGGTAACATCATAGGTACCAGGCGCCGCGTACTGGAATAGCGGGTTTTCAAGATTTGAGGTAAACCCGTTACCAAAATCCCAATGTGTAGATGTGATATCGCCGGTTGAAGTATTATTGAATTGGAGAGCTTTGCCTACACAATCGTCATTGACGGTAAACTGAGCTACGGGGCCGACACTTACATTGCTGATATTTTGAACGGATTCAACAGAGCAGCCGGGAATAGTTGCCACCAACTTGATTTCTTTCGCTCCTCCTGTGGGAAATTCATAACTGAGATCCTCAGTGGTGGCCACGGATACTCCGTTTACAAACCATTCATAACTGATATTGCCATCGTAGTTGCCTGGAGTGGTGTTTTCGAAGAGGTAAGTATCATTGGTGCAAATGGCACCCGAGGGAAGGTTAAATGCGGGTGCCGGTTCGGGGAATATTGTAATATCTTTTTGGGTAAAATTCTCGCAGCCGTCGGAGCTTATTACTTCTAAGGTAACGGTGTAGTCTCCCACTGATGCGTAGGTATGATTTGGGTTGGCAGAGGTAGAGGAGTTGCCATCTCCAAAATTCCAATTGTAGGAATTGATGTTGCCTGATGTGTTGATAGATGAGAAGTTGATTGAGGAAGTTAGACAGAGATTTTGGGAAGTGAAGTCTATATCCGGCGCCGCCTGAGAAGAAACAGTGATTGTTTGCAAACTCATATCATTTTCTCCACTATCATTGTAAGCGGTAAGTGACACATAAAATGTACCTGCATTCTGATACTTAATGCTGTAGGGGCTTTCATCTTCAGAACTATACTGGTTTAATTCACAGTCATTCTGGAAAGTGGCATAAACTAAAGTTTCATCCACAGCATTCATGCTAATGATATTCCAAAAGGAATTACTTTTTATTAACTCAAGATGAAACTGACGGTTATAAAGAGGGGTTGAGGCTAGTGGTGTTACAGTTGGACTAAGGTTTTCTAAATCACTACCAAAGTTTAACCTATATAACTCTCCAAAATTAGTAATAACAATACCATAATATTCACCCGCATCGATTCCAATTTCAATTCCTCTGAACTGAGTAGAGCTAAGTGTAGTGGTAATTCTGGTTGGAAGCGCATCACTAAATAAACTACCTCCAAAATCATATCTCCTGACCCTGCTATCACTTATAGATCCTGTAAATGCAAACCAATTTCCATTATATTTCTTCAAAAGTATATCATCTAACCCTGTACCAATGGAACTGCCTGTCGTGGTAATAACGTCAGAAGGAGATGGATTAATTGTCAGATCACTTCCCAAACTGACAAGTGTAAGTTTATTTAGACTGGAGTTCGTAACCACTGCGATATAACTCCCTCCGTCTTTGGCAATGTCCAAACCACCTACTACATTGCCTCCGATACCCGTTAAAAGCACCTCAGCTATTGGTTCATTAAGCAATGAATTACCAAATCTCACTCTTATTAATGAAGAATTATTAGCATTAATTATGAAAGCAAACCATTCTGCCCCGTCATAGATGAGTTTTATTGGATCAGGACCAGAAAGCAATCCATTTATATTTCCTAAATCCTGAATTGTAAATATTTTATCATTTATCTCACTACCAAAATTTATTCTGAAAACACTATTGTTTGACCGACTCGTTGCAATACCTATCCAGTTTCCATCGTGGTACTCAATATCCATATCAGTAGGAGTAGCCATAGCACTGATTGACCCCACGGACTCGAATACTAATGAGTTGGTCAAATCCCCCTCACAAAAATCCCACTGGTAGCTTGTAGCATCTGAGGATAGGTTTTGAATAGCAACATTCTCCTCAAGGCAAACAAGAGAGGGAAGGGTGTAATTTGCCGAAGGTTGACTGAATAAAGCAACACATTCAATAAAAAAAAATACACTTGTTAGTAGAAATTTGATATTCATAGGATAAGTATATTCCATATTAGATCATAATGTAACTTCTAAGGTATTGCGTGTTATCAACAAATTAACCATAAAAGATTAATTTTAGTTAACTCGGCACAAAGAATTTAGGTATCAGATGTACAACTCTAACTATTGTAGACCTCCACCACTCTGTCTGCCATATTATCAAGACTAAACTTAACACCAATACTTTTCCTGGCATTTTCAACTATTTGCTTTGTATAATCACTGTATTGAAGCATTCTAACCGTTTCTTTTGCAAACTTTTCAATATCAAAAGGTTCTATCAAGACTCCATTTACACCACTTTCAATAATCTCATTACAAGCTGGCACATTAAAGGCTATAACGGGTACATCTTCGTTAAACGCCTCTAAAATAACGAGTCCAAACCCTTCTGAAATTGATGGAACCATAAACAGATCAGACATACGCAGTAACTGTTTAACATCTTTCCTAAAACCTAGAAACATCACCTTATCTGCCAACTCTAAATTTTCGGTGATTTTCTCTAATTCCGATCTCATCAAACCGTCGCCTACTATTAAAAGTCCCACATCAGGCACACTATCCAAAACCTTTTTAAAAGCCTTAATAGCATATTTATGTCCCTTGTAAGGGACTAGTCTCCCTACAATTATAATTTGTTTTTTAAAGTACTTATTGCGTGCTGAGATTACTTCGGACTTAACAGATGTATGTTCATCAAATCCATGATGGATAGTTTTTATTTTACTACTCCTGCTTATTCCTCCTTTAACAAAAAGATCTCTTATTCCATCTGACACAGCTATGGAACGGTTTATAAACCTCTCACAAAACCAGCAAACTAAGTAATAAATATTAGGGGTTAGTTTTTTGTAATTAAAGCCGTGCTTCTCTATGAAGCGCTCTTCATAACCATGCTTGGTTGATATCCATTTAAATGATCGAGGTAAAAATATTTTTTGCCATACCATTATAAAATCTGCATGTAGCAAATGTGTATGAACAATATCGTACTTATACTTTAACAGATGATGGCCAATATTGAATAAGGTTAAAATATTATATTTTATAATAATTACTTCTATGCCTTCCTTTTTGAGGATGTCAAGAAACAACTTGCTTTTCACTAGATCATTTTTGTGAATTATTGCTAAAAATCGACTATTACTCCCTCTTAATCTAAGAAGCTTTATGAGGCTTACGATATGCTTTTCTGACCCGGAAAAGCCGGCCACTTTCTGTACATGGAGGACATTCATTCTGCAAATAACTTACGATAGCTTTCAAACATTATATCACAGGATAATAATTCTTTTGCGTATTGCTCAGACTCATATCCCAAAGATTTTCTAAGTTTTGAATCTTCTTTCAGTAACATAATGGATTGAGCCATTTGTTCAACATTACGGCAGTCCACTAAAATTCCATTTTTTCCAGAAGTGATCAAATTATTGACCCCAATTACATCAGATGCTATGATCGGCAGCCCACAAGCCTGAGCCTGCATAATAGCCGTACTCATAGTTTCTCCAAAAGTAGCATGCACATAAATATCCAATTCATTTAAGAATGTTGGTATTTTATCTTCGGACAAGCGCCCCAGAAAGATTACCTGTTTTTCAACGCCAAGGTTCTTAACCAAAGCCTGTAACTTTTCTATGGATTCTCCCTCCCCTGCAATCTTTAACACTAAATCTTCACTATCCAGGTGGGCCAATGCTCTTATAAGTGTTTCATGGTCTTTAATTGGCACAATCCTGCTTAACATGCCAATACTAAATGTTGGATTTTCAACTTTTGGGGAAGGCTTGAAAAAATCAAGGTCAAGACCATTTGGGATAACGGTAACTTTCTTGCCATCAAATAGCCAATTGTATTTATCCTTTATTTGACTTTGATACAAATCTGTTAAAAACACGACATTATCAGCAAACATTAACGAAATGCCCAGTAAGTATTTTTCCAGTCTGGTTTTCAAATGATTGGCCTGAGTTTCTCTAACAACAACCTTGGCTTTATAAAACAGTCTATAAAGCAACGTCGGAATTACATTATAGCTCGAATGTAGAAACACCACATTGGGTTTTTCTCGCTGTAAGACTTTAAAAACTTTTGGCCAGAAAAGCCAATCCATTCCAGGGTTCTTTCTAACATAAGTAAAGGATATATTCTTAACGATCAACTTATTTGTAACATCTGCGTTGGGTTCCTCTATTCCGTAGAATATTACGCTATACTCAAAGTAAGAATTTCTGTCTGCCCCTAACAGAGTGAAGAACACATTGGTATGCCCTCCCAAACCTGCATACACAAGATGGGTGATCTTCATTTTAGTTTGTTTAATAACCATTTAAAAAATAAAAGTGGACCTCTCAAAAAATTACTGATTAAGGAAATACCTCCTTTATAGTAGTGCCCTTGCGTACATAACCTAACCAAGTATTCTCTTTCCAAAAGCAAAGGGTCCATGATGTACAATCTGGTAAGCTTATTCTCAAATTCCTCAAGTTGCCTTTTCAGAGAATTGTCACCTCCACTTATACCATCATTACCATACTTTTTTCTTTGGTGGTACAAAAAAGCAATTACTCTACCTACCGTATAATTAAGAGAGTTAGACGGTTTTGAGTTAGTTATAGAAGCTGGATTATACCTATAAAAATAAAGGTGCTGAGAAACGTTTAACATTTTGAACCTCTCCAATATTAACAACATCCAATACCAGTCCGCACCTCCCCGTCGATCAAAATATTCATTGAAACCACCAATCTCAAGGTATACGTTTCTTCTTATCATTACAGATGCGCTGGTAAATGTATAATCCTCAGGGATAAATTTAGTGATTCCTTCATGTGTCAATGGAAAATCAGACCTTTTTAGTACTTTACCCTCATTATCCAATTTTACTGACTGAGTGCCACAAACATCTATTCCCCTATGATCCCTAAAGGCTTGAAGTTGTACTTCCAACTTCGAAGCATCGCACCAATCATCGGCATCCTGTATAGCAATATAGTCACCCGAGGTCATTGCAAAGAGCCTATTTACTGTCTTCAGATTTCCTTGATTGTTATTATTATGATAAAGCCTGATCCTGTCGTCATCATATTTTTCAATAATTTCCCTGGTATTGTCTGTTGACCCATCATCTGCAATTAACAGCTCCCAATTACTGTGAGTCTGACTTATTATACTTTCAATAGCAACTCCAATATAAGGAGCGGCATTATATGCCGGCATTATGACTGACACCAATTCCATAAATATTTATTTCTTTAGGACCGTCTCTATTTTTGGAAGAACCTTTGATATTGAAAAATTTTCTTCCATAAATATCTGTTTGTTATTCAAATTATATGAACCTGGAACTTCAAAATAATATTTAATTTTATCCACAAGTTCCTGAGTAGTTGAAAAAATCCATTTCTCTTCCGGATCATCTAAAATCTCAGATGTTGCTCCAACTTTTCTGGCGATCACGGGTGTATCTGCCATAATCGATTCAACCATAACCCTCCCAAATGATTCGTTGACAATGGAAGGAAACACCAGTAAGTTTATTCTTGAAAAAAAGCTAGCAGTATTGCTTACATGACCAACAAACTCCACTTTTCCATTCAACCCTAGTTTATCTATTTTTTCTTTTATATGCCGTTCATATTCAAAGTGTTCCTTCCTTTTTGGCATGCCTCCGACTAACAAATGGTATTTTGGTCCCTCATTGAGAATAGCTAATGCATCTATCAAATGATGTAACCCTTTGGGCTCTGCCAGTCTCCCTAAAAAACCGATCACTTTTAACCCATCGTTTTTTTCTGATTTCCTAAACTTCAGTTTATCCATCAAAAAACAATTTGGGATAACGGATAACTTTTCTTTTGGAATACCTGCCCCTATATATGCATTTAGCATATTATTATTGGCAACTATGAACTGATTTACTTGCCCGATTGCAATACCAATTACGTTTTTTCTGTTTTTAAATAGTGGTATCTCAGGGGGTGGCAATCTAAAATGACAAACTAACCTTAATGAGGGCCTCATCAAGGTTAATAAAGCGGCAATTGGCAAATCAACAATTTCATTTATATAAATAACATCTGCTTTTGCTAAGCTCCGGAGTTTTAATGTAGATAAGAACAGCCTATAAAAAGATTTCAACTGAAATCCTTCATTTTTGGTAGTATGTATCTGAATAGTCCTTACGCCATGTTCCTCATATTGATCAAGGTAATCGCCAGGGGTAACATAGGCCAAAATGATGTCATGCCCCCTACCCTTTAAGCCTACAAGAATATCAAATAAGCTTTTCTCCTGACCTCCTCTAAAAGACGATGGTTCCGGGTCTATGGCTAAAACTCTCATGAACTATTGCCAAACCTTTTTAATGAAAGCAAATATTCCTTCATTAGTACTATAAAAATACCCATTGAAGTTGTCCAGCTTGTAAATTCAAGTTTTTTTATTAGGGTTCTGTATTGTTTTAACAGCTTAATTGGCTTTAAATAACTTATACCCAAACGATAGGCTGATTGTTGCCTTAAGAACTGAATGATTAAACTCCCTACTTTAGCTTCGCCAAATTTACCAATAAAGGGGTAATAAGCTTTAAAAACCTCATCCAGCAATCCAAGTTCATTGTATTCCCAATACTTTCTATTAAACACGGGTATTGTTGTTCTAAATCTGGGAATGTACAAAGTTTGAAACTGACACATTCTATCTGTTAAGAAAAAGATAAATGGGTATATATTTCTATATTCATTGAAATGCAAATAATTCTCTACCAGACCTTCTCTTTTGAACAGTAAGCCTGACAACTGATGCCCTAAATACGAGTACTTAAGTATTGTTTCATACCCAGGGTCCAACAATTTTCTTTCAAAACCAGGTTCCCTTATCTTAACTTTTTTACCATCCTCATACTCCTTCAATATCCCGGTAACGATCACGCCTAGCTCATCATTATTTTCGATTTCATCAATACAGAACTTTACGTAACCTTTATCAAGAAAGTCATCATCCCCCGTCCATAAAACATATGGAGCACTGGCCAGTTCAAGAAGTTTGACCATATTGGCTTCCAGACCAATGTTTTTTACATTTCTGTTATAAATCAAATTTATGTCAGGATGTCTGACCACCAACTGCTCTACTGTACTTTGAGTATTATCATCCGAACAGTTATCAGAAATAATAATCCTTACCTGCTTATTGATTTTATTTGATTCAATCTCATTAATTAAGTAGTTAATATTCCTACGTAGAAATTCAGCTCTATTAAAAGTGGGTATTAAAATATCAATAATATGGGGTGATACCGACACGCTAATTTTGATTAAATATCTTTTGTAAGTTATTCTTATTTTCTACCGGAAAGGCCATAAAGTCTGCCCAATGCCCGTCTCCATGAAACTCATCTTTCACAGGGTCAAGCGATCCAAATCCCTTACCCTTCTTATTTATTATAAAAACACTATAATTTAATGATTCGAATATATCAAAAACTTGTTTGTTTCTTGACACTCTGAACTCATCCTGAATGTCTCTGGGAGGAAGTATTTCAATAATCACCAAAGGTCTATTTTTCTCAATAGTAAAATATAAACTTTTTAAGACTTCAAGCTCCGCTCCTTCAACATCAATTTTAATAATATCAGGCACCTTATTAAAATTATCAGGCAGTTTCAAGACAGAAACATAGGTTGTCTTTTTGATCTTTTTCTGATCTCTAAACTCTTTAATAATAGAGGCAGTACTATCTATATCTGTATCGTGATAAAGATTTAGTTCTGCCAATTGAGAGGCTTCGCCCAAAGCCACCGGTATAATATCTACATCACCAAACGAATTAACTCTGGTCAACTGATATAAATAGTGGACACAGGTAGGATTAGGCTCAAACCCTACATATATTGAGTCTGGTTGTAGCATTTTTAGCTTTAACAGTGTCTGTCCTATATTAACCCCCACATCAAAAAAAACAAGTTTTTTTTGATGTGAAGCCAAAAACACACTCAAAATATCAGTCATCCAGGTTTCCTTTTTTTCAACGAAGTGCTCAATACCCTGTCCTGCCAAAACCGGAATTCTTATTTTTATCTTGTCAGTATTTCTTGGTACCGAAATAGATAAGTATTTCAGTATACCAAGCTTTCTAAAAAGTCGGAGTATTATAGTCGTCATTCAATAATGAAATAAGTTTAGAATTATCACCCCAAAAAGCAAAAGGCTCAAGATCATTATATGGGTAAAAGCCTAAGTTCAAATTTATTTTAGAATCCGGGTAATTGTTAGTTATGAATTTTTTCACGAATGCCTCCAACACAACCGGTTTATTAGAAGAACAATTGAAAATCCCTTTTATTTTTTCTCTTTTTGCAACCTTCACTATTATTTCGGCTAACTCATTAACCAGAAGATAGTCTCTTACTTGTTGCCCTCCTGACATATTGAAACTTTCCTCATTGCTTGCTATAGCATTTTCAAGTTGAGGAATAAGAGATTTTGTACTTTGACCTTGCCCATAAACATAAAATATCCTCAACCACTTAAGCCAAGTATTCTCTGGCGCAGAATCGAATACATACTTTCTTAGTTCATTTTTGGCTATTCCATATTGAGTTACAGGATTGGCTTCAATATCTTCAATCAATGCGCCGTCAATAAGACCATACTCAAAACAGGTACCTGAAATAGTGAGGTTGGAAGTAAATCTTAAAGCTTGATCAATAAATCTTTTCTGAGCAGGGAGTACCTCATTAACATGACAAGGGTCATTATACCGATGTATACTTGGCCAGGATAAATGGACTATAATGTCATAATTGCGTTGAAATGTAATACTATGGTCTTCATTCCAGAGGTTATGATAAACAGTTTTAACATTACTTAAATGCAAAAAATCCTCACATGATTCTGACCTACAACCTGCAAAAATTTTAGAATTAGGCCAATGTTTTGAAAAAGCCTCTACAACATAACGTCCTATAAACCCCTTTGCTCCTGTTACTAAGACTCGCATCAGACTTATATAATTGTCAACTTCGGAATAGCTACAATAAAGTGCCCTCCCCAATCTCTGATATACGACAAGTCAGAGGTAATTTCATCTTTCAAATTCCATGGTAAAATAAGAATGTAATCAGGTTTATCCTCTTTGATATAATCAGGACTCATAATTGAAATGTGACTTCCCGGCATAAACATACCTTGTTTATGGATATTCGCATCGCAACAGTAATCAATCAAGTCACCCTTAACTCCGCAATAGTTAAGTAGCGTGTTCCCCTTAGCTGCCGCTCCATAGGCTGCAACTTTTTTATTTGCTTTTTTTGCCGATATTAAAAATTCCAGAAGTTCAAGTTTGACAGTAAATGCCTTTTGCTCAAAGTTCTTATAATAGTCACGGTTTAACACCCCTAGTTGCTTTTCCTCATTCAATAAGTCATTAACCTGGGATGTCACCATGCGATTTTCATCTCCTTTATGTTTTAGAAACACTCTAAGGGACCCGCCATGAGTTTTTAGCTTTTGAACATCAAATACAGTCAAACCATGCGTATCAAATATCTTATATACCGTTTGGAATGAAAAATATGAGAAATGCTCGTGATATATGGTGTCAAATTGATTATTAGCTATAAGTTCAACGAGGTGGGGAAATTCAAAAGTACAAATACCATCAAGTGCTAGACCAATCTTAACCCCACCTACAAAGTCATTAATATCTGGTACATGGGCAAGCACATTATTACCAATGATTAGGTCAGCTTTCTTATCAGCAAAGTGGCGTGCTGCCAAATCTTCGCCAAAGAAATCAACAACGGTTTCAATGCCTTTGGATATTGCAACATCCGCCGTGCTCTGAGTGGGCTCTATTCCACAAACCTTTACCCCTTGCTGTTTGAAAAACTGCAAAAGATATCCATCATTAGAAGCTACTTCAACAACATATGAACTCGAATCAATTTCAAACCTTTCTATCATCATATCAACATAATCTGACGAATGCTGAAGCCAGGATTTCGAAAACGACGAAAAATATGGATAATCACTGGTAAATAACTCCGATGAAGTTTGATAATCCTCGGTTTGGACCAGAAAGCAACTATCACAAACATTCACATTTAAAGGGTAAGTTACTTCAGCTGCCTTACATCTCTCCATTGGAATAAATGCATTGGATACCGGACTATGTTGTAAATCAATAAATTTGAAGTTCAAAGGATGACCACAAAATCGGCACTTGTTCATTTTAAGATATATAAGTTTTACAGATCAGACTATTTTCAGAAAGTTTTCTATTTGACCCTTGGTGAATTCCAGGGCTCCTTGCTTATCATTTACATGTTTTTTATACCATTCTACCGTCCATAACACTGACTCTTTCACATCCAATACAGGCTTCCAGCCAAGATCATTTGTTGCTTTTGAGCTATCTAAGTTTAGATAGGCAGCCTCATATTTCTTATCTTCTGATGAATCTATTTCAATCTTTCCCTCTCCCCAAGCATCCAATGCTATTTTTGCAATGTCGCTTACAGTGTAAACGTTTTCATGTGAAGGACCAAAGTTGTAAGCTCCACAAAATCGCTGTTCTTCTGAGTCCAGAGCCAGTGCAAGCTTCATATAGCCAATTAAAGGGTCCAAAACATGCTGCCATGGCCTTACAGAATAAGGATTTCTGATTTTTACAGGCTCATGATTCCTCAATGACCTTATAATGTCTGGCAAAAGTCTGTTTTCCGACCAATCTCCACCTCCAATCACATTACCTGCTCTGGCCGAAGCTATCGCTTGTTTATTATTTTGATCTTTAAAAAAACTATTTCTAAGCGAACTGGTAACAATTTCAGCACACGCTTTACTGGCACTATACGGATCATATCCTCCTAAAGGCTCTTGCTCGGTAAAGGCTTTTTCGTAGTTATTATTTTCGTAAACTTTATCTGTGGTTATTATTACCGTAGAGCACTTGTCTGATAACTCTGTTAACGACATTAAGAGGTTTGCTGTTCCTATAGCATTAACCTCGAAGGTATAAAGTGGATTTGTATAAGAATCTATCACTAGCGACTGGGCCGCCATGTGAAATACGTAATCAGGTTTAAAATCAGCAATTGTTTTTTTTAACTTTCCCTTATCCAGAATATCTCCATACACCGAGGTACATAACTGATCCCCATTAATTTCATCGAACAAGCTATCTTGGGAGGCTGGTAAAGCATAGCCCAGTACCTCAGATCCCAGGTGATTAAAAACTACTGTTAACCAACTTCCTTTAAACCCTGTATGCCCTGTTATTAATACTCGCTTACCTTTATAAGGTTTTATTAACTCCATACTTTCCAAGGCTTTTGGCTTATCCATAATTTTTCCAGTTCGTTCTTATCCCTCAATGTATCCATGCACTTCCAAAACCCTCTGTGTTTAAAGGCTACCAATTGATTATCCTTTTGTAATCCTTTCATAGGTTCCTGCTCCCAAGGAACATTTTTCATATCGCCCTCTAGGTAATTAAATATTTTGGAACTTAAAACAAAGAAACCTCCATTTATCCATTCGGCACCTTCCGTCGGCTTTTCTATGAATTTACTAACACTGCCATCCTCCTGAGTGGCAATAGCCCCAAACCTTCCTGGGGGTTGAACTGCAGTTACGGTTGCTAGTTTCCCATGATTTTTATGGTACTCAACCAGTTCATTTATATTCAGATCTGTAACTCCATCTCCATAGGTAAGCATAAAATCTTCATTCTGCCCTATATATTGCTGAACCAATTTTAGGCGTCCTGCAGTTTGTGTATCTAAGCCCGTCTCAACCAATGTTACTTTTATATCTTCTTTAGGACTCTTATGAATTTCCATCTCCTGGTTTGCCAGGTTTATAGTAACATCTGAGTTATGAAGGAAATAATTCATAAAGTATTCCTTTATTATATACCCTTTATATCCTAAGCAAACGATAAACTCATTGAAACCATACTTTTGATAGATTTTCATAATATGCCATAGCATTGGTCTTCCCCCTATCTCTATCATTGGCTTGGGCTTCAAATGTGATTCCTCTGAAATTCTTGACCCCAACCCACCTGCGAAAATGACTGTTTTCATACTCAAATTTTATAATCTTCGGGATATCTCATTAAACCAATTTCGGGATATAATTCGATAATTTTTTTATTGTCTTCTTTAAAATAGTCGTTTTTAACAGGAAGCTCCTCCGATGAACTATTAAAAGCGAGCCTTCTTAAAAATGCTCTGGCAATAGACCACAATACCCCATTCATAGGTATTCGCTCAAGGCTATTAACCACTCTTCTTTTATAAATCATTGAAGTATCAATGCTAGGGTTAACTTTGGAGGAACCTAGTATTCTTTCTCTTTGTTCATCAGTAAACCGCTGATCAAGAATGTTTTCTAACCGATTAAGTACCTCCCCCTTATTATTTTTCACATCCTCATAAAGAAATACTTCAACCCTCTTAAACAAAGTTTTATATAGAGCTATTAAGTGGGAGAATTTGAGTAATTCGACATGAAACTTCTCATCAACATAGTAATTATCATAATCACCATTATAGTTGGTGATAAAATACTCATTCATTGACAGTGTTCCCCTTCTACTTCCCTTCACATATTGATTGTATATTGAGTGCAATGCCTTCTCCTGTCCCCGTATAAAAAGCAATATGGTAGCATTGGGAAATAAATCACTAAGCCTTTGAGCTACTAAAGACCTGTTAACATGTCTATATATAGCTCTTCCACTAAGACTTGCATCGCTTATTAGTGCATTCGAATTAACCAATTCATTCAGATCTTCTCTTATATCCTTATGAGAATAAAGTGACCCATCCTGACCTGTTATTTTCCTAAAGGCAACATGATCCTTAGTAAAGCCTGGAGAATAATACTTATACTTTTCCACCAAAGGGAATACTTGATCTTGCAAAAAGGTAGACCCTGTTTTGTCAATACCGATATGAATTATCTGATGACTCAAGACGCTTTATATTTAATGATTTTGTTATATATAAGGTATATGGATTCACGAGAGACAAAATACATCCCAATTAAAAAACAAGTCAAAACAATTGCGGATTTCAGTACAGCATTCAATATAATAGATGCCTCAAAATCAATCCATTGCGAAAGCAGAATGCTGACTACAGCTATTGCCAAACACTTTATAAGAAAAAAGTAAACAAAGGTAAGACTAATTGGCAAATACTTCGACACAAAGTATGAATCTATTAAATAAGCAATAAAAGAATGTATGATTATGGCATACAAAAACACCTCAATCCCTAAATACCAAAGAGTTATTAATGCTAATACCCATATGGTTCTTTTCATAAGAAGCAACTTGAGTTCAACATTTGCATGTCCAAGACCGACCAGCATAGTCAAATTCATCTGACCTAATGGCTTAGTAAAACTGTCGGCAATAATCATAAACGAAAAATAATACGCACTTTTCAGCCAAATATCAGAGAATAAAATAACGATCAACTCATCAGCAATTGAGTAAAACAATGCACTCAGACCAATTGATACAATTGCTACTATTTTAAACCCTAGGTAGTATGTTTCTTTTAATTTGGCAATGTCTCCCTGATTATTACTTACATATGGGAAATACACCTTACTGAACGATTCGGAAGTGTATGATTTAATAAGATCCGCAAGGTTTCTTGATCTACTATAAAACCCCAATACGGATGGAACAAATAATTTTCCAATGATAATAGAATCAAGTTTACTAAGTATACTTTGTAATATTTGAGTTGTAAACTTATAAGAGCTAAAAGACCATATCTCATTCAAATGAGAGATCTTAAAGCACCATTTTGGTTTCCATGGCACAAGCAACCAGAGGATGATCACATTAAATACTTTAAGAAGTATTTGCTGAAATACCAAAGCCCATACTTCTAAACCTCTCAGGGCAAGAACTATAGCAATTATCCCTGATAACACTGTTGCAATTGTTGTGGCAATTGACTGAACCTTAAAATTCATAGCTTTGGTCAGTATCACCGACTGCATCAATCCAAGGCTTCCAACAAAAAAAAGTGAGGACAAGGCTTTTGTTATTAATGTCAATCTGGACTGCCCATAAAACTCGCTAACAAATGGCGATAGGATAAACAATATAACGGTCAATACAGATGCCATGAATATATTGAACCAAAACACAGAACTGTACGTATCTTCATCGACATTCTCCTTCTGTATCAGACCTGCACCAAAGCCAAAATCTAAAAAAACTTGAGACATAGCTATGATGACCAGCACCATGGCTATAATGCCAAATTCGTCGGGGAGTATTAATCGAGCAAGTATAACAGAGACCACCAAGCCAAAGCCCTGCGTGAATAATTTGCCGCTCAAGTACCAAAAAACACTATTCCACATTAAAGTTTACTTATTATGACTTTTGATCAAAACTACCAAACTTGATAGGTAAAAAGGCATAAGAGGGATTTTGTATCTCATTAAAGTACCAAAATTAAAAGTGGAAACACCTACAGCGAAAGCAAATGAAACAGAGAAAATTATACTAAATAATACAATTGTATCAATCTTTTGATTTATTATCCCAATCCAATATCTCTTAAAAATAACCGTTATAGTCAAAAACAAGATAATTGTGGATTCAACACTGGCAAGAAGCATAAATGGATTGCGTACTTCCCAAATATAGGGCCTAAAAAGAGTAACGTTTATGGCCTGGGGAAACAATTTAAATAAACTTATATAGGTTCCGTCAAGCTCTCCAAGGGTATAAGTAGAACCTGCATCCTTACCCGTTTGATACGCGATATCATAAGCTGTAATTTGTGCCGTTTTAGCTAAATTGTCAATAGCATATTTTTCATCATGCTCTCCTATTTTATTTATTGAGAAAACCGCTATTAGAATTACCAATGCTAGTAAAACCGGTGCTATTAGAATTTTAATAAACACATTCGACAACTTTTTTATTCTGGAAACATAGAGCCATGCCATTGCAGAGGGCACAAAAGTAAAAAGAATGTATTTTTTAACTACGAACAACAGATAGATGGCGATAATGCTTACTATTATTAAAAGGAGGGGCTTTCCTCGTTTTAATATTATAAGCTTATCAAAAGCGTATAAAAGCCATCCCAGCGCAGAAATTGTAATAGTATCCTTTAATATACCCGAGCCCCAAAAAACTACAGAAGGAACAAATAATATTGAAAGAGCTAGGTAATTATAAAGATTGGCAAATCGATAATAAAAGACCTGATACATCGCCCATAAACCCGTGAAACCTGCTACAGCAAATAACACCGAGGTAGCAGCATAGCTCCCAAAGGTGAAAATATCAAAAATAGCAGCAAGTCTTACAATAAAAAATGTATCAGCATCTTCAAAGTACCGAATTCTGCTTGTATACACATACAGGTCAGGAACAAAAAC
Organism: Fulvivirga ulvae; assembly: GCF_021389975.1. Lineage (NCBI taxonomy): Bacteria > Pseudomonadati > Bacteroidota > Cytophagia > Cytophagales > Fulvivirgaceae > Fulvivirga > Fulvivirga ulvae. The sequence continues at coordinate 1,437,189 of NZ_CP089981.1, forward strand.
ATTATCCCCAAAAATAATCCTTAAAGCATCTATCGGATTCTCCCAAAATACCTTCCATATAATTTGGCTACCATAGGTGTGATACCAAAAAGTATCCCCAAAACCATAATAAAACTGATAGATTAGTCCTAATGCAATAGCCCCTATGATCTTCACAGTCAATGCAGGAATAAAATACCTTCTTGTATTATGATCCGTAACTTTAGGCCTGACGATGTAGGCGAGGATATATACAATGAAGAGTACAATTGGGGTGACTACAAAATCTTTTAGTTCCATCTAAATGGCAAGGTACGAATTTTAAAACTCCCGCAGCCGATCCCTGGCTTTTTCATGTACATCATCGCTGCGCTTGGCATGTTTTTTAACCAGTTTCAGGTATTTTTTGGCTTCTTTTTCATTTCCTTCCTGCTGGTAGATTTCTCCCAAGGATAGCAGTGAGTAGAGATAATAGCCGGTGTCAGTGGCGTTAATCAGCTCTGAAAACTCCTTGGCTTTTAAATAGTACTTCTTGGCTTCCTGGTACTCTTTTCTACTTTCATGAATCTGCCCCAAGAAGAAGGCAGCATATCGGCCACTCGTCGCTTCATAGCCAATCATACCATTATCAATTCTGGTGAGTATAGCCTCTGCAACAGGCTTGGTGGCACTAAACTTGCCTGAGGTATATAGCAAACGCGCATAATACCTATGAAAATAGGGATTATCCGGATAGGTTTGATGGAGATACTCTCCTATTTGTAGTGCCCTGCTTTTATTATTTTCATAGCTACCCATTATTCGCATCAGGAATACCATAGCTTCGGTTCTGGTATAAAAGGCATTATAGGAAACTTCCTGCAGTTGCTTTATACCAAGCTCCTTATCTCCTTTGGGAAAAAATGCCAGAACTGGCTTAAGCAAAGGATAATTCTCCGGCACCCAAACAGAAAAGTAGTTGTATAATGCATCCCCGAATAACAACTCAGGACTTAGATCGTGCATCCCCTGGCTTTCCTGCATATATTTGAGTGCATTTTTCCCTGCAAAAGCAGATTTGGTCCAATTCTTCCGCTCTTCACTGGAATAAAGCCTCCCCTTAAATCCATATGCCGCAGCCAAAAAGAATGAGGCTTCAACTTCATGACGCGGCATCTCATGGAGTCTTTCTGATATATAAATCACTGTATCCATATAGGCCAAAAATTTTTCGTCATGCTCCGTGTTGCTTACATTTGGCATGATCTTCCACCATTCACTCAAACCCAGTAGAAAGTATGGCAGGGGATGCCAGCCGTATTTTTGTTTTAGCCACCTGAACTGCTTCTCTGCTTTGTTAAACTTAAAGTTATACAGATCGTTCATTGCCTGATTGACATCAATCTGCAATTGCATATCCGATATAAGAATAATTGGCTTATTATCATCGGCAGCATCGTTGCTTTGAGCAAATGCTATAGTAAAGCCCAATGAACAAATCAGTATGATTACAATCCTCTTCATAATTATCGGTTAAAGATAAATTATTATTTATTTCTAGCCTTGTCCTCTCCAACAATCATTCCTATGAACAGATAAATGGTCTTCTTTCGTTCTGGACGGACACGAAAAAATCAGTTTGTTTAGCTAATTTGGCCCTATCAAATAAAAACACCACATTCACCTATATGCATGCCATAGAAAATACAGATGACTCCTCCATATTTGATATCAATAAATGGGTGTTTTTCCTTGTGCTTTGTCTTGCCACATTGTTTTTACTGGTCGTAAAAAAGACTTTTATTGAAGACCAGACTGCGGCTTTTGAGGTACTTGAATCGAGAGGTGAAATGGGTGTATTTCATGCTATCAACGCTTTGCAATATTTAAGTATTCCGCTTATTTACTTGTTTAAGTTTACCATTATCAGCTTCATTATCTGGGTAGGTAGCTTCATGTTTGGTTACAAAATTACCTATGGCCAGATATGGCAAGTTGCAGTAATTGCAGAGGCGGTATTCCTGATCCCGGAAATGTTGAAGATCATTTGGTTTCTATTTATCGACATGGATCCCAACCTGTTTGAAATACGTGCCTTCTATCCCTTTTCTTTAATGCATCTGGCCGATCCATATGAAATTGATAGTCGCTGGTTTTATCCTTTAAAGGCCTTGAATATTTTTGAAATAATCTATTGGTTCGTCTTAGTTGAGGGCGTACACCATAAGGCAAAAAAAGAGAAAAACATTGCCGGCGCTATAGTATTTTGCTCATACGTTCTGTTCTTCCTGTTGTGGCTGGGATTTTACCTGCTCGTTTATAAATAATCGGGCTGCACACGTAACAACATTAATATTTACACAATAAACACCACCTTCAGCAAGTTCCAACCTTGGGTTAATGTACAATATGCATTGTTAATTGTACATAGTTCGTTATTTTCGCCATTCTAAATATAATAACATAAGCTCCAATGGATTTTAAAAGAGTTAATAATATAGGTGGATGGGTAGTTTTTGCTATCTCTACACTTGTTTATCTTATTACTGTAGAACGCACGGCCAGTTATTGGGATGCCGGTGAATTTATTGCTGTATCTTACAAACTGATGGTGCCACACCCTCCTGGCGCACCACTATTTCTTCTCATAGGCAGGATATTTTCCTTTTTCTCATTTGGGGATGTTACCCAGGTAGCTTTCTGGATCAACGTGGTGAGTGTAATCAGTAGTGGTTTTACTATTTTATTCTTGTTCTGGACCATATCCATGCTTTCAAGAAAGATACTTAAGATAAAAGATACTTCTGAAATGAGTGATGGCAACATTTTAATGGTCATTGGAGCCAGTGCCGTGGGTGCTTTAGCCTATACTTTTTCAGATTCGTTCTGGTTTTCTGCGGTAGAAGCTGAAGTATATGCCATGTCTTCCTTCTTTACTGCTTTTGTGGTTTGGGCTATTCTGAAATGGGAGCTTATGGAAGATGAAAACCGCGCTAACCGATGGTTGATTCTTATTGCCTATATGATGGGATTGTCCATAGGTGTCCACTTGCTTAATCTGGTTACTATTCCGGCACTTGCGCTTATTTATTATTTCAAAAAATATAAGCCAACTCCTTGGGGAATTGTAGCTGCCTTGGGTATTAGTGGCTTCCTGATCATATTAATCAACAATATCATCATTCCCGGCCTGCCCTCTATTGCAGGAACATTCGAAATATTCTTTGTCAATAACCTCGGCCTGCCATTTGGTTCTGGAGCAATCTTCTTTGGAGCACTCATCATCACAGGTTTAATTATAGGTATTCAATATTCAATCAAACAGCAAAAAGTACTGCTTAACACCTCTTTGTTGGCACTTACCTTCATTCTTATCGGATACTCTTCCTATGCTATCGTAGTGATCAGGTCCAACTTCAATCCTCCTATTGATGAAAACAACCCTGAAGACGTAATGTCATTCGTAAAATACCTCAAAAGGGAGCAATATGGAAGCAGACCACTTCTTTATGGCCAGTACTATACCGCGAGAGTAGTAGACTCAGAGGAAGGAGAACCTGTATATGTCAAAGGTGAAGATGAGTACGAAATAGCTGACAGAAATGTAGCGTACAAGTATGATCCTAACCATTTAACACTCTTCCCAAGAATGTATAGTAATGACCCTCGCCATATTGAGCGCTATATGGAAGTTACAGGTTTGAGCGAGGGTGAAAAGCCAAACATTGTCGACAATGTTACATTTATGCTTAAACACCAGATGGGCTGGATGTATATGCGTTACTTTATGTGGAACTTTGCCGGTAGAGAAAGTGACATTCAGGATGCCGGCTGGCTCAGTCCGTTGGATGCCTTTGAAGATGTTCCTGAAGAAATAGCTGAGAATAAAGGGAGAAACAACTTTTTTATGATCCCTCTGCTCCTTGGTATTGTCGGACTGCTTTATCAGTATCAAAAGAATAAAAAGGACTTTGCATTTGTTGCCATGCTGTTCTTTTTAACAGGAATTGCACTGATATTATACCTGAACTCTCCTCCGATAGAGCCCAGGGAAAGAGATTATATCTATGTGGGGTCTTATTACGCATTTGCCATTTGGATAGGTTTTTCTGTTTTAGCCTTAGGAGATTTACTGGCAAAATATTCTGCACGTAAGTCCGCTGCAATTTTCTCAACCGTGCTTTGTCTTACTGGGCCAGCACTGATGGCTGCTGAAGGCTGGAATGATCATGATCGCGACAACAGGTATTTCTCTGTTGATTCGGCAAAAAACTTCCTTGCATCAACCGCTGAAAATGCAATTTTATATACGGGAGGCGATAATGACACCTTCCCCCTATGGTATGTACAGGAAGTTGAAGGTTTCAGAACGGATGCCCGGGTGGTTGTACTAAGCTACTACAATACGGATTGGTACATAAAACAAAGCATGAGACCCGTTTATGAATCGGAAACATTTCCTTATACGCTTACTTATGAAAATTATAAGCAAAACGGTCTAAATGATTATCTGCCTTATGAAGATTATAAGTTGAATAGCATAGACGTGAAACAATTCCTGCAACTTGTGAAAAAAGAAGACAAGAGACTTAGACAGAAATATGGGTCAACTAATGTGGTACCCAGTAGGACCTTTACGATCAATATTGATAAGAACAAAGTGAGAAACCTGGGTATTATCCCTGAAGGCATGGATAGTCTGTTGGTAGATCAAATGGTATTTAGCCTTAAACGCGGGAAGAATGCCCTTGAAAAGAAAGACCTGGCCATCCTTGATGTACTGGCTTCTGCTAATTGGGAAAGACCAATTTACCTCAACAATACCTCCATGCAACAGATCAATTTTGACCTTAGCAGATATGCAATACAGGAAGGTAATGCTTACAGGATACTACCTATCCTAAATCCTGACCCTAAAAAGGATTTTGTAAATACCGAGGTTATGTACGACAACCTTATGAATAACTTCCATTACAGGGAGCTGGACAATCCAAATGTTTACTACAACCAGGATTACAGAAACTTTGTGCTTAACCACCGCACAAGCTTCAACACCCTGGCAACTGCTTTAATGGATAAGGGAGATAAAGAAAGAGCTCGAAAAGCGCTCATGTTCAGTCTGGAAAAAATGCCTGATGAGGCTGTGCCTTATGATTATACTGCTGCCCGAACTATTGCCTTGCTATTTGCTTTAGGTGAAAATGAAAAAGCGGTTGAAATTGCCCAGGTACTTGGCGATCGTGCGGTTGAAATGGTTGAGTATCTGGCCAGAGAGAATAAGGACCTTGGTTTTGAGCTGCAAAGAAACCTGATCGTGCTGGCGGAGCTGCAAAGAACGCTCTATGAGAATGGACAGGAGGACCTCGCTAAAAAATATGAAGAAGCCTACCAAAGGATAGTTGCTGATATGCAGTTATTCAGAGGCCGTATGTAAACAGACAGGCACCAAACAAAAGGCCCCTGCAATCATCTCATTGCAGGGGCTTTTTTTCTATTAGACCTAAATAAAATTATTAACCTAATAACTCCCGGCTATCTGGATTTAACCACAAGAATAGCAAGGTTGCTCGAAGAATATCATGCTACATCAAGCTCTCACGGAAAATTCTCTCAGGAGGAGAGGTGAATGCTATAAGCTGGGAGTGATTGGTCTAACTTTTCTATTGCCCTCTTATTTTTCAACGATAAGAAACAAGTCCAAAGCTTTATCGGCATCGTCAGACAGAAGGTAGTCAGAGTGATGGATGTCATTAACGAGGCTATCGTTACTGTCTTTCAGTTTATTTCTATTCATGCGATTGAGCAGGTCATAAGGTATCCTTAGCAATGAAGCCGGTAGCCTGTACTGCAAGTTAAAAATGTCAAAACGCGTTATTTTCCGGACACTCTTTTTGTTCATTTCATAGTACTCCATCACCTTTTCATTACCACTCACTCCCTTCATCTCTACTTTAGGGAATATTTCTTTGGCAAGACTCTCTAGTTGATCAGCTGTATATTCCCTGATATGCCAGGGGTTTCGGGTGAGTGTCATTTTAATATTGGGTGTAGTGAGGAGAGCCTTACCACCCGGCTTAAGCACACGATAAATCTCTTCTAAAAACTGCCTGTCTTTTTTGATATGCTCAATTACCTGAAAGCTGATGATAACATCATAGCTATTGCTTTCCACTTTGCCGAACGGAGGTATATTGTCCTGAATGAAAGTAACATCATTATACTTTTCCTTCAAGGCCTCCAGCACACTCGCAATCTTGTCGATAGCTGTATAAGACGTACTCTTGTCTTTTAAAAGTGATATACCACGGCCTTCACCACAACCGATCTCCAACAGATCACCTTTTACGAAGTCTTCAGCCAGGTAATAAGCCTTGAGCAGTCGCTGATGGATCGGGTTGTCAGAAGCAATTTTGTCAGAAGCAATTTCAGTAGTATAAACACTCATTTCGCAGTTTTTTGAGCAAAATTACTTGAAATATAAAGAAATTACCTGTTATTCGTTTTTTATTTTATGACACAAATCCAGTAACTTCCTCCAATAAAACCAACAAATCATGAAGCTCTTACGATATTTCTTTATTTTGGCTTTCACTCCTTACGGGACCTTTATAAACGCACAAACTACCTTAAACAGCAGCAACCTCGCCCACCAATATAATCCTGATTCTGAAATAGATTTAAAGCACGAAGTTATAACCGACAGTGACTCTACTTTCATCTTCATAGGACTTATAATTAATCAGAGTAAGCCCTTGTTAAAAGATTATACCTTTGATTTCTTCACCACCACTGCCTATACCGCAGATTTACAGCAAATAGCCACAGACAAAATAGACAGCACTTATATAGGTCAGATAAAAAATCAACATACTATCAGGTTTTCCATATCTAATTCAGCACTGCTTAATTTGGGTGCTATCAGGGTACAAAGTAAATTCAGTGGCTTTACTTATTTCTATGATTTTACTGTCACTGACCACACACTAGCTATATGGAACAGTAATGACAGAATCCAGTTTACTTCATGGGTTGCACCCGGTACTTATCATTTCAACAACAGTACCCAGGTATATGGTTACTACTATAACCATATCTTCCCTCCCGCACTCCCTCCTATGCCGATCAGAGAAGAAACTCCTGCCAAAGCCATGCCTATTGATTCCTCCTTTGTGGTAGCCAGTGGTCAAAAGTTAACGTTTATTAAACATGGGCTTTTCCTGTTTCAAAAAGACTCGTCTAGTCAGCAGGGTAAAGGTATAAGGGTCGAAAACAAGTATTACCCCAAGCTGGCGAAGCTTGAGGATCTGGTCGAACCATTAATCTACATTACTACCAAAGAGGAAAATATGCAACTGCAAAATATCAATGGTGACAAAAAAGCCTTTGATAAGTTTTGGCTGGACCTAACCAAATCACCAGACAGAGCAAAGTCAATAATAAAGAACTATTTTGACAGGGTTGAAAGCGCAAATCGCCTGTTCACCTCATATAAAGAAGGTTGGAAAACAGATATGGGCTTGATTTATATTATCTTTGGGCCGCCTGACGAAGTTACAAAAAGTAATGGCGAGGAAACCTGGCTCTATCTGGCTTCTCCGGATTTACCCAAATTAAAATTCAACTTCATCAGGACAGCAAGTGTTTTTTCTTCATCGCACTTTGTATTGGTAAGAGATAAGAGCTATACGAGTTCATGGTACAGGGCGATAGACTTGTGGAGAAAAGGGAGGTTTTAAGTCTAAAAAAATTACATTGAAAGAGAATCAGAAGGATTTAATATTTGGAATAAGGGCCATCATTGAAAGCATCAATTCAGGCAAAGAAATCGATAAGCTACTCATTCAAAAAGAGTTAAACAATGACCTCATAAAGGAGTTGCTTAAAGTAGCCAGGGATCATAATGTACCCATTTCGCAGGTGCCTATTGAAAAGCTCAATCGCCTGACCAGAAAAAACCACCAGGGTGCAATCGCATTCATTTCTGCTGTTAGGTATGCATCCCTGGACAATATCATTGATCAGGCTTATCAGGAGGGCCGTGAGCCTTTCTTTATCATATTGGACAGGGTAACCGATGTCCGGAACTTTGGAGCCATAGCCCGTACGGCAGAGTGTGCAGGACTGGACGGCATTATTATTCCCAGCAGGGGCAGTGCGGCCATTAACAGTGATGCGATGAAAACTTCTGCAGGAGCTCTAAATTATATTCCGGTATGCCGGGTAGACAACCTCAAAAACACCATAACCTTTCTCAAAGAAAGTGGAATTCAGATCATAGCCTGTACTGAGAAAACAGATACATCAGTCTATGACATCAACTTTAAACAGCCGGTGGCCATACTACTTGGCTCCGAAGAAGATGGTATCTCTCCGGAGTATCTCAAACTGACCGACTTGCGCGGACGTATCCCTATGAAAGGTAAAATTGACAGCCTTAATGTTTCGGTATCTGCTGCCATAACCATTTATGAAGCCATAAGGCAGAGGTTTTAAAGCCCTCTGCTACTTCTCCGCTTACAAAAATTCTTTGCCCTTTTTATCTCTCACATCAGCTACAAAGTCTCTGAACTTTGCTTCTTCATCTTTTTTGCAGATCAGGGTAACATTTCCGCACTCAGCAACCAGGTAACCCTCCAGTCCCTGAACAATGATGAGTTTATCTTTTGGCCCATGGATCATACTGTTTTTGGTATCGTAAGTTATGGCATTCCCCTGGATCACATTACAATCTCCATTTTTCTCCGAGAGTTCATGAAGTGAGTTCCATGAGCCAAGGTCTGACCAGCCAAAATCGCCAAGCACGACATATACATTATCTGCCTTCTCCATTACTCCATAGTCAATTGAGATATTCCCACACTGAGAGTACGCATCATCCACGGCACGCGGCTCCCTCTCACTATACAGCGCTTTCTGAATATCAGCAAAGGTCTCAGCTATCTCAGGCAGGCACTCTTCAAAAGCACGGATGATTGCCTGGACTCCCCACACAAAAATGCCGGAATTCCATACAAAATCACCACTCTCCAAGAATTTCTGAGCAAGATCTCTCTCCGGTTTCTCTGTGAAAGTCTTGACCCGGTTAACTTTTTCTTTAGACTCCAAAAACTGAATGTAGCCATAGCCAGTCTCAGGTCTGTTGGGCTTTAATCCTATAGTCAGCAACTTATTTTGTCCGCTGGCAGCCGCTATGGCTGTCTTTAAGACGTTATAAAATTTATCCTCATGAAAAATAATATGGTCAGATGGCGCTACAGTTATAATTGCCTCAGGGTTCTTTTTCGCTATTTTATATGAGGCATAAGCAATACAAGGCGCTGTATTTCTCCTCAGAGGCTCTTTAAGTATCTGATGCTCTGTCAACTCCGGCAGCTGCTCTTTAACCAGAGCAGCGTAATCATTATTGGTTACTACATAAATATTTTCTTTATCAACAATAGGTAAAAACCTGTCGTAAGTCATCTGTAATAGTGAGCGTCCTGTTCCAAGTATATCCAGAAACTGCTTTGGCTGGTTGTTTCTGCTATAGGGCCAGAATCTACTCCCTATGCCTCCAGCCATGATCACTACATAGTTGTTTTTCATTATTAAAGCTTAAGTGACAATTTATATTATACCTTCCTTCAACAGATCGTGAATATGCACGAACCCAACAACCTTGTCGTTATGAAGTACAATTACCTGACTAATACTATTTTGCTGCATTATGTTTAGTGCTTTAACAGCAAAGTCTCCCTTATTAACCGTTTTCGGACCTTTCGACATAATCTCTCCGGCTCTAAACGCCTCCAGGTCCATATTTTTCTGCATACACCTTCTTAAATCTCCATCCGTTACTATCCCCAGCAAGCGATGCTCCCTGTCTACAACAGCCGCTGCGCCTAACCGTTTTGATGAAATTACAATAATAACTTCCCTTAACGAAGTGTTTTCATAAACAATTGGTAATTCATTATTTGGATAAATATCATCTACTTTTAAATAGAGCTGTTTACCCAACGAGCCCCCTGGATGAAATTTAGCAAAATCCTCACTTGAAAAATCCCTAAGCTCCAGCAAACATACAGCAAGAGCATCTCCCAGGGCCATGTGTGCGGTAGTGCTTGTGGTTGGTGCCAGGTTATTGGGGCATGCCTCTTCTGCTATGGTGGCATTAAGCACAAAGTCTGACTGTTGCGCCAGGTAAGAATCTACATTGCTGACAAGTGCTACTAACTTTGACCCTGTACGCTTGAGCAGTGGTACTAAAACTTTGATCTCCGGAGTATTACCACTTTTCGAGATACAAATTACAATATCATCCTTCTGGATCATACCTAAATCACCATGTATTGCATCAGCCGCATGCATAAATAGAGAAGGGGTACCCGTTGAGTTTAGGGTGGCCACAATTTTGTTGGCAATTATGGCACTTTTACCAATTCCGGTGATCACTACACGACCTTGGGAATTGTATATTTCCTGTACACAGGCTTCAAAATCCTGATCAATAAAATTTATTAGGTTTTTTAGCGCATCTGCCTCATTTTGAAGCACTTTTTTGGCGATATTGTTAATATTTTTTGCTATCTTCAACGTCCTTTTGCATTAGTGGTATATGAAACGCCACAAAGATAATCAAATCATGGTGAAATGCCCACGGCCACCGCTCCACCCGGTAAGATGAATGGGCATGCATCAGGCGGTTTTAAATATTTTACATTAATGGTGAATTTTAACTTTATCGACAAAAAAGATGCTGGTAGAAGAGAAGGAAAAATTGAGAGGTAAACTAAAGGAGGTTTTTGGTTACAACCAGTTTAGAGGAAATCAGGAGGCTATTATCAAGAATATCCTCAATGGCAGGAATACTTTCGTTATCATGCCCACAGGAGCAGGGAAATCCTTATGCTATCAGTTGCCTGCCCTGATGACGGATGGAGTTGCAATTGTCATCTCTCCCCTTATTGCGCTGATGAAAAATCAGGTGGACCAGATGAATGCTTTTGGAGTAAACGCCCAGTTTTTAAATTCAACACTTACAAAAGCTGAGATGAACAGAGTGAAGCGGGAAAGCCTTGACGGCACAATAAAACTGCTATATGTTGCGCCTGAATCTCTCACTAAAGTTGAAAATGTCGATTTTCTAAAAAAGGCAAATATTTCCTTTGTGGCCGTTGATGAGGCACACTGTATCTCGGAATGGGGCCATGATTTTCGCCCGGAATACAGAAGGATCAAAGAGATTATAGGACAGCTCGGTAATTTGCCGATCATAGCACTAACTGCTACCGCCACACCCAAGGTACAGATGGATATCCAGAAAAACCTCCAGATGGAAGGTGCGGATGTATTCAAGTCATCATTTAACCGTACTAACCTGTATTATGAGGTAAAACAGAAAAAGCACGCAAAGAAAAATCTGGTTCATTTTCTGCGTGATCATAAGAACAAGAGTGGAATAGTATACTGCCTCAGCAGAAAAAAGGTAGCAGAAATAGCTGAGCTGCTCAATGTTAACGGATTTAAAGCCGCCCCGTACCATGCAGGGCTTGAACCTTCCATTAGAGAGAAAAATCAGGATGACTTTCTCAATGAGGATGTTGATATCATAGTGGCAACTATTGCTTTTGGCATGGGGATAGACAAACCTGATGTACGTTTTGTGGTACACTACGATGTTCCCAAGTCTCTCGAAGGATACTATCAGGAAACCGGCCGCGCAGGTAGAGACGGACTTGAAGGCAAATGCCTGATGTTTTACAGCCATAATGACATTAATAAGTTAGAAAAATTCAATAAAGACAAGCCTGTTCAGGAAAGGGAAAATGCCCGGGTACTGTTACAGGAAATGTCTTACTACGCCGAGTCCCCAGTATGCCGAAGAAAGCAGCTGCTGCATTACTTTGGAGAAGAGTACGCAACAGAAAACTGTGAAATGTGCGACAACTGCGTAAAACCAAAAGATAGGTACGAAGCAAAAGATGTTGCAACAATTGCCGTTGAAGCTGCTTTAAAAACCGGTGAAAGATTTGGGCTAAACCACCTTGTAGACGTTATACGGGGAGTGGAAAACCAGTACGTTAAATCATACGACCATCATACCCTTGATGTATACGGCAAAGGCGATAACGACTCCGCTGAGTACTGGAAGTCCGTGGTAAGACAATCTCTGATATACGAACTGCTGGAGAAGGATATAGATAATATCGGTGTGTTGAAAGTGAGCCAGAAAGGCCATGACTTCCTGAAGAAGCCATACTCCATACAATTCGCCATAGACCATGAATATGTAGACTCCGGTGATGAAGAGGAGAATAGTGAAAGAACCCCGGTATCTACCAAAGCTTACGATGAAACCCTCTTTGGTCTGCTAAAAGCTCTGCGCAAGAAAATAGCACACGAGAAAGATCTGCCCCCTTATGTAATCTTTCAAGATCCTTCACTGGAGGAGATGGCTACCACTTACCCTACTTCGGAAGAAGAAATGGCCCAGATCAACGGAGTAGGTATGGGAAAAGTGAAGAAGTTTGGGTCAGAGTTTATCAAGAAAATCTCAGAATATGTTGATGAAAATGATATAGTTACGGCTTCCGAGGTTGTAATTAAGTCCTCCGTCAACAAATCAAAAATGAAGATTTTCATCATTCAACAGATTGACAGAAAGATCGACTTGGATGAAATTGCGGAAACCAAGGGCATATCTTTTGATGAACTGCTCACAGAAATAGAAAACATCTGCTATTCTGGCACTAAGCTTAATCTGGACTACTATATCAATGACGTTCTGGATCACGACAAGCAAGAAGACATCTATGAATACTTCCTCAATGCTGAAACAGATGACATCCAGGTGGCATTGGAAGACGAGGATAACGAGGAGTATTCGGAGGAAGAACTGAGACTGATGAGGATCAAGTTCTTGTCTGAATATGCAAATTAACATTCCATCAATATCATAGATGATCAGACCTCCCGGCCATTCTACTTTGAATAGCCGGGATTTTTATCGGAGCCTGATCTCCCGCCTATCCTATGGCTCAATACCCTCTTTTAGTGCTGGTGTATTATAACTAAATTTCTAACTTTGCTTCTTAGCATAGCTGTTCCGATAACGCAATAGCCATAGTGGTTTTAATTACAGGTATTAGAGAAAATAAGGCTGCAAAATTTGATCCTTTAACTCAATATCAAAGACTAACATCTAAAGACTAACACATGAATATATTAATACTGGGAAGCGGAGGAAGGGAGTATACACTAGCCTGGAAAATTGGTGAAAGTGAAAAGTGTAATAAGCTGTTTGTAGCTCCCGGAAATGCCGGCACCGCGCAGATTGCTCATAATGTAGCATTAAACCCGGGCGATTTTGCTGCTATCGGTAAGTTTGTATTGGATGAAAATATTGACCTGGTGGTCGTAGGCCCGGAAGATCCTTTGGTAAACGGGATCAGGGATTACTTTGAAGCTGACCCTGAACTAAAGGATATTGCCATGGTAGGCCCCGGCCAAGCTGGAGCTCAGCTGGAAGGTAGCAAAGATTTTTCCAAGTCATTTATGGAAAAGCACGGCATACCTACAGCTAAATCAAAAACCTTTACTGCTGACAATATAAACGAAGGACTGTCTTATCTGGATACCTGCAACACACCCATAGTACTCAAAGCCGATGGTCTGGCTGCGGGTAAGGGAGTCATCATAAGTGAGAGCCGTGACGAAGCAAAAACAGCATTAAAGTCCATGCTGGTGGATAAACAATTTGGAGAGGCCAGCTCAAAAGTACTGATAGAAGAGTTCCTGAAAGGGATAGAGTTATCAGTTTTTGTGCTTAGTGATGGTACAGACTATGTACTTTTACCTGAAGCTAAAGACTATAAACGTATCGGTGAAGGTGACACCGGGCTGAATACTGGTGGTATGGGAGCTGTTTCTCCCGTAAGCTTCGCCAATACAGATTTTATCAATAAGGTGAAAAGTAAAGTAATAGAGCCCACTATTGAAGGTCTTAAAAAAGAAAGTATAGATTACAAAGGTTTTATCTTTATCGGGTTGATGAACGTAGGTGGTGAACCTTATGTGATCGAGTATAACGTTAGAATGGGAGACCCTGAAACACAGGTAGTCTTCCCGCGGATAGAAAGTGATGTGGCAGAATTGCTTTATGCAGCTGCCATCGGGAACTTAAAAAATATTTCGTTGCAAATAAGTGACCTTGTAGCCACCACCGTGGTGCTTGTAGCAGGTGGCTATCCTGAAGCATATGAAAAAGGCAACGTAATACACGGCTTGGCGGATGTTACAGATGCGTTGGTCATCCATGCCGGAACAAAACAGAAGGATTACAAGTTTGTAACCAATGGAGGCAGGGTACTGGCGATAACCGGCCAGGGAGAAACTCTTGAAGAAGCCCTCGAAAAATCATACTACGGAGCAAAATGCATTTCATGGGATGACATGTATTACCGAAAAGACATTGGTAAAGACATTTTGGCTCTGCAGGTCAATCAGCTAAAGTAAAACCTGTTGCCCCTCATTCGCAAAACTGATATTGGCCTGAACGGCCTTAGGGGCAGTGCCTTATTTGCGATGGGCATAGTTGTGTTTGTAGATATTTATTTATCTTTAGTGTGGATGAAACAAAAGTAAGTTATGGCGGGATGTAGTGCTTGCGGCTCCGGAGATGGAAAGGTGGCAGGATGTAAGAATAATGGAGGATGCCTTACCGGAGGATGCAATAAAATGAATGTTTTTGACTGGCTTTCCAATATGGACCTGCCGGTTGTAGATAAATTTAATATAGTAGAAGTAAGATTTAAAGGTGGCAGAAAAGATTTCTTCAGAAACTCGGAAAACCTTCAGCTTACTACAGGTGATGCTATTGTGGTTGATGTACCTAACGGACATCATATTGGTCATGTCTCTTTGCAGGGTGAGCTGGTCAGGCTCCAGATGCAAAAGAAGAAGATCAATGATGATGATGAGATTAAGAAAATCTACAGAATAGCTCACCAAAAAGACCTGGAAAAATATGAAGAGGTAAGCAAAAGAGAAATGCCTACACTCTATAAAACCAGGCAGATTATCAATGACCTTAAGCTGGACATGAAGTTGTCAGATGTAGAATATCAGGCCGATAATAGCAAAGCTACTTTCTATTACTCTGCAGACGATCGTGTCGATTTCCGAGAGCTGATCAAGCTATTAGCTGCTGAGTTTAAGATCAGAGTAGAAATGCGCCAGATCAGCCTGCGGCAGGAAGCCGGACGACTCGGAGGCATTGGCTCCTGCGGGCGTGAATTATGCTGTTCTACCTGGCTTTCCGATTTCAAAAGTGTTTCTACAAGCGCTGCCAGGTATCAAAACCTTTCATTAAACCCCAGTAAGCTCTCAGGACAGTGCGGAAGACTAAAATGTTGCCTTAATTATGAGCTCGAAACTTATATGGAGGCACTGAAAGACATCCCCGAACTCGAAAAACCGCTAATCACCGAAAAAGGTGTTGCAAAACTTCAGAAAACAGACATTTTCAGGAAGGTGATGTGGTTTGGCTATGATGATGAAAACACCTGGCACCCTATTGGTGTTAGACGTGTTAATGAAATCATTAAACTTAATAAAGCAGGTAAAAAACCAGCCTCCCTGCTGGAAGATGACGTTCCTGGCAAAGATGACCACGTTGCACTTAACAGCGACCTGGAAAAAATGGATCGCAAGTTCAAAAGCCAACCTGGAAATAAGAAAAAGAAAAGCAGGAACAAGAAGCGTAAAAACTTTAGAAATCGTAAAAAAAACAATCAAAGTAATCAGAGTAAATGATAAAGCAGGCGTCAATAATTCTTCTTTTCCTGATCTCAGGACTCATGGCATGCGACAGCAATAGAATATATGAAGAAAATATAGATCTGGAAAACAAGACATGGATCGCTGACTCAGGTTTAACGTTTCAGTTTCAGATTAAAAACCTGGAGAAAAAATATAATTTGTATTACAATCTCAGAAATTCAGTTTCCTACCCTTTCCAAAATATATATGTTAACTATACGCTGGAAGATACTCTTGGGAATAAAATAGCCACAGAATTGGTAAATAAAGATCTTTTTCACCCTAAAACAGGAAAACCCTACGGCGATGGGCTGGGTGATATTTTTGATCACCGTTTCCCGATTCTGAAAGACTACCAGTTTGAACAAGCCGGGATATACAGGCTTAAACTCGAACAGTTTATGAGAAGGGATTCCCTCCCCGAGATACTTTCTGTTGGGGTACGTGTTGAAGACGCTACAGGCCAGTCTGAATGATTATTCCAAAAACAAATGGTTAAAAGACTAAAATAAGTATGAGGATCATTATCGCAGGAGCAGGAGATGTTGGCTTTCACTTAGCCAAGCTGTTAGCTTACGAAAGACAGGATATAATACTGATAGACAAGGATGGCGATACACTCAGGCAAGCGTCCAGCAGTTTGGACGTAGGAATACTGAAAGGCAGCTCAACTTCGTATAAGATACTTGAAGAGGCAGATGTACAAAATGCCGACCTCCTCATAGCTGTAACCTCCTCAGAGGAAACCAATCTGACCACCGCCATGATTGGCAAACATCTTGGAGCAAAAAAGACCATAGCCAGAATACAAAACCTGGAATACCTGCTGGATAAGGAAAAGCTGGACCTGAAAGATCTGGGAATAGACGAAATTATTTCGCCGGAATCACTTGCTGCAAAAGAAATCAAAAGGCTTTTGAAAGAAGTTGCTTTGACCGACACTTTTGACTTTGACCAGGGTAAATTGTCGCTTGTAGGTGTTACTATTGATGAAAACAGCAAGCTTTGCAATAAAACGATGGTTGAGGTGGCGCATCTCAACCCTAATCAAAACTTCGTAACCGTTGCCATTCTACGGCAAAATAATACTATAATACCTCATGGCGAAAACAGGTTTATTGAAGGTGATCATGCTTATTTTATTGCCCAACCAGATGGCGTTGACAGTGTTTTAGAGCTTTCAGGCAAACAAAAACAGGAAATTAAGAATATAATGATCCTGGGAGGCAGTAAAGTTGGATTCCATGCAGCAAGAAGGTTGAGCAGGAAATTCAATGTAAAGCTTATCGAAAGCGACAAGGATAAATGCTTTGAGCTGGCAGACCAGCTTCGGAATGTAATGGTCATTAACGGGGATGGCCGCGATGTGGAGCTGCTTCAGGAGGAGGGCATTGAGGAGATGGATGCATTTATCGCAGTAACGGGTAACTCTGAAACAAATATAATTTCGTGCCTGGTAGCGAAGAATAATAATGTAAAGAAAACTGTGGCTTTGGTAGAAAATATCGACTACATACACCTGTCTCAAAACATCGGCGTCGATACCATGATCAACAAAAAGCTGATTGCTGCTAACTTTATATTCCGATACATTCGTCAGGGAGATGTTATCTCCCTGACCAGCATACACGGTGTGGATGCAGAGATACTCGAGTTTATTGTAAAAGCCGGATCCAAAATCACCGAAAAAGAAATAAGGAACCTGGAGTTCCCGAAAGGAGCTATTATCGGGGGAGTAGTACGAAACGGGGTGGGCTATACCACTATGGGAGATTTCCAGTTCAGGCCAAAAGACCGGGCAGTAGTACTTTGCCGTCCGGAGTGTATCCACGCTGTTGAGAAATTCTTCAAATAATTGCTATGAGGTTTAACTTCTGGTTAATAACCAATATACTGGGGCTGCTACTTGTTATCAATGGCATTTTCATGTTGTTATGCCTTCCTTTCTCCATATACTACAGAGAAGATATCTGGCATTTGGCCACCTCAGGAGCTGTTTCTATTGTAGTTGGCGCAATTACATGGCTTGGAACCAGAAATGAACAAAAGAAAGAGCTAAAGAAAAAGGATGGTTACCTTATCGTTACACTGGGGTGGTTGTGCATGTCGTGTTTTGGCGCTCTGCCATACATTTTATCCGGCACTATTCCTGACTTTACTAATGCATTCTTTGAAACCATATCCGGTTATACTACCACCGGAGCTTCGGTGATGACCGACATTGAAAGCGCCCCAAAAGGCATTCTATTTTGGAGGAGCCTTACACAGTGGATAGGTGGTATGGGTATCATAGTATTAGCCGTTGCCATTCTCCCCATATTAGGTATTGGAGGTATGCAGCTATTTGTGGCGGAAGCGCCGGGTATATCGCCAGACAAAATGAAACCCCGGATTAAAGAAGTTGCTAAGAGATTGTGGTTCATTTACCTTGGCCTGACCCTGATAGAAACCGTACTCCTTATGTTTGGAGGCATGACCTTCTATGATGCCCTCAACCACTCCCTTACCACTATGGCAACCGGGGGCTTTTCAACAAAAAATGCCAGCGTAGCATACTATGACTCTGCCTATATTCACTATGTGATCATCATTTTTATGTTCCTCGCGGGTACAAACTTCACCATTACTTATTTTGGTTTGAAAGGAAAATTCAGGAAAGTATGGGCCAATGAAGAGTTTAGAAATTACCTGCTTGTGGTTCTGTTGTTATCCATTTGCATATCCTTTTTTGTATTTTCATCCAAATGGGAAGGCTTTGAAAAGTCATTTCGAGACTCCCTTTTTCAGGTGGTTTCCATTATAACTACCACTGGTTATGTTACTGCCGACTATACAAAATGGGCACCATTCCTGACCATAGTTTTCTTTTTGCTCATGTTTGTGGGTGCCTCAACGGGCTCTACTGCCGGAGGTATCAAAGTGGTAAGGCATACACTACTTTTTAAAAATAGTTTCCTGGAAATGCGGAGACAGCTCCATCCTTCTGCAGTGATCCCTGTAAGGTTAAACGGAGCCGCTGTTAGCCGTAGTATTACTTACAATGTGCTTGCCTTCGTCATGATCTACATGTTGGTTTATGCCATAGGCGTATTCCTGCTGTCCTTCACCGGCGTAGAGTTTGATACTGCCCTGGGTGCAGTTGCCACCTCTCTGGGTAACATCGGCCCCGGATTAGGAGAGGTAGGCCCTGTAGACAATTTCAACAGTATCACTCCTTTTGGTAAATGGATACTTTCTTTTCTGATGCTGCTAGGCAGGCTTGAACTATTTACTGTATTGATGCTCTTCAATATGAATTTTTGGCAGAAGTATTGAATAGGGCACCAGTTTTCTACTTTTTTTGAGTTGATAGCTTCTGAATGTAATTGACAAATGGTTAGTTTTATAATACTCCCTTTCTATATTAACCAAATTTAACATACATTGATATATACATTCTTACCGGTACATTGACACCTCCACTTCTTCCTGCAGCCCAATTACTTATCTCCTCAATTGCTTCCTTTGTAATTTCAACATTGTCTGAATAACACATATTCCGTACATTTCCTTCTATATCAATAACAAATGAAAATACCACTCTTATACAGCCAACAAGTCTGTGTTTCGGTTTAACTTTCTCAGAGATATCCCTAAGGAATCCCTCCAAGCCTTCTTTATATTCAGGGGGACTTTCAACCACTGAATGAATCAACATGCCATCAATTGAATCCATTTCGCAGGGCTTCAACTCACTTTTGGTTTGAGCGTTTAGTGTAGTCAATGTAATCGCGAGTAAAACCAGTAAAGAAAATTTCATATGTTGAATGTAACTTATTACTAATAAACTAGTAGCACTCCCAGGTTATAATTTTCTTTAATTGTAAAAATAGGAACTCATACGATGTTATTTCACAGCAATATTCCAGAGAGTTAGACTAACACAAAGCAAAAAAGCGGATGTCTCTCGACACCCGCTTTCTTCTTTAATCCTATATATTATTTACTCTATCTTCTTCTTATCCAGGTCAATTACCACCGGAGATGCAATAAAGATCGAAGAATAAGTACCCACGATTATACCTACCAACAAGGCAAAAGAGAAGCCTCTCAATACCTCACCACCAAAGATGAACAGGATCAATACCACAATGAGGGTAGTGAAAGATGTCATCAGGGTTCTGTTCAGGGTAGTATTTATCGCTGAGTTAAATACTTTAATTCTGTCAGAGCTGGTTCCTAAATTCAGGTATTCACGAATCCTGTCAAATACTACCACGGTATCGTTAATGGAGTAACCAATAACGGTAAGCAGTGCTGCTACAAATACCTGATCTATTTCGAAACGGATACCAAACACGCCTGCAATGCCAAACATGGCAAATACAAACAATGTATCGTGAACAACAGCCACAATAGCTCCTGTACTGAACTGCCACTTTCTAAACCTGATCAAAATGTAAAGGAAGATAATTACAATAGAGAATATACCCGCCTCGTAGGACGAGCTCTTAATATCATCAGCTATGGTAGCTCCTACTTTTGATGATCCTGAAATGGTAAAGTGTTCTGCATCAACCTGAGAGCTGTTGGCCACGTATTTCTGACCTGTAAACGATTCAATACCGCTGATCACTGCATTTTTCACCTCCTCATCAGCAGTATCAGATTCATCATCTACCATATACGAGGTAGTCACCTTCATGATATTGTTGCTACCAAAGTTTTTAACCTCTGTACCGGCTCCTTCAAGTGATTCTGATAGTGCCAGTTTCATATCCGTGGCTGCTACCGGGCTCTGGAAGTTAACGATATACGAACGACCTCCTTTAAAGTCAACGCCCAAATTCAGTCCCTGTACTGCAACTATGGCCAAACCAATAACTATAATAGCTCCTGAGATAAGGTAGGCCAGCCTCCTTTTACCCATAAAGTCGATTCCAAAGTCAGCTAGCATGCTTTTAGACAATGGCGTTTTGAATGACACTTTACTTTCATCACCTTTTCTCACCATCCACTCGATGATAACTCTGGTAATGTATACCGCAGAGAAGAATGAACAGACTATACCTATCATCAGCGTAATCGCAAATCCTTTAACAGGACCTTGCCCCAACACATATAGAATAACAGCTGTAAGTAATGTGGTTACGTTAGCATCCACAATAGAGCTAAATGCTTTTTTGTATCCATCTGTGATGGCAGCCCGGAGTTTCACGCCATTGTTGAGCTCCTCCCTGATACGTTCAAAAATAAGAACGTTAGCATCTATCGACATACCAATAGTTAAGAGTATACCGGCCATACCTGGTAAGGTAAGTGAAGCGTTAAACTGCGCCAGGATACCCAAAATAAAGAATACGTTGAAAACCAAAGCAATATTGGCCACAAAGCCTCCTTTGGAATAGTATGCTATCATGAACAGCACCACTATTACCAAACCTGACACTATAGAGATTATACCCTGGTCACGAGCTATTTTCCCCAGTGTAGGTCCTACAATAGCTTCCTCAACTATTCGTGTAGGGGCAGGCAGAGAACCTGCTTTCAAAATGTTAGCTAAATCTTTAGCTTCCTCGATGCTAAAGTTACCTGAAATCTGAGAGCTACCATTCGGGATCTCTCCATTAACATAAGGTGCCGAATATACAAGGTTATCCAGTACAATGGCGATTCTTCCTTTTGGCGTCTGGTTAGCTGCGTCGGCAGTCATTTTAGCCCATACTCTGGTTCCTAGAGCATTCATTTGCATGCTTACCGCAGGCCGGCTGTACTGGTCAAGGTCCTGACGTGCATCAGTAATTACCTCACCGGTAAGTTTGGCATTGCCACCACGGCCTTTTCTTACAAAATATAACTGCAGGTATTCCTCACCTGTTTGTTCGTTTACAGTAGGCTTTACTTCCCATAGAGGTTTAACTGTTCTTGGGAGTATAGACTGCACATCTTCCCTTCTCAATATCTTTCCAATAATCGCCGTATCGCTAACATCATAAACCAATCCGTCACGGGCTTTGATCAGGGCAAATAATGGGGACACTTCATTGTTAACCAAAGAATCGAGTTGATCACCTGCAGTGGTGTCACCACTAAGTGCAGCGTCAAGATCGCTGCCTGTTTCATCTGTTGTGTCGGTATCAGCGGAAGAAAGTGCATCACCCAGCTCTTCTTCGCCTGCCGCTGCCTCTTCCTGTACTTCTGTTTTTAAGTCAGATGCATTAAGTTCTGTTTTAGCCTGCTGCTCTTTTACAAGCATATCATTTATAGCTACAAGAGAATTGTTAATCTCACTGAGTTCAGCTACTTCCCAGAATTCAAGTTTAGCCACTCCTTGCAGAAGTTTTCTTATCCTTTCGGGGTTATCAGCTCCGGGTATTTCTATTTGTATTCTTCCCGTGCCCTGCAGCCTTTGAATATTCGGCTGCGAAGTACCAAACTGGTCAATCCTTGTTCTTAAAATAATGAATGACCTGTCGATGGCATCCTCAATTTCCTTGGAGATAATTTCCATTACAGCATCATCACTGTCGCTTCTGCTGATTCTGCCACGATTGGCGGCAGTGGCAAAAATATCTGCTAAAGGCTTCTCCGTTGTTTCCTGATATGATTCGTAGAAAAGATCAGCAAATCTTTCCTGGCTGTTTCTCTGCTTTTCTCTCGCCTTTTCTATGGCAGTAAGGAAAGCCGGATCCTGGCTGTTTCCACTCAGGCCTTTGATGATATCAACAGGAGAGACTTCTAAAGTAACGTGCATCCCGCCCTGAAGATCCAGACCAAGGCTGAGCTCGGTATCTTTTACCTCTTTGTATGTAAACTCCGCACCAAACAGGTTGTAAACAGGTAAATTGTAAATAGAATCAAGGTATGCCTGTTTCTTGCTAAGATCAACGACTCCTGACTCGCCCGTTGCATAGTCTATGGCATCTTGCTGAATATTTCTCGCCACAAATGTGAACGACAGATAATAGACGCACAGCAACGTAATAATGATTGTTAAAAATACTACTGCACCTTTATTTCGCATTGTAATAAATATTTATAGTTAGGGTTTTAAAAATTAGGGGTCTCACATTACCGGTGAATGTAAGAGATAAACAGAAAGTGCGCCTCTAGTTTATGGGGCGTTTGGGGATATAATTAAACGAAAGAGTGTTTTAAAGAAAGTATCCAGCTCGACCTTTTGATCAAACTCAACTTGTATTTCGTCGCTATTCGCCAGTTGCAGTTCGGCGATAAAATGGAGCACTTGTGTAATGGTAAACTGCACCACGGTAGTTACGGCATCCTTGCTAATGGTCAGGATGTCTGGTTGCTGATCATCCGTAGTTTCATTGCCGATCTCCGTTTTAACGCCAACTTCAGCGTTTGCCATGTAATCATAGTAGAATGACTGTGATACGAGTATCACAACGGCGGCTACAATACCAATAACAATCCCAATGGTTTGCTTGTACTTTGATATGTAATATTGCTTGTTCATTCTTTTTCAGGACCCACAAAAGTAATGATTATACCTTATAAAACAAGAAGGAGTATTATTTATTCAGCCTTGATCTTAAAAAGCCCGAAAGGACCTTCAGCGCACTGTCAAAACTTTTGTTGTTTGGGATTATCAAGTCAGCCTCTTCCTTTAGAGGTTCCAGGTACCTTTCATAGGTTGGCATCACATGTTTTTCAAAGCGATAGAGTACATCATCAAGATCATATCCTCTTTCGACTTTATCTCTTACTATCCTTCGCTTAAGCTTCACATGATCTTTAGCAGAAATAAACAGCCTGAGATCAAGAAGTTCATTGATCTCTTTAAAGTGCATTACAAAGAGACCTTCAATCACTACGATCGGAGCAGCATCAAACTTAAGCATTTGCGCTACTACGTTGGGGTTGTTAAAAGTATATTCCAACCGTGAAAACCCTTCCCCAGCCTTTATTTTCCTTATATCAGCAGCAAAAGCTTTGTCATCAATAGATTGTGGGGTGTCAAAATTCTTTACACCGTTTTCATCAAGAGGTTGCTGATCGCGGGGTAAATAGTAGTTATCCTGAGAGATAAGACACACATCTTTTTTATCAAACTCGCGTAACAGGCTGTTTAAAAATAAAGTTTTACCTGAAGCACTCCCTCCCGTAATGCCTATAATAAACGGATCCACAAAATTAGTTTTTTATATGGGTTGATAAGTATTCAATAAGTTTTCTGATAGCTATGCCTCTATGGCTGATCAGGTTCTTTTCCTCAATATTCATTTGGGCAAAGGTTTTATCATAGCCTTTTGGTATAAAAACGGGGTCATAGCCAAAACCATCAGTCCCGATTCTTTCTTTTATTATTTCACCTCTCACGATACCTTCAAACTGCCTGACTTTGCCATTAAGGATAAGTGTAACCACCGTTCTAAATTGAGCCTTTCTGTTTTCGCTGCCTTCGAGATTCTTAAGGAGCAAATTGATATTGTCTTCGTTACTCCGTATCTCACCGGCATATCGGGCCGACCTGACTCCTGGTTCACCATCAAGGGCAAACACTTCCAGCCCTGTATCATCTGCAAAGCATGATACTTTGTAGTTTTTATAAACATAGTCAGCCTTCTGGTGAGAATTACCCTCAAGGGTCTTTTGATCCTCCCGCAGCTCTTCATCACAGCCTATATCCGCTAAACTCACCAGCCTTATATGGCTGGGGAGCAAGCGTTTAATTTCATTTATTTTGTTTGTGTTGTTTGTGGCAAAACAGATTTCCATATATGCTATTTTACCTCAATAAGGTCTACTTCAAATATCAGAGGCGTATTCGGCGGCACCGGGCCTTGCCCTGTTTTACCATAAGCATAATATGAAGGAATAAACAATGTACCTGAGGTTCCTTCGGAGAAAAATTGCAACCCTCTTTGGAAACCAGGAACAAGGCTACCTAAAGTAGTCTCTACAGAATCCCCCTGCTCAAAAACTTCATCAGATAAAAACCTGCCCTCATAGTTGAATATAATTACATCCGTAACCTGAGGGTGTTCACTTATCGTGTCATTTTTAATTACATAACGAAGCCCTGATGCTGAATCCACAAGAGCCTCTATGTTATTATCATCCAGGTATTGATCTATCAGCTCTATTTCCTTCTCAAACTGCTCCTGAACTGAAAGTCCTGACTCGTCATCGTTCGAACAACTGAATATGCCAGCAATTATCAGCAGGGAAACCAGGTATAATGAATATTTATTCATTGCCATAATTTAGTCTGCTACTTCAACCAGCTCCACATCAAACACAAGGATTGAATTAGCCACGATTTCCTCACTTCTCTGACGTGGACCATATGCCAATGGAGAAGGGATGTATAATGTTGCCTTACCACCTTCTTTAAGTAAAGCAATGCCCTCATCCCAACCTTTGATTACTCTACCCTGACCAAGTACAAACTCTAAAGGATCATATCCTCCTTGAGCTGCACGCTGCTCACTGTACAATTCTTTTTCCTTAGCTAACGTCTCATCGTTAGTATCAAACAAGGGTCCGTTTAACACATGTCCCGTATAGTTCACCTTTACAGTATCACCGGCAGAAGCCTGCTCTCCCGAACCTTCTTCTTTCATTACATAGAAAATTCCTGACTCAGTTCTTTTAGCCTCTATATTATTCTCTGTAAGGAATTTCTCAATGGCAGCCACATCAGTGGTTAGTTGTTGCTCAGCTTCCTCTTCACGCTTTTTCTGTTGTTTGGCCATCATTTCCTGTTGCCACGCCATAAACTCCTCCTGGTTAAGCACATTTTCTACGCCTACACTAAATGTTAGTGTTCCCTCTTGATTTATCTGAGGTGGTGCTTCAGACTTTACCGTATTTGCAAAAAAGTCTTTAATACTGATAGTGAATGTAACGCTATCTCCTTTTGAGAGTTCGTTGAAAATTTGCTCAATACTCCCCTCGCTGCTGCTCCACACAGAGTCATTTTTAGGCACCACTATCGGAATACCCTGCTCAGCAGTTGTCATCCATACAGAATCTTTGTCATCCTTGTATTCCATATTCATCAGCAGGTACTGGCCATCTTCGATCGGCTGACTATCACCTTCTTTTACCAAGGTATAGGTCATCCCGGAAGCAGTTTTCTTTTCTGAGTCATTGCATGATTGTAAAGCCACTACTACCAATAATGCCACTAAGGTTTTGAATGTATTAATCATTTAAGCGTAGGTTTTAATTTTTGTACTTAGTTCGTTTTTATATTCATTGAGAACATTCTCAAATTTTTTTACAGTTTCTTCAAGGCTAAGATCCGACTTACCACCTGAAGCATTCTTATGACCTCCACCCTCAAAGTGCTTTCTGGCGAATTCATTGACGGAGAAATCACCAATAGAACGGAAAGACATTTTTATGGCCTCAGTTCTGTCAATAATTACTGCTGCAAATTTTATCCCTTCGATGGACAACGCATAATTAACAAGTCCTTCAGTATCCCCGGTTTTGGAGTTGAACCTTTTCAGTTCATCCGCAGTAATTGCAAAGTAAGCTGTATTGAATTCGTCAAGTACTTTTAGCTTTTCATTTAATGCAAAGCCTAAAAACTTCACTTTGTCCAATGAATTAGTGTCATAGACGAGTTTCGATACTTTGGCGGTATCAGCACCAATATCTGCCAGCTCCGCACATACATTGAATACATTCTTTGTAGTATTTGGATGCTTAAAGCTACCGGTATCAGTCATTATTCCGGCATAAAGACTTTCTGCTATGTCTTTATCAATAAGTTGCTTATCACCCAGGTCACAAATCAGGTCGTACACAAGTTCGGCTGTAGCTGCAGCCTCAGTACTCCAGCATACAAAATTGGCAAAGTCTTCAGGTTCAAGATGGTGATCTATCAGCACTTTGACAGAAGCCGACTGCCGTACCATTTCACCTAATTCGTTAATTCTGTTCAGACTCGAAAAGTCCAGACAAAAAATCATATCAGCCTCAGTGATCAGCCTTCCTGATTTTTCTTCGTTGCCTTCATTAAATATAATGACCTCATCATTACCTTTCATCCAGGCCAGAAAGTTAGCATAATCAGTAGGTGTAATAACCGATACTTCATGTCCCTTCTTTCTCAAATACCCTGCTAATCCCAATGAGGACCCTAGTGCATCAGCATCAGGCTTATGATGGGTGGTTATCACCACTTTCTTTGGGCTACTGATGACCGTTTTAAAAGCTTCCAGATTCTGCATTCCTTCTAAATCCGCCCCCTTCTGACAAGAGGACTATATTTTTAATAAACGGCAAAATTGATAATAAAATCGGTCAAATACAAAATACCTATCCCGGATTATCGGAATGCATAACATTTACCACATTTAAGATCATTTAATAAGAAATATTCTACTACTTTTGCGGCAAATTCAAAATCAGAAGAAAATTATGGCTGGAAAAAGAACTTTTACAATGATAAAACCTGATGCCGTAGGTGCCGGCAACACTGGTGCTATCACTAAAATGATAGAAGAGGCAGGTTTTAAAATTGTAGCAATGAAAAAAACCTACATGTCAAAAGAAAGAGCGGGACAATTTTATGCCGTTCACAAAGAGCGTCCTTTTTATGAAGACCTTACTAACTATATGTCTTCTGGCCCTATAGTGCCTATGATCCTTGAAAAGGATAACGCTGTTGAAGATTTCAGAAAATTAATAGGAGCTACTAACCCCAAGGAAGCCGCTGAAGGTACTATCAGAAAATTATTTGCGGAATCAATCGAGGCAAATGCTATACATGGCTCTGACTCTGACGAAAACGCAACTATCGAAGGCAACTTCTTCTTTGCAGAGACAGAGAAGTTCTAAGCTTTCTAATTAGAAATAAATAAAGATGTCATCTCGCCGGTCAGATCCGGGCAAAATGACATCTTTTCTTTTTTATTTATTTCATCTCAAAATAGTTACTCGCAAAACATCTGCCTCCTTATCGTATGCCTGATGAACATTTTCAGGTTTAATTAAAAACGGCTCAATATTTAGAAGTTTTGCAACCTCCTGATCCAACCAAATTTCTCCGTTGATCCATATTTTTACCGGTGTAGGTGTAGGATCGAACCTATTGGGTTGAGGGTTTGGGTCACCTTTGAAAACCAGTGTTAAATCATATAGATTCGGTGAGAAAGCATAGACACCCTCAATGTTTTCTGAAAGATTAGGCTCAACTACATACAGCTCAATGTCTTCTTCAATGAGAACCGATTCAGGATGCTCCTTGAGATCAAAATCTTTAAGAAGTGAATTTAAGGAGCCATCAAAATTACCAGGGATTACCTGGATGATAGGCCTGTCATACTTAACCGGAAACTTAGCTACGGAAGCAAAAGCATTAAAAGTACCGTTTTTTTCATTGTAAATGACAGGATAAATACCTGCTGGCAAAACATTCCCAGCCAGACTATAATCACTTACTGTTTCATCATCCAATACCTCTGACGTACGCAAATGTAATGTCCCTTTTGTCAATGAATGCTTCCATTCCTCATAAAACTGCATCCCCAGAACATCACCATTGACAGGAAAATACGCAAGAGTAGTAGACGCATCAATTTGAATTTGCCCGGCATCCCGAAATGACTCAAAAATCTCTGGTGTCTCCCTGAACTTTTCATAAATAATCCAGGGATTTCGCCATTCAATCCCGCAGGGGATCAATGCACAGGGGTCGATCCAGGGCAGGCATTCAACGTAATAGCGGTTACATGCACCCCAATTATTATCACAAAAAATATGTAATGGCCCTCTTACGATTCTACCCGGCTCAACTACAGGAAAACAAATTCCTCTACCAAAACGGCCATTTTGCTTTGTTTTTGTATCGACCTGTTTTGGTACTGTTGGGATATCATTCTTACCCTGTTCACTTAATACTTCCTCCTGACACGATGTCATAAAGCAAACTGCCATTCCGATGGTTAGGATAGCAATCGGCAAATTAAAATTCATCTTAGGTTTTTTCATAACAATAGGTTTTTAATGGTTTCTACTTAGTGAAACCATCAAACCACAGGTTACCAACCTACAGAGTATTTTCACAAAAAATTGCTAAAATAAAGATAATCAGGAGGTTTTCCTTCTGCGTTTTTTAACAAAGGCAAGCGCTATCAAACCCACAAGTAAACTAAGTCCTATAACTATTTCTGTGAACCACGAACGGGAAACAATTGGCTGAGCATCGCCCATCAAAACAAAGGCCGACCAATAGTATGGATGAGAAAAGTATTTGTTTTTAGGATCATTAAGAAATGTAAGCTTGGCCCTCCTTAATGCTTCGCTTTTATTCATTCCTTTTTTCAGGTTATGGAAAAATTCATCCATAATACGGGCTGTGGATTTATCATTGACCTTCCATAAGCTCATAGCGACGCTTGGACACCCCGAATACTGAAACGCCCTCCCCAGACTCATAATGCCCTCTCCCCGGGCATATAAACCGGTACCCGTTTCACATGCACTTAACACCGTCAATCGGGCATTCAGGGATGTATTATAAAGCTCATACAGGTACAGTATATTATCTTCAGTCTCAATCTCCTCTGGCTGCCCTGATTGCGTGGCATTATAAAAATATAGTGCTGATGCCGATGGGTTCTTGTCGTCAACATTGGCGTGCAATGAAAGGTGCAATACTGAGGCTTGGGGAGAGTTCTTATAGAAGTTTTCTTCTGTTGCTAATCTGCCTGAAAAAATCTCTCCTCCCATATATTCATTGGCCTGCTTTACTTCCAGTTGATTAAACTTTAGGTTACTTAGCAAAGAAGTGTCTGCATCATAGCTCGGACTAAAACCTACATAATGTCTTGTATTCTTTTTGTTAACTATATTTTTCTTTTCATTTCGCAAGGTAGCCGAATAATCATAGGAAACACTAAATTTATTAATGATGAAATTCATTGAACCTTCAGCGATGTTGGGTTCAATTAAAACCTCAAAAGGTAAATATCCCAACAGGCCATCTGTCACTACAAACAAGCGGCCTTCTTCGGGGGGCAAAACTTCCTCTATAGGTTCTATTAAAATTGAATAAAGTTCTTCGCTTTTATTTTTATAAAGCTCCATATCGGAGTTAGTGGTTGCCGGTGCTTTTAACAAATTCAGAAAAGTGATAAGCTTGCTATGCAGCTGCTGATCAATGGAAATAACTTTAAGAGCAACTCGATTATGAGAAATAGCATAAGCATAAAGCTTCTCGTCTCCATAAAAATACTCTATCAAAACTTCATCCTCAGCTAACTCATTCCTGACATCCCGGATACTGATTGTATTTGATTTATACTTTATCTGATAATATTCGGGATATTCCTTTTCAAGATCCTGTATGAACTTTGTGTATCTTTCCTGGCTTTCAAGTAAATTTTTCTGTGCTCTTATCTTAAAATCTGCTTCTTCTGAGTCCAACAAAGCATGCTTCCAATAGTATATACGCCCTTTAAGTTGATTTTCATATTCCAGTATGTCTCTGGGAATGCCGGCAAAATCTTTAGATGATATGTCCTTTACAGCTTGGACCAACTGATTAGCCTTGCTTTTTTCGGCAAAATAAAAGGCTTTTTCAAAATGTTGCATGTCAGAGGTCAGCTGGTAGGCCTGAGTAGCCGCCTGTATGGCTTTCTCATAGGAAGTCAGCGTAACTGAAGAAAGGAATTGCCTGGAGTCGCCATCCTGAAAGCTTTTACCAATTTTATCAATTAGTTCAACTGCCAGTACATAAGTATCTATGGCAGCAAAGAGATTTTTTTGATTGTGAGGTTCGTGGATATACCATGCATAGAGTGCCTGGGCTTTAAGTAAGAGTACCTTGAGTACTTCACTTTCAAGCGTATGGTTATGTAAAGGTGGCAATGCATAGATATCGGCATAATCTGGAAACGTCTCCGTCAAGTGAAATAATGATTTTTGATAAGAGTATAATGCCTCATTCCAATCACCTTTCGCAGAAAAAGCTTTTCCCGCTTCATAGTGCCCTCTTGCAACAAGCCGGTTTTTTGGTTCAAAATTCTTCAGAGCTATATCTTGCCCCTCTTTAATTAGTCCAAGAGCAGTTGAATATTCATTTTTTTGTACATGAACATGAGCTGCCTCGTAAAGAAATTTTATCTGCTGCTCTGCATCAGCTCCCCGGCTTAAGGCCATCCCCTTATTTATGAATAGCAATGAACTATCGTAATCTTTGAGCACAACATACAGATCCGCCAACTGGGTGTATAGCTTTAAAAACAAATTATGCGTGCCAGCCTCATTCTCTTTGCTTTTAATTCTTTCAAGTGATCG
Organism: Fulvivirga ulvae; assembly: GCF_021389975.1. NCBI lineage: Bacteria > Pseudomonadati > Bacteroidota > Cytophagia > Cytophagales > Fulvivirgaceae > Fulvivirga > Fulvivirga ulvae. The sequence goes on from NZ_CP089981.1 coordinate 1,468,209, forward strand.
ATTTAGACTAACTTTTATCCCTTCATAAATTTCACTGTCTTTATATGACTGATTTTGTAAAAACCATATTTTGGATTTAACTGCCTCAATAAAAGATCGTTGATAATTATAATCCCTAACTGAGCTATAGGAAGGATAGCTTAATGGCAACACTCTCTCCGCCATATTTGCAAACTGCATTGCCTTTTCATAATCTGAATTAAATATTGCCAGCTGGCTAATATTCAATAGTCCGTTGAAGGTTTGTAACGAATCTGCAACCTGAAGAATATTTTTGTCGAAAATGGTTTTCTTAAAATTAACCTGGGCATTAAGGAAATCCCCCTGGTAGTAATAATACATGCCCTTCATATAAAATACTTCAGATATTAAATTATTATCAGGGTCTAAATCTCCCGGGTTATTGCCGTAATGCAAACACAGGCTGTCCGCTTTGTGCAAAAATCTATTTAGAGAGTCTATCATAAAATGATGCTCAGCTACGTAAGCCTTGTTTATCAGCGTATACAAAGCTTCTCTATTCCAGCCTTTATCGGTGGCTATACTATATAGATTATTAAGATGATAAAAAGCACTATCAGCATCTTCAAAATAAAACTGATCCATCATTAGATCAACCCGGCTCATAAAGTCCGACCTGTCCATCTGAGCTCGTGCAGATGTAAATATTATTAACATAAAAAGTCCGTACATGACGGACTTTTTATTGAAAAATATAATTTCCCACAAATTCAAAATCTAATTATTTAAACGTAAAGTGCCCCTTTGGAAATGGATCAGACTCCATAGTCAGGCTTAGCTGACCCTCCTTTTCTTTCGTAAAAGTGGTAATACTGACCACGAGTTCCTGTTCTGCCAATTCTTCCGCTACAATATTGTATTTAAAAGTAGCCTCACTCCTTTCTTTATCATATGATTCTAACTCTCCTTTAGCAAAAACCTCATTATTGTTACCGGCAATAGTTCTTATATAACTGATAGACTCGGCTGGGTTAGTAGTGAAAAATATTATTCTAAGTTCACGTGCATCTATTGGAGGGATACATCCAAATATTTTCCCACAAATTCTTCCGCCTCTAACTATTGAAAATAGTGCAGGATCAAGTCGTGGACAGTATTTCTGACATTGCGCTGAGCCCCCACAATCGCAATAGGGATCTTCATCAGTATTACATTCATCTTCAGCGGTACAATTATGTAAAAAAAGCTGATTAGTTTCCTTCTTTGGCTCTGGTTCACATCCTGCCAGAGCAAAAAGAAGAAAGAAAAGAAAATATAGTCGCATTGGTTAGTTGGTTTGGTTATATAAAAATAATTTATCGATTTGTCTAAAACAATTATTAAACCCACTTATCAAAGCTGGTAAACATAAAGCCACACCTAAAGCAGGTAACTTATACTGATTATATTCCGAGAATATCAGGATCTTTGTTGGTAGTTCCAACATACATAATTTATTTATTTTCCTCATAATATTTGATTTTTTACCTTTTGTGTGAACAAATTGAAATAGGTTACTATTTTTTATATTTATCTGGTTTCCTCAAAGAAGCAACATTGTAAAGCTGAAAACAGCTTATAGGAAAGTGTCCAAAAACAGGTATCTTGTTTTCGGGGGTTTATCCTCTTTTCAAGAAACTAAAGTTTGTCTATCTTGGCCTTTTAAAGTATGGTAACCTTTACGTGCGAGTAAGCACTAACGAATGGAAGAAGTACAAACAAATGGCACTACAGTAGATGACGCAATCCAACAGGTAAAGCAGGGTGACGATCATTTTCTTCGCCAGTTATATGAGATCAACAGGCCTGGCTTTCTGAAATGGTTCAGGGCCCACCACCGCATTACTGAAGATGAAGCCATCGATTTGTACCAAAAGAGTTTTACCATATTCTACTTCAATGTGAAGGATGAGAAGATCACGACATTAAAAAGCAACATCAGCACTTACCTGTTCGGCATAGGCAAAAACCTGGTCAGGGAACTGTTTCGAGAGCAGAAGCACAAAGTTCAGTTGGATGAAATCCCTGAAATAGAGACTTCGGGCAATGACCTTTTGAGGTTTGAGGAAGAGGCCCATCAGCGGGGCCTGGTAAAGAAGATACTGGAGAAACTGGGGGAGCCATGCAAATCGATTCTGCTTATGTATTATTTCAAAAATTTTTCCATGGAAAGTATTGCTTCCAACCTTGGTTATAAAAATGAGGGGGTTGTTAAGAAGAAAAAATGCCTTTGTCTGAAAAAAATTCGTGAAGAACTATTGGAGGCCAAAACCAGTCAATGAATATGGAGCAGGAAGAAAAAGATATAGAATTAATAGATGCTTACCATAAGGGAAAGCTCAGCGCCAATGAAATAGATGAGTTTGAAAAAAGAAGGGCAGAGGACACTGAGTTTGATCAAAAGGCAGGGGACTACCTCCACGTGATGGCTGAGATCAATACTTTTGGTGAGCAGGAATTCATGAAAAAGCTGGCATCCTGGGAAGAAGAGATTTCCGGAGGAAAAACAGCAAGAGTTGTTCCCTTACGACGTATACTTTCCATAGCAGCAGTAATTATAATCCTAATGGTGCCTATAGGCTATTTGATCATACAAAATGCTACGCAGCCAAACAGCCAGGCACTGTTCGCCTCATACTTTCAGCCTTATGAAGATGTGATTTCCCAAAGGTCGGGTGACCAGAGCCTTCAGGAAAAGGGTCTCAGTGCGTATAACCGGCAAAACTACCGGGCTGCCATCGCCTATTTTGAAGGCCATATTGATGAAAATCTTCAGGATAATGCCATTAAAACTTATCTGGGAGTCTCATATCTCGCCGTCAGTGAAGCCGACAAAGCCGAGCAATGGCTTACAGGAACCGCTCAAAATGCTAACGGATTGTACAAGGAAGTTTCCGAATGGTATCTTGCGTTGACTTACCTTAAACTAAACAAAAAAGAAAACGCTACAGCGCAACTTACTGCCATTGCAAAACAATCGGATCATATGTTTCAGGCACAGGCTAAAGAGTTGCTGAGGGAACTCGGCAATTGAACGGGTTCTCCTTAGTTTATAATTTGATACAAATGTTTTTGGCTTCGGTAAAGAACCTGAGAGCCTCCCATCCTCCTTCACGTCCTACTCCGGACTGCTTCATACCCCCGAAAGGAGTCCTTAGGTCACGAACAAGCCAGCAGTTTACCCAAATAATGCCGCTCTTTAATTGATGTGCCACCCTATGCGCCCGCTTTAGGTTTTCAGTCCATAGGGTTGCGGACAGGCCATAGGCAGTACTATTGGCATAATCCAGCACTTCCTGCTCCTCTTTAAATGGCATAATGGTCACCACCGGCCCAAATATTTCCTCCTGGTTAGTGCGGCATTGGTGGCTTAAGCCTGTGATAACCGTGGGTTCGAGGAAATATCCGTCAGTACATCGCCCTTCAAGCTTTTTTCTGTTACCACCGGACACAACCTTTCCACCCTCTTCCTGCGCCAGCTTAATGTATGACATTACCTTTTCCATGTGCGGTTCAGACACTACTGCTCCTACTTTTGTTCCATCCTCCAAAGGGTCACCCACGATCAGTGCCTTAACTTTCTCAACAAAAGCATTTAAGAATTTCTCATAAATGGACTCCTGAACGAAGATTCTGGAACCACAAAGGCAAATCTGCCCCTGGTTGGCAAATGAAGAATGTATGGAAGTGTTCAGTGCCTGATCAAAATCACAATCCTCAAAGATGATGTTAGGATTCTTGCCTCCGAGTTCCAGGGAAAGCTTCTTAAACATTGGTGCTGCAGAAGCTGCTATATTTTTACCAGTGGCCGTTCCACCTGTAAAGGAAATGACCGGTACATCCGGATGCTCAATTATAGCCTGACCAGCCTTCGCGCCAAGTCCGTGTACAATATTCAGCACACCTTTTGGGAGTCCCGCTTCAATACAGAGTTCGGAAAACAAATAAGCCGTCATAGGTGTGATCTCCGAAGGCTTGGCCACCACAGTATTTCCAGCCGCTAGTGCCGGGGCTATCTTCCAGGTGAACAGGTACAGGGGCAAATTCCAGGGTGAGATACAGCCTGCCACACCTATCGGCGTTCTGGTGGTGTAGTTTATAGCTTCTCCGTCCATATTGTGCGATTCGGAAGCAAAATGTAAAATGGCCGTTGCATAAAAGCGCATATTACTTGAAGCTCTTGGAATATCCACGCGCTGCGCCAGTTTCAAAGGCTTTCCATTATCAACAGACTCAACTTCTGCCAGCCGGTCATGATTCTTGTCAATGAGGCCGGCAATTCTATTGAGGATATCCGAACGCTTTTGGGCAGGCATGGTTGACCAACCTTCAAAAGCCGCTCTGGCAGCTTTAACGGCTACCTCCACATCCTCCTTATCCGAATCCGGGATCAGACTGTACACTTTACCCTCCGCCGGGTTATAGTTATCCAGATATTGCCCGGATTTAGGAGCTACTAACTCGCCGTTGATGTAGTTCTGTATTTTTTTCATGTTATTGATCTACAATTTTTTAATAATATCGGTCCAACTTGATAACTGAACCTCAATTTCAGGCGCATAAATAAGGGATCTGAAGTGATTTGGTAATATACCGCTTTCAGACCTCATCTATGTCACATTCTGTATCTCGGTAATGCATTTACCCATATAGTGATCGGATGACTCATAGTCACCTGATCACTAAAATTCTCTCTAGTATCAATACTACAAACAACTTAACCTCCCACCATCTACAGGCAGGTTTATACCATTGATGTAGGCTGCGGCAGGGGTGGCAAGGAAAGCAGCGGCGGCGGCCACCTCTTCCGGGGTCGCGAACCGGCCTGCAGGGATTTCCTTTTTCATGGCTTTCATCACATCCTCCTCCGAAATATCTGTTTTTTCTGCTTTACTGCGAATGATACTTTCTAATCTGACAGTACTGGTTGCTCCGGGCAATACATTATTGACAGTTATGCCATAAGGAGCTAACTCAGAAGCCAGTGTCTTTGCCCAGTTAGCCACTGCTCCACGGATGGTATTTGACACACCAAGGCCTGGCAATGGCGACTTTACGGAGGTAGAGATAATATTAATTACCCTGCCATATCCCACTTGTTTCATAAAGGGTGTTACTGCCTGGGTAAGTATCTGATTACAGATCAAATGTCTTCTAAAAGCCGCTTCAAACTCATCTAATTTCGCATCAATAGCTTTGCCACCGGCCGGGCCGCCGGTATTGTTGATCAATATCTGAATATTGTTTTCCTTGATCAGGTATTGGTCAATAGCCGTTTTAAGCCTGGCCGTATCATCAAAATCAGCACATATGTAGTGATGTTCCTGGCCTTTCGTTAAAGGAAGCTGATCAAGTACCTTTTGTAATTTTTCCTCATTTCGGGCTACTAATGTAACACTTGCGCCCAGCAAGGCCAGTTCAAGGGCTATTGCCTTGCCAATACCCTGGGTGCTGCCACATACTAATGCTCTTTTGTCTTTTAACTTTATATCCATTTGATTTTGTTAGAATCGTATACCTGTATCGTTTTAATTTTCGCTAAATTTAAAGAGAAATGTCCATAATGCCAGTTATACCGGCTGAGATGAAAAGTAAAATGGCTATCTCGGCAAATCATTCTGGCTCATAACCAGGGATATATAACTTTAAAATTTGATTTATGGCTATAAAAAGACCCTTCAACCTTCAAAAGTGGATCGATGATAATCGCGACATTTTGAAGCCTCCCATCGGGAACAAAAACCTTTATGTGGAAGCTGGTGATTTTATAGTGATGATAGTAGGCGGCCCAAACGCCAGGAAAGATTACCACTACAATGAAACGGAAGAACTCTTCTACCAACTCGAAGGAGATATTACGGTTAAGATACAGGAAGATGGTAAAGCAGTAGAAGTACCCATAAAAGCAGGAGATATCTATTTGCACCCGGCAAAAGTCCCCCACTCCCCTATAAGACCTGCCAACTCAGTAGGACTGGTGATAGAGCGGGTAAGGGAAGAGCAGCATACAGACGGGCTAATGTGGTTTTGTGATAACTGTAACCATAAACTGCACGAAACATACTTCCCTCTAAAAAACATTGAGAAAGATTTTCTCTCTCGCTTTAAGGAGTTTTACAGTTCCAAAGAAATGCGCACCTGCGACAACTGCGGGCATGTGATGGAGGTGGACGAACGCTTTGTTTAATGGAGTCTGTGATTTATCAATCTCCAGTCGGAGGAATTAAGATTTCAGCAGATGACGATGCCATCATAGAGGCTTGCTTTACCGGGGAAACAACGAGCAGAACCACTGAAAATATGCTGATCCAAAAATGTATCAGGGAATTGGAATCTTATTTCCAGGGTGACTTAAAGCAGTTTACAATCCCCATAAAGCTGACCGGAACCGATTTCCAAAACAGGGTATGGTCTGAATTGTTGAAAATCCCTTATGGCAAAACCATCTCCTACAGTGAGCTGGCTATACGCCTCGGAGACCTCAAATGCATCAGGGCCGCAGGCACGGCAAATGGCAAAAACAAGATCCCAATCATAGTGCCCTGCCACCGGGTGATCGGCAAGGACGGAGGCCTGGTAGGGTTTGGCGGGGGATTGGACAAAAAGGAATGGCTGCTAAAACATGAGGGCATTATACGCAGTGAACAGATGAAAATTTTTGCCTAATATTGACGCAAAAGATTCAAATTTTCCAAATGGGCAATAAAAATACGTTGGCATACGCTCAACAATCAGACAACGAAGATCCACTTAAAGCATTCCGTAACAGGTTTCACATCCCAACACTCAACGGGAAAGAAGTCATCTACTTTACGGGCAACTCCCTGGGGCTACAACCCAAAAACACCAAAACATATATTGAAGAAGAGCTCGATGGCTGGGCCACATTAGGTGTTGACGGACATTTTCACTCTCAAAAGCGGCCATGGTTTTATTATCATAAGTTTAGCAAAGAGGCATTGGCTAAAATAGTAGGAGCTCTACCGTCAGAGGTGGTTTCCATGAACAGCCTGACTACGAACCTCCACATGATGATGGTTTCGTTCTATCGGCCTACCAGTAGCAGGTATAAAATTTTGATAGAAGCAGGAGCCTTCCCCTCTGACCAATATGCAGTGGAAAGCCAGATAAAATTCCACAATTTGCCTTATCAAGAAGCGCTTGTTGAGATAGCGCCAAGAGAAGGTGAACACACGCTGAGAACGGAAGACATAGTAAAGACAATTGAAGAACATAAAGAGAGTCTGGCACTGGTTATGCTTAGCGGTGTGCAGTATTACACCGGTCAATTTTTCGATATCAAAACAATTACTGAAGCTGGTCATAGGGCCGGTGCCCTTGTGGGTTTTGACCTGGCCCATGCTGTAGGTAATGTACCTCTCGCATTGCATGAACACCAGGTGGATTTTGCTGCTTGGTGCAGCTATAAATACCTCAATTCCGGACCAGGTGGAGTCAGTGGTATTTTTGTGCATGAAAAACATGGCAACAACCCGGACATACCTCGATTTGCAGGCTGGTGGGGCCATGATGAAGAGGAAAGGTTTAGAATGGAAAAGGGCTTTAAGCCCATGGAAGGAGCCGACGGCTGGCAGGTGAGCAATGTAAACGTGCTTAGCAGCGCTGCCCATCTCGCTGCTCTTGAAATATATGATGAAGCGGGCATGGATGCGCTTCGCGAAAAAAGCCTCAGGTTAACAGGATATCTCGAATCATTGCTTAAGGAACTGGAAAATGAAAATCTGCTTCAGATCATTACTCCATCTGATCCCAAAGCAAGAGGTTGTCAGCTATCATTGTTGGTCAACTCTAATGGCAAAGCCATTTTTGAGCACCTGACCAGGTCTGGTGTAGTGGCAGACTGGCGGGAGCCTAATGTTATCCGTGTGGCTCCCGTTCCCTTGTATAACACATTTAAAGATGTATTTAATTTTTATGATATCTTAAAAAAAGTAATTTACTAAACCATGCAGAATGTAGAAAAGATATCTCTCGTAGGAGCAGGGCTTGTAGGGTCATTGATGGCCATTTATCTGGCCAAAAGAGGTTATAAAGTAGATGTGTATGAGCGCCGTGAAGATATGCGCAAAGGAGGAGCAGAAGGGGGTCGCTCAATCAACCTTGCCTTGAGTAACAGGGGCCTTTTACCTCTTGAAGAAGTCGGGATAATAGAGGCTGCAAAGAAAATGGTTATTCCCATGCGTGGCAGAATGATGCATGATAACAAAGGTTTTCTTACTTTTCAGCCCTACGGACGGCTGGGGCAGGCCATTAACTCCATTTCCAGGGGTGGCCTCAATGAACTCCTGATGAATGAAGCGGAAAAACTTGGTGTTAAAATACATTTCAATCATTCGTGTGTAGGAATAAATTTTGACAGAAACCTTCTCTTCTTTGATGTCGATGGAAAGCGGATTGAAAAAAATGCAGATATCATCATCGGGACTGATGGGGCATTTTCTGTGGTAAGAAGATTAATGCAACGCACAGACCGTTTCAACTATTCGCAGTACTACATTGAGCATGGGTACAAGGAGTTGAGTATTCCTCCTGCTGCCAACAATGGTTTTAAAATTGAAAAAAATGCCTTACATATCTGGCCAAGGGGCAATTATATGCTTATAGCACTTCCCAACCTTGACGGAAGCTTTACCTGCACTTTATTCTTTCCTTTCAAAGGCCAGCCTTCATTTGATACTTTACAATCGAGAAATGATGTAGAAGAATTTTTCAGAAAAGTATTTCCTGATGCTTATGAGCTAATGCCAACATTGGCAGATGATTTTCAAAGCAACCCAACTTCATCGCTCGTCACTGTCAAGTGCAGTCCATGGGTAAAAAAGAGGACGCTCATTATTGGCGATGCTTCCCATGCAATAGTGCCCTTCTATGGTCAGGGAATGAATAGCGGTTTTGAAGATTGCCGCATTCTCAATAGTTTGCTGGATGAGCATCAGGATAACTGGGATGTGGTGCTTCAAAGGTTCAATGATTCCAGAAAGCCCGATGCTGATGCTATTTCCGATCTTGCACTTCAAAATTTTATAGAGATGCGCGATCTGGTAGCTGACAAAGAGTTTTTACTAAGAAAAAAAATTGAGGCTAAGCTTCATGATCTCTATCCCGAGCAATGGATACCTCTATATTCCATGGTTACTTTTAATGAAAATATCAGGTACTCCGAAGCTATGAATATAGGGAGAAAGCAAAAAGAGATTATGGATGATGTAATGAAAGCTCCCAATATTGAAAAAACATGGGAAAAGCTGGACTTTAAAAGCATTGCCGAGAAGCTAAAGGTTTAATTCTTCTTTCAGCCTTCTGTAAGTACGATATTCTGCTTTATCTTTGTCTTGTTCCTGTGAAGCAAATAGCTCCATAGTTTCATTCAAAAACTCTTTTGAAGCATTATTGTTGGCCAGGTAGTCGCGCAAGGCAGCAATAAACTTTGCTTCCCACTTCTCTCTGTTTTTTAACAGATACCTTATTTCTGCCTTATAGATAAGCATAAGATTCTCCTCTTTTTCTTCAAGACCAAGGTCTTCTGTAGCAAATTCATCGCCTAATATTTTTGACAGTCTTTTTAATGTGACCCATTCCTCCCTATCCAAGAGACCGTCGCTCATTACTATCAGGCACGAAGGCAATAAATGAGCAATGTAGATAAACTGTTCTTTATTAATATCCAGAAAGCGAATCTGGGTATATTCGGTATAGAGGTCATCCATCTTCGACTTAGCCATATTTCTTCACTTAATAAATTGCTTATCCTAAATATAAAAATTTTCGTGATATCTCAGCTAGAAATTAACTGTTTATACTGGTCATACCGGCTCAAAATTTCACGAACATAATTAACAGGCTCTTCTCCTCTACAGTACCCTGACTCCACTACAGGGTCGCGAAAAAAATCGGGTTTGGACTTCATTAGCAAATAATACTCTACATTACCATCCCATTTCTGAGGGTCTTTATTATGCTTTTTGGCCAGTTCTCTGGCATCTACAACATGCCCTAGCCCGACATTGTAGCTGGCAAGAACAAACTTTATTCGCTCACCTTCATCTTCAATAGTTTTTGCCCATAGCTTGTCTAAAAAGCGCAGATAATTTACCCCGGCCCTAATGCTTTGTCGTGGGTCATGAAGATCCTCTGCGCCAAACCTATATCCTGTTTCCGGAACCAGCTGCATCAACCCGACGGCTCCTGCCCATGATTGTGCTTCGGGATTAAAATGAGACTCCTGATATATCTGGGAGGCCAGCAGCCTCCAATCCCAACCCAGACTATCCGCGGCTTCTTTGATCAAATCGTCATAGACACTGATCTTTTCTCCTCCAATAGACGAAAAATCACTTTTGGCTCTCCTCAGTGAAGCTCGTGGGCTTTTGAAATATTTATTATAAATTACATTAAAGGTAGCCCGCTTTTTTAACTCCTTCATCCAATCATTCATCTCGGTAAGCAACTCTGGTGCATTTTTACGAACTGCCCAAGCTATTTGCTGAGGAAAACTTATCGGTGTTCTGACATCTATCTGAGGATAATACGCAGCATTAACAAAAGCTACCGTCTCGTCAGCTACAGTATATTTTATGTCGCCTTGCGCTACTCTGCGAATCAGTTCTTCGGTTTCTGCGCTGTCCTGATCCTCCAAAATAATAATATCCCCACCTATTTCCTGCGAAAGGTTCTGCAACCGCTCTTCATATGATGAGCTTTTCCTCACATACACCTCTTTGCCGATCAGGTCTACCTGGTTTCGGATCAACGCTTTATCAAGCTGCTCACGAGTCATTTTACGCCAACCCTTTGGTTTCTTCTGCACTAATACCTGCCTTGCTGTATAGTGACTTTCAGTAAATGCCACAATTTTTTTTCTTCCTTTTGTTACCGTCAGCGAGTAAGCGATCACATCTCCATCTCCGGCATTTAACATCTCAAAAGCCTTATCTATGTTGGTCGTCGATTTTATTTCAAGTGTTACACCAATTTTTTCAGCAAAAAGAGCTAATAAATCATATTCATACCCCATAGGCTGCCCTTTATATAAGAAATAGCCAGTGGAGCTATTATCAACAATAGCTATTAAAGTACCACGCTCTCTGATTTTCCGGAGGTCAAAATCCACGGCATGCACCATAGGATCTTCGGCAGGCTTAGGCCCAGTACTCTCATTACCAGATCTATGGCAGGCAAATAAGACTAAACATAACGTCAAAAGTATTGAAGCTCCCAATACCCATCTGGTTTTATCAATTTGAAAGATCATGATTTATGAAAATAATGATAATTTTGCTACTATAAAAGTTGAGCTCGACCTGCTTCGAAGGATCGGCATACGCTTTAGCAGATACAGTACACGAAAAAATACATCAATGGTTCTATATAATGTAACAATTGGCATTGACAAGGATGCAGAAAAAGAATGGCTTAGCTGGATGAAAAACAAGCATATTCCTGCGGTAATGGAGACGGGTATGTTTCTTGAATACAAAATTTTTAAAGTATTAAGTCATGAAGACGAGGAGCAAAGTGTATCTTATTCCGTGCAATATTTTGCTCAAACAGTTGATAAAGTAGTTGAGTATCTCAATAATCATGCCCCAAAACTTGTTGAAGAGCACCGTGCCAGGTATAAGGACAAACATGTAGCATTCAGAACGCTTCTTGAAGAGGTGTAATTCTTACATCCTCATATATTACCAAACAACAATAATAGTTAAAATAAAGAGTTTTCAAGCATATTATCTTTAAATATGCTACTTTAGCTTACGTCGTAGCTAGGCATTCACGCAAGAATTATATATTTAAGGTTATGGAAGCTCTATATTTTGAACGAACCGAAGATTCACCAAAGATATATTTTGATGGGGATTCTGGTCGATTGCTGATGGAGGGAAGGTCTTTCATGGAGGATACTATGCCGTTTCATCAAGCAATAATTAGTTGGCTAAGAAATTATTTTCAGGAACCAAGTAAAAAGACCGTTCTTGAGCTTGAGATAGATTATCTCAATACTTCTTCTTCTAAAATGCTCATCGACATCCTTTTTGAGCTGAATAAGTTTTACATTTTCGGCAATGATGTCGTTGTAAAATGGAAATACTATCAGCATGATGAGGACATGGAAGATATGGGGCACGAACTGGAAGAAATGGTTGACATTCCTTTTGAGTTCGGAGTATTAGTGTAAGGTAGCTAAAAGTTGATGCTGCAATTTATCCATTCTCCATCAAGAGTGGCGTTATAGTATTTCTTGTAAAAATTAATAGCTGGCTCATTCCAATCCAACACCTGCCACACCATCCCTGAGCATTCACTTTCCTTACCTTGTTGAATTACCCGGTCAAATAACAATTTACCTGTACCCTTGCCACGCTCACTTTCCGTCACCACTATATCTTCCAGGTATATTCTCTTACCCTTCCAGGTAGAGTACCTGTAATAATAGATAGCAATACCCACAATAACCTGATCTTCGTTTTCAGCAACGAACATTCCATAAATGGGATGGTCTCCAAAGCCATCCTTCTCCATCTGTTCTACAGTATTAGTTACCTCATCGGGGGCTTTTTCATAGGCAGCCAGCTCTTTAATGAGCTCCAGTGTCCTTGGCAGGTCTTCTTTCTTTCCTTCTCTGATAATCATTTTATAAAAATTAAAATGGGGACTGAAAAATTCAGTCCCCAAATATATCTATTGTGCTGACTTTGCCAAAGGCGGAATCACCCCCATATTATACCACGCAAAAGAGTAAATATCAGCCTGCTGTTCGATAGTTTTTGAAATTGGTGTTCCTGCACCGTGGCCGGCATCCGTTTCAATCCTTATCAATACCGGGTTATCTCCCTCATGTTTTTCCTGAAGATTGGCTATGAACTTGAAAGAGTGAGCAGGCACTACCCTGTCATCATGGTCTGCTGTAGTTACCATAGTAGCAGGGTATTCAACACCTTGCTTCACATTATGCACCGGACTATATCCATGCAGATACTCAAACATCTCTTTGGAGTCCTCAGCAGTACCATAATCAGAAGCCCAACCCGCACCAGCAGTAAATTTGTTGTACCTGAGCATATCCATTACCCCAACTGCCGGAAATGCAACCTTGGCCAGGTCGGGGCGCTGGGTCATAGTAGCACCAACCAAAAGCCCTCCGTTTGAGCCTCCCGCTATTGCCAGATAGTCACTGGAAGTATATTTATTTTTGATGAGATATTCCCCGGAGGCAATAAAGTCGTCAAACACGTTCTGTTTCTGCATTTTTGTTCCTGCCTTATGCCATTTTTCACCGTACTCACCTCCTCCTCTTATATTAGGCTGGGCATATATACCTCCATTTTCAAGCCATACAATACGGGACGTACTGAAACTAGGCTGCAGGCTGACATTAAACCCTCCATAAGAATATAAATAGGTAGGGTTTTTACCGTTTAATTCAATGCCTTTTTTATATACAATGAACATCGGAACCTTGGTGCCGTCTTTACTTTCATAAAAGACCTGTTTGGTTTCATAATCATCCGGATTGAAATCCACTTTCGGTTGTTCATAAAGAGTAGATTTCCCAGTAGCAATATCGTATCTGAAAATAGTTGAAGGATAAGTGAACGATGTAAATGTGTAGTATAATTCGCTTTCATCCATTTCACCTCCAAACCCCCAGGCTGTCCCTATACCCGGAAGCTCCACGTTACGCTCAAGCTTGCCTGACAAATCATATTGTTTCACCTCCGTTTTGGCGTCCACCATATAATCGGCAAATATTTTACCTCCTGCAGTAGAGGTCGAAAGCACATTTTCAGTTTCCGGTATCACATCTTTCCAGCTCCCCGGAGCCGGGTTTGAAATATCAGTTTCAACCAGCCTGTTATTTGGGGCACCAAGATTAGTATGGATTAAAAGGCGCGAATCCTCATTGGCCAGAACATAATGGTCATTATCAAAATTATCAATGATGGTAACAATCTCCGACTCTGGGTCAGAAAGGTCTTTGATATACAACTCATTTCCGCTGGTACTTTGGGCCGCTGTAATCACAAGAAACCGCTCATCTTCCGTCAGGTAAGAACCAATATACCTTCTGGGCTGCTCTTCACCACCAAATATCATCTTATCTTCACTCTGAGATGTCCCAAGCTTATGGTAATACAACTTGTGGTGTTGTGTTTTACCGGAGAGCACAGAGCCTGATTTAGGTTTGTCATAACTGCTATAGTAAAAACCTTCATTGCCTTTCCAGTCCAGGCCACTGAATTTTATGTCTCTCAAGGTATCTCCTACCTGCTCTTTGGTTTCGGTATTGATAACTATTCCCTTTCTCCAGTCAGAACCGCCTTCGGAAATTAAATAACCAAATAAAGACCCATCCTTTGAAAAGCTTGTGCCCGCCAGGGAGATGGTGCCATCTTCCTTAAAAGTATTAGGATCGATGAAAATTTCAGGCTCTCCATCCATTCCTTTTTTTCTGTATAAGACACTTTGGTTTTGGAGCCCGTCATTTTTATAAAAATAATAGTAATTGCCATGCTTGTTGGGCGCATATAGTCTTTCATAGTTAAAAAGCTCTTCCAAGCGCTGCTTCACCCTATCTTTAAAAGGAATGTCATTAAGGTAGGAGAAAGTCACATCATTTTGAGCTTTAACCCATTGGGCTGTTTGCTCAGACCTATCATCTTCCAGCCAACGGTATGGGTCTGGCACTTCCGTACCAAAATAAACATCTACCGTATCTACTTTTACAGTTTCCGGATACGGGAGAGACTCTTCCTTGGCCTTCTCCTCTTTGGTACATGAAATTATAAGGCTCATTAAACATATAATACTAAACAGGTGTTTCATGGGATGTACGTTTTATTTCAACATGCTTGTTTGGGAATCGGCCTTAAGCTTTTTTACTATCCAGGCCTGTATGAGGCTCAAAGACGCCTTTAAAGTTTTATTCCATTTGGGATAATTTAAAGAGTAGCGCTATTGAACCTATCGCTAATTTATAATAATTGTAATATCAAAGCCTGAATTAATTGATGAAAGGCACATATGTTATATCAGATCGCTTCACCATCCGTAAATATTTCGGTATCTTATGTTTAAAGCAAAAAACAGGTTATGAAATGGCTAAATATATTGGGTTTGGCGGCAGTAATAACGGTCAACGCCCTTGCAAATATTCTCCCCATCAACGGTAGGAATACAGGCCAGGTAGCTGCTTTGTATCCAAACCTCTTTACTCCGGCAGGCATCACCTTTTCCATATGGACGATTATTTATCTGTTTCTGGCAGGCTACTGCATCTATTCTTTTATCTCTTCCGATAATAAAAAAGCCATATCCATTTCCAGTCTGTTCCTCCTTACCTGTCTGCTCAATTGCTCATGGATACTGGTCTGGCACTATCTGTTGATCGAATGGTCACTGGTGATTATGTTCCTCCTGCTGATAAGCTTATGTTTGGTCTATGTAAAAATCCATAACCGGCAGCCCCATTCGAAAAGAGAGAAGTGGCTGGTATACAAACCGTTTAGCGTTTACCTGGCGTGGATCAGTGTGGCTACTATCGCCAACATTGCCGCATTATTGTCTGCTTATGACTTTTCGCCACCCTCACCGCAAAACTGGGTTATAGCTATGGTGATAGCCACCCAACTTCTGGTGTACCTGATCAGCAAAAAATACAGGGACATTGCTTTTGCGCTGGTTATCATCTGGGCGCTCATCGGCATCATATTAAAAAACACTGATGTCGAGCTTACCTTTCAGCCTGTAACCATTGTGTGCATATTGGCCATCATTTTTGATGCCTGGGTGGCACTGCATTATCGCTATAGAAAAACTGTTACCTGATCATATCAAAGCCGGTATATGGCACAAGAACTTCTGGTATTCTGATACCCTCCTCACTCTGGTTATTTTCCAATATGGCCGCCAGTATCCTCGGCAAAGCAAGGGCACTTCCATTCAAGGTATGTAGCAAATGCATTTTATTATCATCACCACGGTACCTTAACTTGAGCCTGTTGGCCTGGAAAGTTTCGAAATTACTTACAGAGCTTACCTCTAACCATTTTTTCTGGGCAGCCGAGTAAACCTCCATATCAAATGTCTGGGCAGAAGTGAACCCCATGTCGCCTCCGCATAAATTCAAAACCCGGTACTGTAATCCCAGCTTTTCCAACAAGCCTTGCACATGCTTGCACATTCTATCCAGGGCTTCATAAGAATTGTCAGGATGGTGGATCTCTACGATCTCAACCTTATCAAACTGGTGCAAACGGTTAAGGCCGCGTACATGGGCACCCCAAGAGCCGGCCTCTCTCCTAAAGCAAGGTGTAAATCCGACATGCTTTACCGGAAGGTCTTTTGCGTCTACGATAACATCCCTGTACATATTAGTAATAGGCACCTCTGCCGTAGGGATCAAAAAGAAATTTTCTTCACCTATGTGGTACATCTGACCGTCTTTGTCCGGAAGTTGCCCGGTACCATAGCCACTGTCTTCATTGATTACAATCGGTGGCTGCACTTCTACATAACCCGCTTTGGTGGCTTCATCCAGAAAGAAATTGACCATAGCACGCTGTAAACGGGCTCCTTTGCCTTTATAGACCGGGAAACCCGCCCCGGTAATTTTATTTCCAAGGTCAAAATCTATTATATCATAAGTTTTTATCAGCTCCCAATGCGGAACGGCACTTTCAGGCAGCTCCGGAGTTGACCCGTGCTCATATACCACCTCATTGTCATCAGCACCTCCACCATCCGGCACATTATCGTTAGGTACATTGGGTATGGTATAAAGAAGGTCTTTCAATTTATTTTCATAGCTACTCAAAGCCTCCCCCAGTTCTTTCCCCTCAGCTTTGAGGTCTGCTGTCTTAGCTTTAACGCCTTCTGCCTCTTCCTTTTTACCCTCCCGCATGAGCATACCAATTTGCTTAGAAAGAGAATTGGATTCCGCAAGTACCTGGTCATGTTTAGCCTGCGTACTTTTCCTTTGATCATCCAGGGCAATCACTTCTTCTATGATGTCAGCCGCACTGGCAAACCTTCTTTTATTAAGGCCTTTGATCACTTTTTCTTTGTTATCTCTTATATAAGCAAGTTGTAGCATATCGTTTTTATTAAAATCGATGCAAAATAATGTATTTTTGAAGTAAAACTGAACTTTTTATACTGCTTAATGATTTATTTATAAGCAAAAGTTTGACTATTGCCTAAGGTTCACATATTATTGCAATATCAAATGATATTTAAAAGAAAGCTTTAGACTCATTCCGATTCATTTAAGCTTTTATTTCATAATCAAACACCATCTTGAATAAACAGCGAGCCACTCTAAGGCAAAGGGGATATTCGTATATCTCAGCTTAATGCGCATCATGTTAATCAAACTTATAATTCATTTTAATAATATTAAAGAATTCACAATTGACAATTTATGTACACGATTGAAGAATTGAATGTTAGGCTTCTTTCAGAATTAAAGGAGATAGCAGAGGAACTAGGCCTAAAAAACTACAAAAAGCTTTCCAAACAGGAGTTAATCTACAAAATACTCGACCAACAAGCCGTCACACCTGAAAATCAGCTTCCCAAAAAGAAAGCACCTGAAGCTAAGCCTGAGCAGCCAAAAGAAAATAAACCTAAAGAAAACAGACCACGAGCAGAACGCGAAAAGGCCGAAAAAGCCCCAAGCCGGCCTCCAAAAAGAGAAAATGTAAAAGTGAAAAACAATAAAAAGGATGAAGATCTGTCTTCAGAAGAGCTATTAGAATCTTTTAACATAGAAGTTGATGAAACTGTGACTTCTTTTGATTCTGACAAAGGGAAAAAAGAAGAGAAAGAAGAAAAAAGAAGGGAAAGAAAAGAGGATAAAGAAAGCCCTCGTGAACCAAAGTCTAAAGACAGACCTGAAAGAGGGAATGAAGACGACAGAAGAAAAGACGACAGGAATAAAAGAAAAGAAAACAACGTTAAGGATTTTGACGGCGTAATAGAAAATGAAGGTGTACTTGAGATTATGCAGGATGGCTATGGCTTCCTTCGTTCTTCTGATTACAATTACCTCGCCAGCCCCGATGATATCTACGTTTCCCCTTCTCAGATCAAGCTATTTGGCCTTAAAACCGGCGACACAGTAAAGGGCCAGATCAGGCCTCCAAAAGAAGGCGAGAAATATTTTGCTTTACTCAGAGTAGTTAGTGTAAACGGAAAAACCACGGAAGAAATTCGTGACCGTGTATCATTCGAATATCTTACCCCACTCTTCCCAGAAGAAAAAATAAAACTAAGCACACGCCCTGATAACTACTCTACACGTATCCTTGACCTTTTTGCTCCAATAGGAAAAGGCCAAAGGGGTATGATCGTAGCGCAGCCTAAAACAGGTAAAACCGTGCTTTTGAAAACTATTGCCAACGCTATCGCAGAAAACCATCCTGAGTGCTACCTGATCATACTTTTGATCGACGAGCGTCCGGAAGAGGTTACTGACATGGCAAGAAGCGTAAAAGCAGAAGTGGTAGCTTCAACTTTCGATGAGCAGGCAGAAAGACATGTAAAAGTGTCGAGCATGGTACTTGAAAAAGCAAAAAGAATGGTAGAGTGTGGTCACGATGTGGTTATCTTACTGGATTCGATCACCAGACTGGCCCGTGCATACAACACTACTGTACCTTCATCAGGAAAAATACTGTCAGGTGGTGTTGATGCTAATGCTCTTCACAAACCTAAGCGATTCTTTGGTGCTGCCAGAAACGTAGAAAATGGTGGTTCTTTAACTATTATTGCTACTGCTCTAATAGAAACAGGCTCTAAAATGGATGAAGTTATCTTTGAGGAATTCAAAGGAACAGGTAATATGGAGCTTCAACTGGATAGAAAACTATCTAACAAACGTGTTTACCCTGCTATTGATGTTCCTGCTTCTGGCACCCGTAGAGAAGACCTGCTTATGTCTGAAGAAGAACTCCAAAGAGTATGGATACTACGTAAGTTTATGTCTGACATGAACTCTAATGAGGCTATGGAATTCTTACTTTCAAAAATGAAAGGTACCCGAAACAATGAGGAGTTCCTTATCTCTATGAATGGATAAGATACATTGCATAAGTATTATAACTATAGGGTTTATATAACCTGAATTGCCAAAAGATGCCATCATACATATGTGATGGCATCTTTTTATTTGTAATCATATTAAAGCTCATGATTTACATTCTTCTATCTCTTGCAGGATTGGTAGGTGGTTTTATAGCAGGTCTTACAGGCATTGGCACGGGCTTTCTCATGATTGTAGTCATTCCTCTTGCGCTTCAGTATATGGATATGCCAGAGACTGAAATGGTAAGATTCACCATCGCCAATACCATTTTCGCTACTATGTGCTCAGCCTTCGTAAACAACCTAACCATGCTGAGAAAGAAACAGGTATACCTGAAAGGCATGCTTTGGGTAACTATTGCAGCCGTTATTTCGGCATCGCTGGTACTGCATTTCTTTGTATTACGCGAAGAATACTCCAAAGACACATACAACTTTATTATTATAATATTCCTGGCTTATATTATCTACCGCACTATATATAAGCTTCGCAAGCCCTTTCATTATGACGAAGTTCGGAGCAAGTCCAAATTAACACTGACAGGTATAACTGCCGGCGTAGTTTCGTCCGTTACCGGCCTGGGAGGTGGATCCATAATCATCCCAATGCTCAATCTATGGCTCAAAATGGATATCAAAAAAGCCAAATCCATATCATTTGGCGCAATATTTGGAATTTCCTTTATGCTTACTATAATTAACTTGTTAAACACCCCCTCTTCAAGTGTACCTTTTGCCCATCTGGGTTATATCCTGCTTCCCATAGCTATCCCTCTTTCTATAGGTGTAATTATAGCCTCTCCTTTGGGTACCAGCCTTAGTGACAGACTCTCCTCTCGCACCATTTCCATAGTATTTATTATAGTTATATCATTGGTTCTTTTGCGTAAAATCTTCGAACTATGGGGTTGAAAACCTTTTGTTTTCAAATTCTGTTTTGTTAGAGTTACTGATTAACTTTGACAAAACACAAAAATTATGAGTTTCTTATTTTCTGATTTTAGTGGGTGGAAAGCCTATTGCGAAGAACGTAACATGAATCTTTTTGAACCTGTACTTGAGTATGAAAAGGATCAAAAAGGCCGTGATGAGCAACGAGTATGGGAAGGGTTGGGCAAGGCCTACGAGGTTATGAAAAATGCTGTTGAAACCGGCTTAAAAGAAGATATGACCTCCCGCTCGGGAATGATCAACAACGGAGCAAAAAAGGTCTATAAGCATGAAGT
The DNA here is from genome assembly GCF_021389975.1 of Fulvivirga ulvae. Lineage (NCBI taxonomy): Bacteria > Pseudomonadati > Bacteroidota > Cytophagia > Cytophagales > Fulvivirgaceae > Fulvivirga > Fulvivirga ulvae. The sequence continues at coordinate 1,488,539 of NZ_CP089981.1, forward strand.
TACAGTACTCTCGAAAGAGTTTCAAAACCTGATATCAAGAGCACTGGCTGCCAAAGAAGTGAACTCATGTATGGGCAGAATTGTAGCCGCACCCACTGCCGGTGCATCCGGCATATTACCCGGCACATTATATACACTACAGGAAATCCATAACCTTTCCGATCGAAAGATACTGGAAGGACTACTGGTCGGAGCGGGAATAGCACTGGTCATTGAACAAAAAGCATCGTTAGCCGGTGCAGTAGGTGGATGTCAGGCTGAAACCGGAAGTGCAGGAGCCATGGCATCAGGAGCCATTGTTTACTGCCTTGGTGGTAATATAGATCAGGTATTCAATGCTGTTGCCATTACTATACAATGTATGCTAGGCCTGGTGTGCGATCCGGTAGCCGGACTTGTAGAGGTTCCTTGTGTTGTAAGGAATGCAAGTGCCGCTGCTATTGCTAACTCATCGGCTCAGATAGCACTTGCCAATGTCAGCGGTGTCATTCCTGTAGATGAATGTGTAGATGCTATGGGAGAAGTAGGTCAAAGTATGGAAAACCGTTATAAAGAAACCGCACTAGGCGGACTGGCAGCAACTATGACCGGCCAAAAAATATCAAAAAGCGTTCTGATACAAGATATTGAGATGCTCCCCGACGAAAACCCAAAGGAAGATAATTAATTGGTGAAAACAGAAATAACTTCAGGTCCCAGGACATAGATCAGTATTGAAAATACTGTAGACCAGAATACTGCACTCAAAAACATTGAAACCACGATTTCACGTTTGGAGCTTCCAAAGCTGGCGAGCAATATTGTTCCTCCGATAGGTGTAAGAAGTAATGGTGTCAGGAAAGCAACTCCCGGCAAACCATATTTTTTCCAGATCACAACAAATCTTCTGTTTCGTTTTGTGAATTTTTTTTTATTTCTAAAAAACTTAATGAGTACCTTCTCCCTAAGCATTTTACCCAAAAAAGTAAACAGTAAAACACTGCTCATCATTCCGGTGATGGTTATAAGTATCGTTGAAAGCAGGCTAAAGCCTCCGGCATAACCCAGCGTTGGGCCGAAAATAAACTTCAGCATGGTCAATAAGATAATTGTAAGGGCCTTTAATACCAATTCTTCCATTTCCAAATCAACCGGCTTCCGTAAATTTATGTTATAACGGTGTAGGTGTAAAAAATATAAACAGCAAGCAATATTATTCCCGAGACTCTACCCATAGTCCGCTTATAAAGCATCATAGGCAGAACAAGAAGTGTAACCCCAATCATAGCCACCATATCATGCCTTATTATCTCATCACTAACGTGAATATCTTTTATAATGCTGGTTATACCAAGAATTGATAAAATATTAAAAATATTTGACCCCATTAAATTGCCCAAGGCCAGATCGGTTTCTTTTTTAACGGACGCTACAATGGAGGTGACAAGCTCCGGCAAACTTGTTCCCATCGCCAGTACGGTTATACCGATTACCCGTTCGCTTACCCCTAAAAAAAGAGCCAGATTTTTGGCACCCCCTACGAACCAGTCTGCTCCAAAATAAAGCCCCGCACACCCTACCACAATAAAAAAAGCATCTTTACCCATATACCTTGAGGGTGCAACCTCTTGTAGTTCTTCCTCAAGCGCCCGCCTTGCCTTGGTTTCCTTTCGGGATTTCCTTACTATAAAGACTGTATATACAATAAGAAGTATAATAAATATGATGCCCTCAAAGGTCTTAATCATAGCTGTATCTTCCTTAACCACAAAATAAAGTAGTAGTGAACTACCCATTGTAACAGGCCAGTCAATTTTGATACTATCTGAGTTGACCTTAATAACGCCAATGATAGCAGTAACCCCCAGCACAAGCGCAAGGTTGCAGATATTTGAGCCTACAACATTCCCCATTGTCATATCCGGGCTACCGTCCAAAGCTGCTTTTACGCTGATCAGAAGTTCCGGAGCAGAGGTGCCGAATGCCACAATGGTAAGTCCTACCACAAGTGGTGATATATGAGCCCTTAATGCTATACTTGATGCGCCCTTTACAAGAAAGTCACCCCCAATGATGAGGACAAAAAGGCCCACAACTAACATTAGTATATTTAGCAACATGTGTTAATTTATAATTTCGGTCCGAAACACAAATCTCCGGCATCACCAAGTCCTGGCACGATGTAGGACTTATTGTTAAGCTTCTCATCCAGAGCACCGGCCCATATGGTATGTTCAACCTTCAACATCTTTGAAATATAGTCAATTCCTTCCGGCGCGGCAACAGCAGCAGCTATATGAATATGACCCGGCTTACCATTGTTAAGTAAATGATCTATCGATTCTATTATTGACTTACCTGTAGCAAGCATGGGGTCAACAACTATAACTACCCTGCCCTCCACTGCGGGGGAAGCCATATACTCAAAATTGACAGCTATCTCTGCACCTTCTTCCATGCGATAAGCCCCCACAAACCCAACGTCTGCCTGATCAAACACTTCTGTAAAGCCATCTGAAAATGGCAGAGCAGCTCTTAATATGGAGATCAAAACTGGCTGTTCGGCAAGCAAGTCCACCTCCATGGTATCAAGAGGCGTCTCAACGACTGCCTTTGTATAGGATAATGCCTTCGATATTTCGTATGCCATGACGACGCCCAACCTTCTAAGGTTGTTTCTGAATTTTGCGCGGTCTTTCTGAGTTTCTATGTGCCTCATTTCATACAAGAAATGATTGGCTACCGAATTGGACTGATTGAGTACTTTTAACATTAAAAATAAAGAAGCAGGATTAGAAAAAAATTAGGCCTAAGTTAATTTTAAATCTAAATTTAACGAAAATTAAAAAATAACAATAGATTCCAATCTTTTAATAGCAATATTAATGAAGCCACATTTATCTGACATCAATTTGTTGAAACAACTATGTCAAATACATGCGACATCAGGGAATGAATCGAAAATGAAAGACTTTATTCTCGATTACGTAAATCGCAAAAGAGGTAATTGGGTTTGCCAACCGGAAGTTTTTCATGGACCGGAACTACAGGACTGTGTTATTTTAAAATTCGGTACACCAAAAACCGCTGCGTTTGCACACATGGATTCTATAGGGTTTACGGTTCGCTACCAAAATCAGCTGGTGGCAATAGGTGGCCCGGAAGTGCATAGCGGATACAAACTCGTAGGTGAAGATAGCCTTGGACTGATAGAATGTGAACTTGAAGTAAATAAAGACCATCAACTTTTCTACAAATTTGGTCGTGCCATTGACCGGGGCACCGATCTTGTTTTCAAATGCGAATTTGAAGAAACTGATACTGAGATAACCAGCTGCTACCTTGATAACCGTCTCGGAGTATACAACCTGCTGAAACTTGCTGAAACACTGAAAAATGGCGTATTGGTATTTAGCTGCTGGGAGGAGCACGGAGGAGGATCCATACCTTTATTAGTAAGGTTTATTTATGAAAAGTGGCAAGTAACCCAAGGGCTAATCTCTGACATTACGTGGGTAACGGATGGTGTGTACCCTGGAGAGGGTGTGGTCATCTCCATGCGTGACAGGAATATACCCAGAAAGTCTTACATAAGGCGCATCATTGAAATTGCAAATGATTCGGAAATACCCTATCAGCTGGAGGTCGAAGCAAGTGGCTCCAGTGATGGACGTGAACTGCAAATCTCTCCTTACCCGTTTGACTGGTGCTTTATAGGTGCTCCGGAAGAAAATGTACACTCTCCGCAGGAAAAAGTGCATAAGTATGATATTATATGTATGCTTCAGCTTTACAAAGCCCTCATGGAGAATCTTTGATTTTCCTTTTTAGGTTCCGATTCCAATATAATTTCTATATTTGCATGCCTTTTGTTCTACAGAAGGCATTTTTATTTTACTTATGGTAGTCAAAGACAAAGAGTTTGTAAAATTTATCAGTAGCGAAGAGATCACAGCTAAAATCCAGGCTTTGGCAGTCAGGATCAATAGTGATTACAAAGACAAAAAACCCCTGTTTGTTGCTATTTTAAACGGGTCTTTTATGTTCGCCGCTGATCTTATGAAAGAAGTTAATATTCCCTGCGAGATATCATTTGTTAAAGTTGCTTCTTATGAAGAAATGGAAAGCAGCGGCAACGTCAAGCAACTTATCGGCCTGAATGAAAACATTTTTAATAAAGATGTAATCATCATTGAAGATATTATTGACACCGGCCGAACAATAGCAAAAATACTAGAGGAATTCAGGTCCCTTGGGGCAAGTTCTATCGAAGTGGTGACGCTTCTGCAAAAGCCAAAAACAAATGTATCAGGAGAAAAGCTGAAATACATAGGCTTTGACATTCCTGAAAAATTTGTAGTAGGTTATGGCCTGGATTATGATGGATTGGGGAGAAATTTAAAAGACATTTACCAACTCAAGGAGTAATCCCCTAATTTTCCATTATCTTTAAACCCTTTTAAAAAAACTTGTGATGTTAAATATCGTATTATTTGGCCCTCCCGGAGCCGGAAAAGGCACGCAAAGTGAGAAGCTCATCAGTAGATATAATCTTGAGCATATCTCTACCGGAGATTTATTCAGAAAACACCTCAACGAAGGTACTGAGTTGGGGAAAAGTGCTCAAAAATACATGGACGATGGTTTTCTCGTACCGGACGAAGTAGTAATAGGTATGGTTGATGATAAGATCAAAAGCAGTGCAGGAGCCAATGGCTTTATATTTGACGGCTTCCCTCGTACCATCCACCAGGCAGAGGCATTGGATAAGCTGCTAAATAGTAAGGGAAATCCCATATCAGGTATGATCTCACTGGAAGTTCCTTTTGAAGAGCTGAAAAAAAGACTGTTGGAAAGAGGCAAAATCTCAGGAAGGGTTGATGATCAGAATGAAGAAAAAATTGACAACCGAATTCAAGTCTACTTAAAAGAGACTCTGCCAGTTTCTCAATATTACAAGAATCAGAATAAATTTAACGCCATACATGGTGTGGGATCTATTGATGATATCTTCAATAATATCTGTGGTGTTATTGACTCCCTCAAAATAGAAAAGTAAACAAGCAAGTGTCTTCATCTAACTTTATTGATTACGTAAAGTTCTGCTCGAGATCAGGAGCTGGAGGCGCTGGCTCTGTCCATTTCAGGCGGGAAAAACACGTTCCAAAGGGTGGTCCGGATGGTGGCAATGGCGGCCGGGGCGGTCATATCATCCTTAAAGGCAATTCCCAGCTATGGACACTACTACATCTCAAGTACCAGAAACATGTTATCGCTGGTAACGGCAAGCCCGGGGAAGGTGGGCGCCGCAGCGGTGCGCAAGGAGAAGATATAATTCTGGAAGTACCTTTAGGTACTGTTGCCAAAGATTTTGAAAGTGGCAAAAAGCTGTTCGAGATCACTGAAGACGGTGAGGAGGTTATCCTCACCGAAGGAGGTCGAGGAGGTTTAGGTAACGAAAACTTTAAAACAGCTATAAACCAAACCCCCCGATTCGCGCAACCAGGTGAGACAGGAAAAGAAGAGTGGATAGTACTGGAACTTAAACTTCTGGCAGATGTTGGCTTGGTAGGCTTTCCAAATGCAGGAAAATCAACTTTGCTCTCAGTACTATCAGCAGCCAAGCCTGAGATAGCCGATTATCCTTTTACCACATTAACCCCTAACCTGGGTGTGGTAAGCTACAGGGATTACAAATCGTTTGTCATGGCTGACATACCTGGTATCATTGAAGGTGCAGCGGAAGGAAAAGGTCTGGGCATCAGGTTCCTGCGCCATATTGAACGCAACTCCATCCTCCTTTTCTTAATACCAACTGACGCCGAAGACATCAACAAAGAATATCAGATACTCCTTGGGGAGTTAAAAAAATATAACCCGGAACTGCTGGATAAGGATAGGATACTGGCTATTTCCAAATCAGACCTTCTGGATGAGGAACTGATCAAAGAAATGAAGCAGGAATTGCCTGAAGAGCTTCCTCACGTTTTTATCTCATCCGTTACACAAACCGGGCTTTTGGAATTAAAAGACCTCCTTTGGAAGTTTTTGAATAAGTAACTAATCCTCAATACTCCTTCAACAGGATGTCATTTTGACATAATTTTGTGTTTTGGCAGAGTAATTGTCAAACAATTTGAATAATGTATAAGGTAAAGGTATATAACTAGCTATGAACAAGGAGAATATAGAAGAAAACGAAGTGAAAGATACCAAAGAATCAACAAAAGCGGACGCAAATGCTGCCGAAATGGGCGAAAAGCCTGAAAATGTTGATGAAATAAAGGAAGAAGTCGAAAGTAAATCTGAAGAAAGGGAGAAGGAGGAAGTCAATGCAAAAGATGAAGTGGAGCGTCTGAAAGACGAATTGGCAGAGAGCAAAGACAAATACCTACGCCTTTACTCTGAATTTGAAAACTTCAGAAGAAGAACAGCCAAAGAAAAGCTGGACATGGTACAAACAGCCAATGAAGATCTGATGGCTGCTTTGATACCTGTAATCGACGATTTCGAAAGAGCAGAAAAATCATTTGAGGACAAAAGCACTGACCTTAACGCCGTTAAAGAAGGCGTACAACTCATACATAATAAATTTAAGAAAGTTTTAGAGCAAAAAGGCCTGAAAGCAATGGAGGGTAAAGAGGGCATGGATTTCGATTCGGAATACCACGAAGCCATTACTCAAATACCCGCACCCAAAAAGAGCCTGAAGGGTAAAGTGGTTGATGTTGTGGAGAAAGGCTACATGTTAAAAGACAAAGTTATAAGATACGCCAAAGTAGTTATCGGAAACTAAGAGCGAGAAAATTCAAGTTTATGGCGAAAAGAGATTTTTACGAGATTTTAGGAGTGGATAAATCTGCTTCTCAGGAAGAGATCAAAAAGGCTTACAGAAAAGTGGCTATTAAGTATCACCCGGACAAGAACCCGGATGATGCCGAGGCTGAGGACAAATTTAAGGAAGCCGCAGAAGCCTATGAGATACTAAGTAACCCTGAGAAACGACAAAGATATGATCAGTTCGGACATGCAGGCATGAATGGCGGCGGCTTCGGCGGTGGCATGAACATGGACGACATTTTCTCTCAGTTCGGGGATATCTTTGGAGGAGGAGGCAGTCCGTTTGAAAGCTTCTTTGGTGGCGGTGGTGGCCGCAGAAGGCAAAGAAGGGGGTCAAACCTTCGCATTAAACTTAAACTTACTCTGGAGGAAATTGCCGAAGGCGTTGAGAAGAAGATCAAGGTAAACCGACTGGTTAGGGCCGATGGAGTTACTTTTAAAAATTGCTCTACCTGTCATGGAAGTGGCCAGATACGAAAGGCCGTAAACACTATGCTGGGCCAGATGGTATCTACCAGTACATGTCCGACCTGTAACGGATCAGGACAGATCATAGATCACAGGCCTCCCGGTGTTGATAGTTCAGGGCTGGTACCCAAAGAAGAAGTTATCAGCGTAAAGATACCTGGTGGAGTAAGCGATGGAATACAGCTTTCCATGTCAGGCAAGGGTAACGAAGCTCCGGGCGGAGGCCTGGCAGGTGACCTTCTGATTGTAGTGGAGGAGAAAGAGGATGATCAATTGATCAGAGAAGGTAACAATGTAGTTTATGATCTTTACGTTAGTTTTATCGACGCTGCATTGGGCACGTCGGTAGAAGTACCTACCATCTCAGGTAAAGCACGTATTAAAATAGATCCAGGTACGCAAAGCGGAAAAATACTCAGGCTCAGAGGTAAAGGTATTAAAGACCTTAATGGGTATGGAAAGGGTGATCAGCTCATTCACGTTAATGTGTGGACTCCGAAACATCTTTCTTCTGATGAAAAAGCAAAGCTTGAAAGCATGCGTGATTCTACTAATTTTCACCCCAATCCAGGGAAAAGTGAAAAGAGTATTTTCGGAAAAATGAGAGAGTTTTTTGAATAAAATAAGATGAAATAGAAGGAAAGCGACAAATTTACTGTTTGTCGCTTTTTTTGTTGATAATTTTCTAATGTCTTGTAACTCAACAAAAACAAATACCGTATTTACTCACACTATGCGGAGAAGAATTTTTTTACTGGGTGCAGGGATCATCAGTACTACCCTTTCATTTTCACAAATAAAAAAACAGTTCTCAGTGGAGGACAATAAGGCGGTGGAACGTGTTGACCTTCATTTCAGTGTCAACAGCGGGTCGTGTTTGCTAAAACCCAGCCAAAGCACTGAACTCCTTAACGTATATAGCGATCAGGACTACGATAATTACTCTCACTCTTTTGATAAATCCATCAAAAACAAGACCTGTACGATAAAGCTGGCTCTTGAAGATGATAAATCAGAGGGCTTAAGTCAATCAATCTCCTACCGCATGTTCGGTTCATCTAACGAATCCGCCAAAAAACTATGGAAAGTCTACCTCACCGATAATAAAAATTACAATCTGAATCTCAAGTATGGAATCGGTGAAGCCGATATTGATCTTTCCGGTCTTTCTATAGGAAAGCTAAAAATACATACGGGAAGTGCTGACATTAATATTGGATACTTATCCGGCAAAAATAATCAGGTAGTAATGGACACCTTTTATGTAAAGGTTGACCTTGGCTCCGTAAATGTAAAGAAACTTAACCTCTCCAGATCCAAGCATGTCGTAGCTGATATAGGCTTTGGTAACCTTCTGCTTGATTTCAGCGATAAGCCACAGGTAAGAAGCGAAATAAAAGGAAGTGTTGGCGCCGGTAATCTGATGATAATGCTTCCGGAAGATGAGATCCCCGTAATAGTAACCGTAAATGATTCCTGGCTTTGTAAAGTGAAACTCACCAAATCTTTCAAGAAACTTTCGGACAATACCTTTGTAAATGATGCCTATAAAGAAGACGCTGACAACCTCTTATCATTTAACCTTGATGTAAGCATGGGTAGTATTGTTTTTAAAGAAAAGAAATAAAATCTTTCATCTCCTTTATTTTATTTCTTAGCAGATTATATAACCGCTCCCTATAGTTTGCTATTATTCCCTTCAAATTTGTAATAGATTGGTCATTGGATTCCTGTCCACTATGAATATATTCGTTGTGTAATGCATTGATCCTGAAACAGAAACTAAACCTTAAATATTTTGGAAGCACTTATTGCAAAAAATATTACAAAGCGGTATTCCAATCATACTGCTCTTGATAATGTAAGCCTGAGTATTCCCTCACAGAGCATTTTTGGGCTTTTGGGGCCTAATGGCGCCGGAAAAACCACAATGATCCGAATTATCAATCAGATCATAGATGCCGACGAAGGGGAGATACTCATCGATGGGGAAAAGCTCAACCCTGACCACATCTCGATTATTGGCTATTTGCCTGAAGAAAGAGGCCTGTACAAAAAAATGAAAGTTGGCGAGCAACTTGTATACCTGGGTCAACTCAGAAACCTCTCCAGAAAGGAGTCTATTATGAGGAGTAAAGCCTGGACTAAAAAACTGGGAATTTACGAATGGTGGGACAAGAAGGTAGAGGATCTCTCAAAGGGTATGGCACAAAAGATACAATTTATATCAACAGTGCTACATGAACCCAGACTTATTATACTGGATGAACCGTTTTCAGGCTTTGATCCTGTCAACGCCAATCTGATAAAAGATGAAATTTTTGAGCTTCGGGAAAAGGGTAGCACCATTATATTCTCAACTCACCGGATGGAGTCAGTTGAAGAGCTTTGTGACCATATTGCACTGATAAATAACTCAAAGCTGATTCTCGAAGGCTCTAAAAAAGACATTAAACACTCCTACCGGTCAAACACATATATAGTCGAGCATCAGGGATCACTTAACGGATCACTACCTGACCGGTTTTCAGTATTGGCCAATAATCCATTACATGATAATTTCTATCAGAGTACGGTAAAAATGACTGAGGAAACAAGCCCTAATGAATTACTCAAGAGTCTGCTGACCATAACTGAAGTACATTCGTTTGTTGAGAAAATTCCAAGTATCAGTGAAATATTCATTTCTAAAGTAGGAGGTGCCAAATGAACAAGACATTATTAATAATACAAAGAGAGTTTTTGAGCAGGGTCAAGAAAAAATCTTTTCTGATCGCGACTATTCTGGTTCCCCTGATATTTCCGGCATTAATAGGAGGTATAGGCTATGTAATGAAAAAGGAATCTGAAAATGCCAGCGCTCAGGTGATCCATGTTTTGGATGAGCAGGGCTCATTCGACTTCGAAAACACTGAAAAATACAAGTTTATTAAGGCCTCAGGGGATTTGGAAGCTGCCAAAACTACCCTTTCAGAATCCGATGATTATGGTTTATTATATATCCCCGATTTCAATATTGAAACACCTGAGGGATTGGTGCTTTATACCAAAAGCAACCCCAATTTTTCTACAATAGGAGATATTGAAAATGAGATTGAGGATGTTATCAAAGACAGTAAACTCCAGATTTACAATATCGACAAAGAGGTACTTGCCAAGCTGAAAACCAAAATAGACCTGCGTTCAGTAAACATTAGTGAAGGTGAGGAAAAAGAAAGTGATGCAGGAATATCATTTGGTATAGGGTACTTTACAGGGTTCCTCATCTACATCTTTATGTTTGCCTATGGAGGTCAGGTAATGCAAGGCGTTATAGAAGAAAAAAGCAGTAAGATTGTAGAAGTAATAATTTCTACGGTCAAACCATTCCAGTTGATGCTAGGAAAGATACTTGGAGTAGCTTCCGTAGGCCTCTTTCAGGTACTCATATGGGTTGTACTTATAGCGGTACTTTCCACCATCGTACTTGGGCTTTTAGGTATGGAAATACCCCAGGAAGCTACTATTCAGGGAGCTGATGTGGAAACATCAGAAAAGTTTGTCCGCTTGCTTGCCAATATCCCGTTTACGAAGATTATACTTACCTTTATTTTCTATTTTATCGGGGGTTATCTGCTTTATGGTGCATTGTTTGCTGCAGCCGGCTCTGCAGTTGATTCTCCCTCAGAGGCCCAGCAATTTATGTTTCCGATCATGATCCCCTTGATCGCCGGGATAATTGGTATGGGAAGTATCGTTAACAATCCCGACGGCAACGTTAGTTTCTGGCTGTCCATAATTCCTTTCACCTCTCCTATTGCTATGATGGGCCGCATAGGGTTTGGTGTGCCTGCCTGGGAACTGGCACTGTCCATGGTGTTACTGGTACTTGGATTTGTATTTACCACATGGCTTGCCGGCAGAATTTACCGGGTTGGCATACTTATGCACGGTGTTAAGGTGAATTATAAAACCCTGGCAAAGTGGTTTATGATGAAGAATTAGTAAGACTGCAGGTTCCCGAGGTGTTATAATCCGAAAACCAGCATTCGAAACAACGGCAAAGACGGCAATGTCGTTACCGGATAATGTTTATTATCCGGTTTTTTTATTTTATTTTGATCAACTTTAAGGTCATCTATGGCGAAAACAAGTAAAGCAACAGGTATCGATATCTATTACAATAAATCCAAGATCAAATGGATTGTTTTAGTAGTGTCCGTGTTTATTAGTGTTGCCTCTATTTATTATACCGACAGGCTTGTTGACCAGTTGAAGGAAAGAGAACGTAAGCAGATAGAGCTTTTTGCCAAGGCGCTGGAACATACTGCTAACGAAAGCCTTGATAATAATGTCTACTTTATTACCGATCAGATATTGTTTGAAAACAATTCTATTCCCACTATTCTTATTACTGAAAACGGAGAAATTACCGGACACCGTAACATTGAAATTGATTCCTCTGCCTCTCAGGTTCAAATGAATCAGCAGTTATATGAAGAGCTTGAGGAAATGAGGAACACATACGATCCGATTGAAGTGAGGTTAAAAGATCCCAATACCAATGAGTTATACGAAGTCCAGCATGTCTACTATAAAAACTCATTTCTGCTCACCCAGTTGATATACTATCCGTACATTCAGCTATCGGTAATCTCATTATTTGCATTTATTGTTTATTTAATATTCAACTACTCTAAGGCTGCAGAACAAAATCGTGTTTGGGTAGGGCTGGCCAAAGAAACTGCCCACCAGCTTGGGACACCCATTTCATCATTAATGGCCTGGGTGGAATATTTTAAGGATCAGGCACAGATAGAGGATAAAAATCTGTTTGACGAGCTGGACAAGGACATTAAAAAGTTGCAGGTAATTACGGAGCGGTTTTCCAACATTGGCTCTACTCCGGTGCTTTCCGAGGAAAATGTAGAAGTCTTAATCAAAAATATCATTGATTACCTGAAGCCAAGGATCTCCCCAAAAGTTAACATGACGGTGGACTCTCTAACGCCGCAAATCACGGCAATGATCAACCCTCCGCTTTTCGAATGGGTAATCGAAAACCTCTGCAAGAATGCTGTTGACGCCATGAGCGGATCCGGTTCAATTAATATTTACATTTTGAAAGGTAGCGACCATCGCGTATTCGTAGATATCACGGATACCGGAAAAGGTATTCCGAAATCTAAAATAAGGCAGGTCTTCAGTCCGGGATTTACAACAAAAAAGAGAGGCTGGGGACTGGGTTTAACATTGGCCAAAAGGATCATAGAAATTTACCATCAGGGTAAGATTTTTGTTAAGTCTTCGGAGGAAAATCAGGGCACAACATTCCGAATAATATTACACACCTGAATCAAAAGCCATTAGATCAACTTTTAGACTTAAAAATCATACCTTGGTTTTGCTTTATGGATAATTTACACGTAGTTTTGCGGACTGAAATTATCGAGGCACTAAATCATTTCTATAAAATAACAAAAGATGGCAAATATTGGTAAAATTACCCAGGTAATCGGCCCCGTAGTAGACGTTAGCTTTGATGCTGAGGGTGCTAAATTACCTAATATCCTTGATTCATTAGAGGTAACCAAAGCAAACGGACAAAAGGTGGTATTGGAATGCCAGCAGCACCTTGGAGAAGACAGAGTAAGAACTATCTCCATGGAAAGTACCGAAGGTTTGGTTAGAGGAATGGAAGTTACTGACACCGGAGCCCCTATCAACATGCCTACCGGTGATGATATCAAGGGCCGACTATTCAACGTAATTGGTGAAGCCATTGATGGTATTTCGCAACCTTCCGGAAAAACAAGTCTACCGATACACAGGCCAGCTCCTAAATTTGAAGATCTATCTACTTCAACCGAGGTACTTTACACTGGTATTAAAGTAATTGACCTTATCGAACCTTACTCAAAAGGTGGTAAAATTGGTCTTTTTGGTGGTGCCGGTGTAGGTAAAACCGTACTTATCCAGGAGCTGATCAACAACATTGCAAAAGCATATTCCGGTCTGTCAGTATTTGCCGGTGTGGGTGAAAGAACCCGCGAAGGTAATGACCTTCTTCGTGAGATGATCGAGTCTGGTATTGTTACATATGGCGAGGCTTTCACCAAATCTATGGAAGAAGGTGGATGGGATCTTAGCCTGGTTGATCAGGATAAACTTAAAGAATCAAAAGCAACATTCGTATTCGGTCAGATGAATGAGCCTCCAGGTGCTCGTGCACGCGTGGCTTTGTCTGGTCTTACCCTTGCAGAATACTTCCGTGATGGTGATGGAGAAGGACAAGGAAAAGATATCCTTTTCTTCGTTGATAACATTTTCCGTTTCACACAGGCAGGTTCTGAGGTATCAGCCCTTCTTGGTCGTATGCCTTCTGCCGTGGGTTATCAGCCTACACTGGCTACCGAAATGGGTGCCATGCAGGAAAGGATTACTTCAACTAAAAAGGGATCAATTACATCTGTACAGGCCGTTTACGTACCTGCGGATGACTTGACTGACCCTGCTCCTGCTACTACTTTCGCCCACCTTGATGCTACTACTGTACTTTCAAGAAAGATCTCTGAGCTTGGTATTTACCCTGCAGTGGATCCTTTGGATTCTACTTCAAGAATTTTGAGTGCAGATGTACTTGGTGATGAGCACTATGGTTGTGCGCAAAGAGTAAAAGAGATTCTTCAAAGATATAAAGAGCTTCAGGATATCATCGCCATCCTTGGTATGGACGAACTTTCTGATGAGGATAAAGAAGTTGTACACAGAGCAAGAAGGGTACAAAGATTCCTTTCTCAGCCATTCCACGTTGCCGAACAATTTACAGGTATCCCTGGTGTTCTTGTTGACATCAAAGATACTATCAAAGGCTTCAACATGATTATGGATGGAGAACTTGACCACCTTCCTGAAATGGCATTTAACCTGGTAGGTTCAATAGAAGATGCTATTAAGAAAGGTGAGAAAATGCTTGCTGAAACTAAAAAATAAATTCTGGTAAGTGTGAGGTAAACAGCCTCACACTTTTCTATTAGACCTGCCCCGCAGGTCACTAAACCAAATTTTGTCATATGTTTTTAGAAATAGTTACACCAGCTAAAAAAGTATATGGAGGAGAAGTAAGTGCTGTTACTTTTCCGGGTGTTGACGGCTCATTTCAGGTATTAAATGACCATGCTCCTTTGGTAAGCAGCTTAGGCGAAGGTGTGGTAATTTACCAAAATAAGGATGGGAAACATCAGGTAGAAATATCAGGTGGTGTTGTAGAGGTGCTGAACAATAAAATTGTCTTACTGGCCGACGGATTGGTTGGAGAGTAAGTTTCAGATATAAAATTTTTGAAGGCTGCTTTAAAAGTTAACATGCTTTTAAGCAGCCTTTTTCTTTTACCTCCTTACTTTTAGAAAGTGGATTATGCAGACTGGAAATAAAGCTTGCAACATGAAGTTACCACTGAAATCAGCAACCCTCGCCTATTGCTATTTTATCCTGGTAGTCAACGGCTTTTGCAGACCCACTATTAACAGAGGTGCATATCGGACTCACCTTCGAAATGTCAGATGTTAGTGTCTTCTTAGAAGTTCGGCTTGCTGCAGAACGGCTGACGGCTACCTATGCCTGACTTCCCCTAAACCACTGGCGAAGCCATCCATCGCTCCTCGTATTACTATCCTGAAAATTACTTTGATAATTGGTATACCTTACCTTGTCCGAAATACCGGAAGATGATAAGTGCGACTATTTTACAGGTTGGTGAATCGACAGCCTAGTTACCTCCTAAATATTCTTTGGAACATACGCTTTTCAAACTCCCAGAAAAAATTGAACTGCCCGAAAAGAAAACCGTAAATCAATAAAATAATATTGTAAACGGGCAGGATCAGCAGGTAGTAACATACGGTAAACACCCAGTTCCGGTCTTCCTCGTCAGCAATCAGGGACAAGATAGGCTCTTTTAAAAACAAAACCGTAAAGCCCGTGCAGGCAAAAACAATCAAAATAACAATCGCCTGGACTGTCGTTACCTTCCATCGTTTTTCTAACTTATCTAACCAGCCGGGTTTCTTCATTAGCTATCAAATAGTTTCCAGATCTGGTCATTAGGCACCGGAGCTGTAAAAGTCATCCTTTCCTTTTTAACAGGGTGTTCAAAAGACACAGACCGGGAATGTAAATAAATGTTACCATCTTTGGCAGGCTTGTCTGCGCCATACTTTACATCTCCCATAATAGTACAACCGATTTTTGCCAATTGTACCCGGATCTGATGCGGACGTCCTGTCATAAGCTTGACCTCAAGTAAGTAATATTCAGCAATACGACCAATTAATTTATAATTCAATATAGCCTTCTGTGAGCCACTCACCTGTTTGTTTGAAGCCACGGCCTTGTTAATTTTCGTATTCTTCTTCAACCAATGAACCAGCTCCCCTTGAGTATTAGGCGGGCGGTGTGTCGTTATAGCCCAGTAAGTCTTTTCAATTTCGCGCTCCTTGAAAGCCGTGTTCATTCTTTCGAGTGCCTTGGAAGTACGCGCCATCACTACAGCCCCACTTACCGGACGATCGAGCCGGTGGACGACGCCAAGAAAAACAGCGCCCGGTTTATTATACTCCTTTTTTATATAAGCCTTGCCCTCTTCTGCCAGGGTTACATCACCTGTTTTATCTCCCTGAACGAGCAGTCCTGCCGGTTTATTAACTATCAGCAGGTGATTGTCTTCATATAAAATGTCCTTTTTTGTAAGCATGCAACTGTGGGCTAATTTGTTTAAAACTCTGATGTAAAGTGAAACTCTATGTCAGGGAAATTATCCTGTACCATGGTAAGCCATGCACGCGACTCTGCCATAAAGACAAGTTTACCATCTTTATCCTTAGCTATATGTCTATATTTTGAATCTACAAAGGCATTAAGCTTCTTCTTGTCATTGCTACTTATCCAACAGGCCTTATACAGGTTCATGGGCATGAAATCGCACGAAGCTCCGTACTCATGCTTTAAACGATGCTGGATTACCTCAAACTGAAGTGCACCAACAGTACCTACTACTTTTCTTGAGCCAAGCTGATAAGAGAACAATTGGGCCACACCTTCTTCCATCAACTGGTTGAGGCCTTTCTCCAATTGCTTGGTCTTCATAGCATCTTTGTTTACCACTTCTTTGAATATCTCAGGTGAGAAGCTGGGTATACCTTTATAGATTCCTTTTTCACCCTCAGTAATGGTATCTCCTATTTTTAAGTTACCGGTGTCATACAGGCCAACAATATCTCCTGGCCAGGCTTCATCCACCAGTTCCTTCTCCTGAGCCATAAAAGCTGTGACATTAGAAAAACGGATCTTTTTATCGGAACGCACATGGTAATAATTAGCACCTCTTTCAAACTTTCCGGCGCACACACGTATAAAAGCGATCCTGTTTCTGTGATTAGGATCCATATTTGCATGTATCTTGAAGATAAATCCTGAAAATTTGTTTTCGTCAGGCGCAATAATCCTTTCTTCTGTCTCTCTCGATAATGGGGCCGGAGCCAGCTCAATAAAGCAATCCAAAAGCTCCTTTACTCCAAAATTGTTAACTGCACTTCCAAAAAATACGGGAGCAACATTTCCCGCCAGATATTCATTAACATCAAACTCAGGATACACCCCTTCAATTAGCTCTACATCTTCGCGGAGCTGGTTGGCATAGCTTTCACCCACTTCCTTGTCAATAACCGGGTCATTAATATCCTCAATGGTTTCTCCATCCTTTTCGACTTTGGTTTTGCTAGGTTGGAAAAGGTGCAGGGTTTTATTATACAGGCTATAAACACCTTTGAATGTCTTACCCATACTTATGGGCCAGCTTAAAGGTCTGACTTTAATATTCAGCTTCTCTTCAATTTCATCAAGCAGATCGTATGGATCACGGCCTTCTCTGTCTAGTTTATTAATAAAGCATATCACCGGCGTTTTCCGCATGCGACATACTTCCATTAGCTTCTCGGTCTGAATCTCCACACCTTTAACACAATCTATCACCATGATCACACTATCTACAGCTGTGAGCGTACGGTAGGTGTCCTCAGCAAAATCCTGGTGACCAGGGGTATCCAGCAGGTTTATTTTCTTCCCATTATAATTAAACCCCATGACGGAGGTGGCCACTGATATACCTCTTTGTTTCTCTATCTCCATCCAGTCAGAGCGGGCATGCATTTTTATCTTATTCGATTTTACAGCCCCGGCAGTTTGTATCGCACCGCCAAAAAGCAGGAGCTTTTCTGTCAGTGTAGTTTTTCCTGCATCCGGGTGACTGATGATTCCAAATGTCCTTCTCTTTGCAATTTCTTCTTTCAATGCCATAGGTTAATCTGAAAATAAGGTGCAAATTTACAGTTTTAATTATGAATTAATAAGTTCGAAAAACTTTATGCATACACGTTTTCTATTTATTTTCATCTTACTCCTTAGTTTTAATTATTCGCATTCTCAAAAAAACACAAACATGACTGGCGGCCGGGTATTATAGAATTAAGGGATGGAACAGCCACTGAAAATGAAATAGCTTTTGATCCTTTCTTTAACGAAAATATTTTGTTGATTAGAAATAACAATCAAATTATTACTCTCACTCCTTTAAATGTGGCCTCTTTTTCCTTTTATGACAAAAAATTAAAAACGACAAGAAAATTTTATTCTTTGCATATTGCTTCATCAGAAGGAGGGTATGCCCGTAAGCAATTTATAGAAGTGCAATATGAAAGTCCTTATATAGCTTTATTATCCAGGGAATTCAAAGAAATAGATGACATTTTTTCTACTTCTCACAATAAAATTCAGAGCAACACATTACCTGTTCAGGAACGATACCTTTTATCACCAAAGAGTAATAAGGCTACTCTAATTAATCGCTTATATCGCGGAGTTATCTCCAACAGGGGCATACGTACTAAAAAAGAAGTGTACTCTTTTTTCGGAAACTTAAAGGAGCCCATGAAAAAGTATATCAAGCAGCAAGGGTTGAGCTTTATAAAAGTAGAAGACCTCATAAAAATACTTAAACATTTTACTTACTTAAAAGAAAAGGAGTAAATGTGCGAATCATTTTTCCAATTCACCAAATTGCCTTTCCTGCCAATCTGTCACATTAATCCATTTGGCATAACCATTGATAAACTATTGATAACGAAGAAAATCTTTTGAAACTGAATATTAATAAATAAGAATTTATCATGGGAAAAATTATTGGAATTGACTTAGGAACAACCAACTCTTGTGTTGCCGTGATGGAGGGGAATGAGCCTGTGGTAATCCCAAATAGCGAAGGTAGACGAACAACGCCTTCGATTGTCGCTTTTCTCGAAGATGGAAAAGGCGAGCGAAAGGTGGGAGATCCTGCGAAAAGGCAAGCTATAACCAATCCTCACAATACTATCAGCTCCGTAAAGAGGTTTATGGGTAAAAAGTACAGTGAGGTAAGTGAGGAGCGTAAGACCGTTTCGTATACTCTTGAAAAAGGTAACAATGATACCGTAAGGGTTAAAATCGGAGACAGACATTATACACCTCAGGAGATATCAGCTATGATCCTTCAGAAAATGAAGTCTACGGCTGAGGACTATCTGGGCACTGAAATTAAGGAAGCGGTAATTACCGTACCGGCTTATTTCAACGATGCAGAGCGTCATGCTACTAAAGAAGCTGGTCAGATTGCCGGGCTTGAAGTAAAAAGGATCATTAACGAGCCTACAGCTGCGGCTTTGGCTTATGGTCTTGATAAAAAAGATAAGGATATGAAAATCGCAGTGTATGACCTTGGTGGTGGTACATTTGATATCTCAATCCTTGAGCTTGGAGACGGAGTATTTGAAGTAAAATCTACCAACGGTGATGTTCACCTGGGAGGTGATGATTTTGACCAGGTAATTATCAACTGGCTTGCAGATGAATTTAAGAATGATGAGAACGTAGATCTTAGAAAAGATCCTATGGCTCTTCAAAGGTTGAAAGAAGCTGCTGAGAAAGCTAAAATAGAGCTATCAAGCTCTACTGAAACTGAAATCAACTTACCATACATCATGCCTGTAGATGGCGTGCCTAAACACTTGGTAAGAAAACTTACAAGAGCAAAATTTGAGCAACTTTCTGATGACCTGGTTAGAAGGTCGATGGATCCTTGCAAGACTGCTCTTAAAGATGCCGGACTTAGTGCTTCTGACATCGATGAAGTGATCCTGGTGGGAGGTTCTACAAGAATCCCTAAGATTCAGGAAGAAGTTGAAAAATTCTTCGGAAGAAAACCTTCAAAAGGTGTAAACCCTGACGAAGTAGTGGCTATAGGTGCTGCAATCCAGGGCGGTGTACTTACAGGAGAAGTTAAAGATGTACTTCTACTTGACGTTACTCCACTTTCTTTGGGTATTGAAACTATGGGTGGTGTCTTCACAAAATTAATTGAGTCCAACACTACAATTCCTTCAAAGAAATCTGAAGTGTTCTCAACTGCTGCTGATAACCAGCCTTCCGTGGAGATCCACGTATTGCAAGGTGAGCGATCAATGGCCAAAGATAACAGAACGATCGGAAGGTTCCACCTTGATGGAATTCCACCTGCTCCAAGAGGAGTACCTCAAATTGAAGTAACATTCGATATTGATGCCAACGGTATCATGAACGTTTCTGCCAAGGATAAAGGTACAGGGAAAGAGCAAAAGATCAGAATCGAGGCTTCTTCAGGTTTAACTGATGAAGAAATCGAAAAAATGAAGCAGGAAGCTCAGGCTAATGCTGAAGCTGATAAAAATGCGAAAGAGAAGATTGACAAGATCAACTCTGCCGATTCACTTATCTTCCAGACTGAAAAGCAGTTGAAAGAGTATGGTGAAAAACTTTCTGAGGGTAACAAGACCAAGATCAACGAGGCCCTTGAGGAGTTGAAGAAAGCACATCAGTCTCAGGATGTAGCTGCCATAGACAAAGCTATGGAAAGCCTTAACAAAGCCTGGGAAGGGGCAGCTCAGGAAATGTACGCTGCCTCTGGTGCTGACCAGGCTGGTGGTGCTGCAGGAGCTGAAGCTGGAGGTCAGGCCGAAGCCGGATCAGACAGTGATGTATCTGATGTAGAATTTGAAGAAGTAGATGACAATAATAAAAAGTAATCTGCTCATTTAATTAAGGTGAAGAGGCTGCCGGTTCGGCAGCCTCTTTTTTGTTTCAAGGTACCGGGTTTCCCAAATTCCGGTACTCAACGATGCATACCGCATTTCACCTGCCAATAACCGGCTTCATGGTTTGTCTCATACATATTCCTCATATACACTCGTTCTCTGAGGGTAATTAATTTTTGAATACAACATTTACAACTAATCAGAAGCTATGAAAGTATTAAATGCGTGGGCTGCAGTGTTATTATCATTATTGATATTCACTGCGTGTAATGAAGACGACGAGGAGCCGGTAAATACCCGGGAAGCAGAAGGGACAGGGAAAGCAAGCATTTACCTGACTGATGCTCCTGTTGATAATCAGGAGATATCTGCAGTCTTTATATCTATAACAGGTGTGGAAGCCAAAGGTCCGGAAGGATGGATCAACTTAAGTAACTTTGATGAGCCTGTTTCCATTGATCTTTTGAGTTATCAAAACGGTGAATCGTTTTTACTAACCGAAGAACAAATTGCCGCCGGTACCTATACCGAGGTGCGCCTCAACCTGAACATTCAGGAAAACGGAGGAACCACAGATGCTCAGGGATCATATATCCAATTTAAAGACGGAAGCAAAAAAGTGCTCTATACTCCAGGTGGTGAACAGACCGGATACAAAGCCATTGGAGGTTTTACAGTACCTGAAAACGGAAGTGCTTCAATTACTCTGGATTTTGATGTTCGCAAGGCGCTGGTTGCCGCAGGCAAAGAAGATAAATACTTGCTGAAACCTGCGATACGATTAGTCGCCAATGGGGATGCCGGTACTATTGAAGGAAAATTATCCGGAACGGAAGCTTTCAACCGTGTTGTGGCTTTTGTATATCAGAATGGCGCATTTAGCGAAAGTGAAATGGACGCACCAACACAGGGCAATGTAAGGTTTGCCAATGCCATTTCCAGCAGTATGGTGGATCAGAACCAGGAATTCACCCTGGCCTACCTCAATACAGGAACTTACGATGTATATTTTGCCATGTTTGATGAACAGGGAGAGTTTTTAAACCTTTTGGGCAGCTATAGCAATGTTAAAGTAGGGGCACAGACTAAAGCTAACATTTCAATCAAACTGAACGAACTTCTTTAAACTGCCAATTGGCCATTAATCAATTTTAGAAGCTACCTTTTACAGGTAGCTTTTTTATTGTATGTATTGTTCGTACCAACTAATAGCGCATAGCCGGAAAACCCATTTTGGAGGATCAAGGGATCAAGCTGAATGTTTTCTGGTGAGGCCCTAAATTTTCACCTGTTTGCAGACTGACAGTTGTTAATGGCAATCGGCAAAAGCGGTAGGCAAACTTGCATAATATAAACAATATGCTCGGTTTACTGATTTTCAATGGAAAGTCGCACATTACTTGCTTTACTTTCCAATTCATTTACTCCACAGGTTTAAAGCCTGGTGCTGATTAAGATGATATTTTAAGCTAAAAATCTATTATTCAGACACTTACATTTCATCGATTTATACATCCATTTATCTGTAGCAGAACAACATTCGTAGGTTTAGGGAAATCAACTTACTTGTTTAAACGTTTAATTTGATACAAACCCAACAAACTAAAACTATGAAAATGCTTAGAATGTTAAGTGTGGTATTTTTATCTGCATTGGTATTTACTGCCTGCAACGATGATGATAGTACCACCAATGGAAAAGGAAAGGCAAGTATCTATATCACAGATGCTCCTATTGACGACGCCAACGTATCGGCAGTAGTAATATCAGTGAACAGAGTGGAAGCCAACGGCCCGGAAGGATGGGAAACCATTGAAGAGTTTGAAGAACCAGTTTCAATAGACCTGCTCAGCTATCAAAACGGTGAGGCTTTCCTACTAACAGAAAACGAGATGGATGCCGGAACGTACAGCGAAGTACGACTTATATTAAATATTAAAAAGAAAGTGGACGATCAGCTTCAAAACGAAGGTTCATACATCGAATATATTGACGGAAGCAAAGAGCCACTTTTTGTACCAAGTGGCGCTCAGTCAGGTTATAAAGCTAAAGGAGAGTTTACTATTCCCGAAGGTGGTGTAGTAGGTATTACACTGGATTTTGACGTACGTAAGGCTGTGGTAAAGGCAGGTAACAGTGGTAATTTCATATTAAAACCCACTATTAGACTGGTTGCCAATCAGGATGCTGCGATGATCAACGGGCACTTTAACATAGACAGCCTGGATAGTGCCGGGTATGATAAAGTTATAGCCTTTGCTTATGAAAATGACACTTTCGTAGAGTCTGAAATGGACGAGCCGGAAGAAGGTGAAGTGAGGTTTGCCAATGCTGTAACCAGTAGTGTAGTGGTTGATGGTGATTTCACACTGGCCTTTATAAATTCGGGTACCTATGACCTCTATTTTGCCGCTTATGATGAAAATGGTGAATTTGTTGAATTGATCGGGTTTTATGAAGATGTGACCCTTGAAGCCGGCGCTAAATTGGAGCTCGATCTGGGGCTTGATTTATTAAATTAGCAGTAAGAAGTCTGTTTTTTGAAAAAACAATAAAAAAGCCCCGTTTGGGGCTTTTTTATTGAATATCAGTTTTAAATTTACCGGCTAATTTTAAAATCTATAAATAATGTTTATCTACAAATTTGGAGGAACTTCAGTAGGCATGCCAGAGCGCATGCACAAAGTGTCTGGCCTTATCACGGCTGATAAGGAATCGAAAATCGTTGTATTATCCGCGGTTTCCGGCACTACCAATTCACTGGTAGAGATCGGAGAATTGTTATTATCGCGAAAGCAGGATGAGGCCAAATCTAAGGTAGCAAGCTTAAAGAAACATTATAAGGATTTTATCGAAGGTCTGTTTAGCACAGTTGAAGGCAAACAAAAAGGTGTAGAGATCATCGAAAAATACTTTGCCGAAATAAATGCGTTAGCGCTTATCCCTGATTTCAACCAGGGAAACAATAAGACTATACTAGCTTATGGCGAAATATTATCCACCAACCTGTTTCATCAATACCTGCTGGAGTCTGGTATTTCGAATATACTCTTGCCAGCACTGGATTTCATGACCATTGATCAGGACGGTGAACCTGAAATTGAAGAGATATCGAAAAAGCTAAAGAAGATATTATCCGATAGCCCAGGTGAACTTTATATCACTCAGGGCTTTATTTGCAGAAACCATGAAGGTAAGACAGATAACCTACAGCGTGGAGGAAGTGACTATACAGCTTCGATTATAGGCGCCGCTATTCATGCCGATGAAGTACAGATCTGGACCGATATTGATGGCATGCACAACAATGATCCGCGAATAGTAGAAAATACTTTTCCCATTCGTGAGCTGACATTTGATGAGGCAGCTGAGTTGGCATACTTCGGAGCGAAAATATTGCATCCTTCCTCAATATTACCTGCCCAAAAGTACGGTATTCCCGTAAGGTTAAAGAGCACTATAGACCACGAAGCACCTGGTACTGTCATCAGCAATATCAGTGGGGATGTTGATGTAAAAGCCATAGCCGCAAAAGGAGGTATAACTGCTATTAAAATAAAATCGACCAGAATGCTACTGGCTCATGGTTTCCTGAGAAGGATATTTGAAATTTTTGAGAAGTACAAAACTTCAATTGACATGATCACGACTTCAGAGGTTGCGGTATCAGTTACTATTGATCAGCCAAGATTCCTTGATCAGATTGTTGAGGAGTTAAATCATTTTGGTGTAGTAGAGATAGACCAAAACCAAACCATTATCTGCATAGTGGGTAGTATGGTATCCGCAAAAAAAGGAGTTTTAAAAAGAATATTCACTTCTGTTTCGGATATTCCCGTAAGAATGGTTTCTTATGGAGGAAGTAAAAATAATATATCTATGCTTATAGATTCAGGGTATACTTCTGAAATATTAAAGGCATTAAACAAGGGGCTTTTTGAATAGCAATATCTCGCAGGCTGCCTCAGGTGGTTATGAAAACCGCCTGGGCAGCTTTAACAATTGATAAAAATTTGCAACTTTGAAATCTACTGGTTATAACATGTATTTAAGTGAGTGATTCAATTTGCCGTGAAAGCAACTATCAAAATATTTACCGTTCTAATGCTAATAAGTTAAGAAACTTCCTTTATTATCGTTGCGGTGATATAGATAAGGCTGAAGATCTTATGCACGAAGCTTTTATAAAGCTTTGGGAGAACTGTAAAAAGGTAGTTTTGGAGAAGGCCAAGGCCTTTCTGTTTACAATTGCCAATCGCATGTTCTTAAATGAAGTTGAACACAATAAGGTAGTATTATCCTTTGCCAAGGACTATAAGCACAAGGAAAACCACCAAAACCCCGAGTATATTTTGGAGGAAAAGGAATTTAAGCAATTACTTGAAAAGGCCATATCTGATCTGCCGGCATCTCAGCGAGAGGTATTTCTCATGAGTCGTGTTGACAAAATGTCTTTCCAGGAAATAGCTGATATACAAGGGGTAAGCCTTAGTGCAGTACATAAAAAGATGTACAAAGCCATGGATAAGCTTAAGGAGCAGGTTGACATATTAAAAAACAGAAAAATTTAAAAATAATATCATGAGGGGGTGGTATAATATCGTTTATACCTGTTTTATAAGTGTATGAGCAATTCCGGATACGATAAAGAAAAATTACTCCGCTTAATTAATAATGAATTAGGCGATGATGAGCTGCATAAGCTTAGTGCTGACCCGGATTTCCAAAAGTACAAGGCTATACTTAATGAAGTAGACAGCTGGAAGCTGCCAGAGTTAGATATTGCAGCAAGCTATGACAGGTTAAAGAATAAAAAGACCAAAACCCCTGCAAAAACTATTAACTGGTATCAGACCAATGTATTTAGAATGGCTGCCGTACTCCTGCTACTGGCAACCGCGTTAACTTATTTTATTGTTTCCGGCAATTCTGTTGTTACTTATGAAACCGGGGTTGCAGAGATGGAAGAAATCACTTTACCTGACGGATCGGTTATACATCTGGGTGCCTCATCACAACTGTCATATAATAAAGATACCTGGGAAGAGACGAGAGAAATACACCTTAAAGGAACCAGCCATTTTGATGTAATGCATAAAGACGGCGCCCCATTTAAGGTCCACTTCAAGTTGGGAACTGCAGAGGTATTGGGAACTGCCTTTGAGGTCAAAAGTTTTGAAGATTTTGCATCAGTGATGTGCTACGATGGTAAGGTTAAAGTTAATGCAAGCGATAGCACAATAACCCTTATCCGAGGACGAGGAGCAAGAGTAAGAGGACGAGGATTAAGAGGTTTCGAATTTCAAAACCATAATTGGTCACAAACTATAACAAGGTTTGATAGCGCCCCACTATCTGCCGTTTTCACTACAATGGAGGCACAGTTTGACATCCGGATCAAAGCTGATGAAATAGATATAACAAGGACATTTACAGGCAGTTATTCATTACAAGATGTTGATCTTGCGTTGAAAGCTGTATGTAATCCGATGAACATTAGCTATGAGAAAAATGGAAATACTGTTACTTTGCAGTAATTTTCAATTTCTATGGCTAAAAAATATGTACTACTCTTTTTCCTATTTTCAGTAGCTCTGAAAGCAATCTGCCAACACAGCAGTGTATCCCTAAAAACCGCTATTGGTCAACTGGAGAAAAAGCATAGCGTAACATTTTCCTATGCCGATGACCTGGCAGAAAGGCTTCAGGTTTCCTTTGAAGCAGATGCATCTCTTAAAGAGCAGTTGGCAGACATTTCAAATCAAACCGGACTGGCTTTCAGCGAAGCCGGCAAAGGCGCCTATCTGATAACCCTAGCCTCCCATCACTTTTGTGCCCAAATAGTGAACAGCGGAACTGCTATGCCTATGGAGGGTGCGCAGATCATATTGAACAATAACCTGACCAACATTATATCCGATGAAAATGGTTATGCAAAATTTGACGGAAAGCTAACTTTTCAGGACACAGTCAGTATTCAATACTTTGGTTTTGACACTAAGAAAATAACCGCCGGAAGCTTGCTAGGTGATAAATGCCCAAGGGTAGAGCTGACCTTTGGAGAAACCACACTCCGGGAAATAGTAATTACCAGCTATATCACTTCCGGGATTGACTTTTCCAATGAAGACCACAGCTTTATTATTAATACTAATGACCTTTCTTTGCTTCCCGGCGAAACAGACGGTGATATATTACTGGCTATTAAAACCCTGCCAGGGATATCTTCCCCGAATGGAAAAGCGGGCAATCTGCATACACGGGGAAGCACTACGGATCAGACACTGGTGCTTTTTGACAATATTCCTATCTACCATAAAGGTCACTACTTTGGTACTATCTCTCCTTACAACCCAATTGCCGTCGACCAGGTAGAGGTATACAGAAGCGGTTATGGCCCGGATCTTGGTGGCAGGGTTGGAGGGGCTATAAAGTTGGAAAGCCGCAAATCCGTACCAGACTCTGCGCGATTTGGTGTGGGCATCAACACTTACTATGGCTCTGCCTTTTTTGAAGTACCCGTGAGCAAAAAACTTGGAGTTTCCGGATCAGTCAGGTCTACCTATAATGGAGAATGGCAATCACCTAAACTTGAAGCACTTAATGAGCTTGCCTTACAAAATTCCATTATGAACCGTGCGGAAGAAAATATAGACATGGAAGTACTTAACAGCAGTTTCACTTTTTATGATCTGAATTTCAGTTCTAACTATAAGTTGAAAGAAGGTAATATATCCATGAGTTTTCTGGCTATTGACAATTTACAGGAGGGAAGTGTATTAAACAAAACGCGTAACTCAGTACAAGGTCTTGATAACTCATTAAAAAATAATGGGGTAAACACCGATTGGTCACAGTATTGGAGCCCAAAGTTTAATACCACCGTATCCGCCACATACTCAGACTATGAGGTGAGATTACTAATAACGCAAAACCCGGCAAACAACCCTGCATATATTCCAAACTTATTTGAGCAGCGTATAAAGGATTTTTATGTAAATGCAGAAGGAAATATACTGCTGAATCAGGAAAGAAACAGCAACCTTAACCTGGGTTATCAGGTGAACCGGCATGCTATCGATGGTTTTGTTTACTCCAACAGGCCCAACCGTCCTGAAGTATCCATCGATACACATAATGAAGCCTACCTGCACTCATTCTTTATCAATCATCAAACTACTCTTTTTAGGAAACTAACTGTAAATAGTGGTATTAGAAATAACTACTACACTCCACTGGAATACTTCAGGGTGGAGCCAAGATTGTTTTTAAACTGGAAATTGAAAAACAACTTTTCTGTTAAATCAAGTTATGGTCTGTATAGCCAATACATTACCCAATATGTCTATTTCGACTTTGAAGACAGCAAAATTGAAAATTTAACATGGGAATTGGCCTCCAATGAGAGACCCGTAATTAAAAGTACGCAATGGATGCTTGGCTCTATCTGGAGGCCGGGAAATTTCGTGCTGGATTTCGAGTTCTATCATAAGAATATATTTGATTTATCTACTCTCAAATCAGACAAGAGACCCACGGATCCTGACCGATCTGCCATAGGAGATCTTGAAGTTTATGGCGTGGATGTGCTATTAAAGAAAAAGTGGAATAAGTTAGATACGTGGATCAGCTACAGTTATGCTTACACTGATATGTACTTTCAGGATCTGAACCTTCTTTCTTTTGAAACTTATTATGACCAACCGCATACGCTAAATATAAATGCCACACTGCCATACAAAAACTGGAGCTTCTCCATAGGCTGGCAATATCAATCAGGTGTTCCTTTTTATACCAACAATACTTTTTTCCCTGTTCCGGGAGAAGGTGGTAATCAGCAGCCTGACCAACCGGTAACTGCTCAAAAAAATGAAGGAAGATTTCCTGTTCAACACCAACTAGACCTCGCGGTTGTATATAAATTTCCTAAGAGGGTCAAATCGTGGAATGGCTCAATTGGCCTTTCGCTGCTTAATGCTTACGACAGGGAAAATTTTGTTGCAGAAAATTACCTTACTTTCGGCCCAAATACTTCTCTGGAGCAGCAATACGCCATTGGGTTTGCCCCTAACATTATGCTAAATATTCGGTGGTGATGCGATCAGGCTGCATTTTCAAGCTGTCTGACGTTGCCCTGGTTTGTCTTAGACTTCCTGATGGTAACAAAGCCAAAGTTTATAAAGGGTCTCTGAAAGTCAAGTAGGAAAGGTTTGTCGGAATTGACAATCACATGGGCGGAGCTGTTGGTGCATTCCATAAACGGCTCGCGGCTAATGAATTTATTTGGCCGTATCATTTCGGAAAGATCTCCGTGAGAACAGCCTACACAATAATCATATCCATTTTTCCTGGCATACTTCTGTAGCGTGATTAAAAGCCCGGCTATTATAATATCATTGTGAAGCCCATCACCATTTAAAATTAGCAGATCAACAACAATCGACTCCTTTGATCTTTCAACGCCAAGGTCAGATTCATCCGCCTGTATAAAAATATTGGAAGGCAAAACGGCCGTCTTGAACCTCAAGGCTCCTATCATTTTACCTCTATAATTGGCAAATATCAGGTTCTCTTCCTGATGGTGTTCAGGGCTTACAAATGCTTTTAGATTGACGGGCTGATTGTTGGTAACCAAATTAAATCTATAACCTTTAATTTCAGCGTAATTCAAAAACAGAAAATTTTTCATATAAACTGGTGTTCGTTTCATTATTAAAACAGTTGTCCTTACGTATCTTATACCACCTTTAAAAAAATAATCGTGGCCGCCAGCTTCTACCTTTATTCGGGGGCAAAAGCTACCAAACAGTAGTACAATTTACTGATTCCCAAGACGATGACGACGAGATAAGAGAAATGGTTGTCTGCATTAACCGCAAAGCTTTCTTCTGTTGGTGAAGAATCACCTCTGGTCATGAGGTTGAGAGGTGCGCTTTACATGACTGGTGAAGTCACTTATCACTATAGGTTATTAACCTCAGAATAAGTCTCCGGGATATTCTATCAATGGAAATTTATCAGATCTAACACCAGCAGGTGTGGGAGGAGTAGTATTTACTCCCGATAATCCACAACGGTGGTTATTCTTTCTGCTGACAAGCGAAAAGTTCTGGTCCGTTTATTTAACCTGACCTTGATAATGTTTGAGTGTCCTTCATTATAGTCCAAAAGACAAGTGTTAAATACATTGATTGTTTCAACGCTTTGCCATTTAATGGGAAGTGTGGCGTGAATTCTGACATATTCATCCTCATATGTTACCGCTTCTATATTGGGAGCGATACATTTATTATTAATAGCCAATTGAAAATTACTTTCAAGGTAATCCTTTATATAGCTTTCCCTGGTCATATTATCCTTAACTGTAAGCAGTTCTGGATAAGCCGTAATCAGCGACCTTTCCAGATCTTTTTTGTCAAAGCTTATGTCCAGTGTATAGTTTTTATTGTCTTCTGAAATTTCAAATATGGCCATTCTAATATCATGGCCATATCCAACACAACTAAACAAAACAAACAATATTGATAGTAAGTATTTCATAATCAGTTAAACTCCATTTTTATAAATATCAATGATTCAAAAAATCGGGACTGATGTGTGAAAACCGGGGGTTAAGCGCAAAAGGCGAAACGCTTACCCCCGTTATCACCAACACATGAAAAAGTGTTTTACCTTTGTACCTACTGTAAACAAAGCGGTGAGGTCGCAATTAATGCCACTCCACACAGACCCTTTATTGATCATGGCCCTATCTTAAATGATGAATTAGGTGTACCAACAAGGCATCTTGAAATAACCGGAAATTCCTCTGTAATCACATAGAAATAATCGTACGTTCCGGTGGCCAACGTTACACTTCTGCCGATCCCATTGCATTCATCAAGGTCTCCCGCTCCGTTTACATATTTATAATCATTGGTATATTTTCCATTGTATTCACCGCAAGGTTCAGTCATCCCGTCACCAGGCCTGTCCCCTGATTTCAACTGATAGCTGGAAGTGAGTTCAACTACAGCAGTACCTGAAGCATTCGGCCCATACATGTAAAGAATGGGGAAGCCATCTGCTGCCCAGCCTATTTGTACCGGGCTTGCAGGTATTGTTCCTGCGCTAATTCCCGCAGACAGTTGCTCTGCATAAATACCCATGTTGCCGTGATAGTGATACAATCCATCAGGCTGCACATGTGCGATTGCACAATCCAGTCCGACTTCATTCATATTGTTGTTAGGTTCCATCACCCAATCCCAATTGTACTCTCCGGTATTTGGATTTTCAAATATAAAGGGTTCCGCCGGTGCAGGATCAATAGCCACTCCGTTTTTGGCTACACCGAATTTCCATTGTGGCCTTCCATCATTACCGGCGATGTTTGTTGCACTCGCTGCTTTCACTGGTGTATTGTCAAACTCGTAAGTTTTGGTACTATTATCCAGCGAAGAAACTATTTCAGGAATTTGATTTCTGAAATCATGAGTGGGTATTCCATTAGTCACCACCTCTCTGTTGCCAGAAAAATTGACCGTATTATCATCATACTGGTTCGCTACCGGTGTTTCGGTACAACCACGGTCGTCCTGGTCAGTAGAATTGTCGTTTGAGCAGGTATCTCCTCCACCATCTGTATCATTGTCGGTTATTGTTATAGTTAGGGTTGAAGATGAAGACAACGACATATTACTATCAAAACCGCTATTTGATAAAGTAACAATGATAGTTTCGTCACCTTCCACATCCGCATCATCAATTAAAGGAATATCTACAGTAATCTCGGAATCGCCGTCTGCAATGGTGGCCGTGCCGGAAGTTGCCGTATAATCACTGTCAGAAGTTGCCGTGCCTGTCAGCGTATACTTAATACTAACACTGCTGCCTGTCTGATTTGCTTTATCTAACGATATTTTGAATCCGGTACCCGGGTCGTTTTCCGATGCAGTTGTAGCACCATTTACGGATACCTCATAAGTTTGGTCATCAATAGTCGTGGTTGGGTCATCATCACCTCCACAGCCAGATAGAGAGAACACGAAAGCCCCGGCACAGGCCAGGCGCAAAAATTTTTCAGCTAATAGTATTTTCATGTGTAAAAAATTAAGTTAACGGTAATGGTAAGACAGGCAACCTGTCATTAATACCACCCCCTCACTTAATTTTTTTTTGAAGGATTAAAAACCTCCCAGGTTCAAAAATCCTGGAGGTTTTAAGATGGTTATCTATTCTTTCTGAAAATCGTTTTTTTCAAAATACCACAGCTATCAAAAGCCCGGTGGTAAGTAATAAAAATAGTTAAAGATACACTCAAAGTAGTAGCAACGAAAACGGCCAGCATAATAGCAATTTGATACTTAATGGCGGTGGCGGGGTCTTCACCCCCTATAATCTGGCCAGTCATCATGCCAGGTAAAAACACAAGACCCATGGTTGCCATACTGGCAATAAAAGGTTTTAGGGCAGCTCCCATACTATCTCTGAAAAAAGGGACAATTGCTTCGCGCTGGCTTGCTCCCACCGCCAAATGATACAGGTATCTCTTTTCATCTTTTTTAAGATCTTCATAAAATTTAGAGATGCCGATAATATCTCCTTTCAACGAATTTCCCAAAAGCATACCACCAATGACGATCAGATACCTGGCATCAAAGATATTATCGAGATCTACCAAAACCGCATTAAAAAACCATAGAACAAGGCTGGTGGATATCAGAAATGCCAGAAAAATAGGGGGCAAAAATATTCTGTAATTTAATTCACTATTATTGACCGTGGATACTGCTGCGAACACAATCATACCA
This sequence comes from Fulvivirga ulvae, assembly GCF_021389975.1. Classification (NCBI taxonomy): domain Bacteria; kingdom Pseudomonadati; phylum Bacteroidota; class Cytophagia; order Cytophagales; family Fulvivirgaceae; genus Fulvivirga; species Fulvivirga ulvae. The sequence goes on from NZ_CP089981.1 coordinate 1,520,754, forward strand.
ATAACCCAAGCGGCATTGAGCCAATTATTATCCAGCTCGAAAAAATATATAAGAACAATACCCACCACAAACAATTGCCCGGTCATTCGTATGGCTGAGACAATTAATTTTTTCACAATCCGGATTTTAAAATAATAAGCCAACAGCACGGGTATAAGCAACAATAAGTAAGCTAAGACCAATGCCAGAGTTGATATATCCTGAGAACCTTCCATAATTAATTTAATTGATCAAGGTCAATCAATCTAACATCATTTCTTTCCCAAACCCAGTCATGTGAAACGATAAGAATCGTCTTCCCTTTTAACCCTAAAAAATATTGAGCAACTTTTTCTTTCAATGCTTCATCCAGTGCCGATGTAATCTCGTCAAGCAAATAAACAGGTCTGGCCAGGAGAATAGATACAATAATAGCTAACCGCTGTTTTTCACCGCCTGAAAGCTCCGGTATCTGTCCTTCATATAATTCCTCATTCAGGGAAAATTCCCTGAATAATTTCATGATATCTTCTCTGTCAACCTTCAGATCTCTGTTAGTATCATAAGAAAATATTTCTTCAAAAAAATCTTTTACCTGCCCTTCCCCAATATTCATATCCTGACTAACATATGCCATCGATTTTCGGGCTTTCCATGCAGCACCTCCATCGAGTTTTTGACCATCAAAATATACCCCACCTTTATCCGGTGGCAAAAAGCCCAGTATCAGTTTAAATAGGGTTGTTTTTCCTGCACCTGACTTCCCTTTTATCCTTACTTTTTCACCTTTTTGGATATCAAGGCTGAATCCATTAAAAACGTTCTTTGAATTAAACTTTACAACGATATTCTGTAATTCAATGACATTCATATATTATGGTAAATACACTTGTTGAACAATTGTTCATGTATTTTAACTAAAACCTGACGTTATTCCTATTTAAGAAGTCTTTGCCGGCTTGGTTATAAGCAAAAGATAAAGGAAGAAGAAGTATAGGCCAATCGGTCTGCTCCGATATTATGCCTAATCAAAAGTGAAGTTGACCCGGATCGGGTAATACCTGTTTTAAAATTTTTAAGGATTTATAGCTCTTCCAAAAGGGATAATCCTTTGCTCATGTCTCCGGACGTCCATTGCCAGTTTTCATGAAGGCGGATTTTACCATTATGCATCACTTCAGGTGTTGATTTGCATGTACCCGTCATTATTTCACCCTTGTTGTTAATCTGATGGTATCTCATATTCAACACGCCCTGCTCATCAACAAGTGCTATTAAATGTCCCTCCGTAATATTACTGCCTGAATATCGGCACGTTACAATGTTGCCTGTCTGCCTGTAGTGAAAAATCATTTCACTGTCAACTTCACCATTTTCAGAATTGATTACCGGTTTGAACTTCCTGTCATTATAGTCAATCATTCGACGTTTTTTAAACAAACGCAAAAAACACCAACCAAACCAAAAGAAGAAGTGGTAGTAGGAAAGGTATTGAGAACCTGATAATGTAGCCAAAGAAAGATGGCATTTTAATACCTATTTGCTCCGCAATAGACTTTACCATAAAATTTGGTCCATTACCAATATAGGTTAATGCTCCGAAAAATACAGCGGCAATAGAAATAGCTTTAAGGTCAAGAACGCTATCGAAGAAGGTACCACCCCTTGCAAAAGCAATAACATCAGTAATATTGTTTATACTGGCACCCTGAGAGGCTAGTGCGGCAGTGAGGAAGTTAATATAAGTGGGCGCATTATCAAGAAAACCTGAAAGCATACCTGTACCCCAGTAAAGAGTATTGTGACTAATGAGCTTAGAGCCTTCAGGAGAAGCAGCAAAACCTCCAACCAACTCTAAAGCCGGCATCATGGTACCGAAAATACCAATGAAGATAAATGCTACCTCACGTATTGGCTCAAAGCTGAATTCATTGCCAGCAATGGCATTTTTATTAGCAAATTTGAATGAGCAAAATGCCACTGAAAACATGATTATCTCTCTTAAGAATGAGAACTTTTGCCCGTCATATTCAATAGCAGGTACCCAGTCAAGTACGTTAGGGTCCAGAAAAACTGAGCCTATCACAACAGCTAGCCAGAAGAAATTCCTGAGCCCGATCAGTTTAATTTTATTGGTATATGTGATTTCTTCATCTGAAAGTCCATAATTAGCCTTATTTCGCTTATCAAAAACATAAAAAGTAACCAGAAGAAGTATCAGCGCAAATATCCAGGGAAAGAGGTTATGCTCCAACGTCCAAAAGAATGGAACTCCTTTTAAAAAGCCAAGGAACAGAGGTGGATCACCAATTGGAGTTAAAGAACCTCCGACGTTGCTCACTATAAAAATGAAGAAAATAATATGATAGGCTTTTATCCGGGTTTTATTTAATCTTATGAATGGCCTTATCAAAAGCATAGATGCTCCGGTAGTTCCTACCAGGTTTGAGATAACAGCACCTACCAGAAGCAATATCACATTAGCTATAGGAGTAGATTTCTTATCAATATCGATCATGATGCCCCCCGAAGCTATGTAAAGGGAGGCCAGAAGCGCAATAAACTGCACATATTCGGCCAAAGCATGAACAGGGCCATGTGTGTTATGGAGAACGAACAAATAATATAATACAACCATAGCTGCAAGAGCTACCGCCACTTTAGGATAATTTTTATGCCAGAAGTGCTCATAGAAAAGAGGACCGGTGGCGATCATTAACAGAAGGACAACAAAAGGGATGACTGTCCATCCGGGAGGGGCATGATGGGCCTCTTCTTCAGTATGTTCCTGCTGATTATCTCCATGTTGCTGGTGATCCTGGGCCACAACTTCCTTTCCTTCAACATTCTCTGTTGATAAGGTTGTGCTTGAAGCGCCAAGTAATGGGGAAATAGTAAAAGAAAAAATGAAGATCAATAAAATGTTGTAAAGCGCTTTTCTCACCAAGACTTTTCTTTAAATAAAAACTAATTCCTACAAGGTTTATTGCGGTAAATTTATCACTCTCAACCTCTTCTCCGCGCCCAAAGGTATAGAATATCAATCAATTTCTAATATCTCCGACGGTTAATAAGAAGTTAAAATTTACGGATGGTTGTCTGAATTGTTTCAAAATAAGGCTGAAATTGATGCTTTGCTATAATGTTTCTCATTCCTGAGATAATGTCGACTTAATGTGAAGAATAATATCAAAAAGCAAATCAGGAAAGGCCTAAAAATTAGGCTTTTTCAACTCCTCGGGAATCTGCCATACAGTTTTCACTTCCGCGCGCCTATTTTCCGGCATTGGCTTGTAAGGAATCAGGTTGGTAAGTAGGTCATTAGCCAGAAGGCGCTTTTCAATATGCCTGATCAACCTGAATACCTTTTTCTGGTAATCATATTTTATATTGCCTTCTGCTGCAAACTGGGTGTAATATTCAGGAGACAGCTCCCAATATATCTGAAGAGCACTACCACGGTCCAAATTTTTATTTTTTATAAGTTTGACAACTGTACTGAAATCACGCTCCTCTTCAATGTCCCAGTCAATCTCATTGAGCTGATCATGTAAAACATAACATGGCTGCGAATGCCGCATAACCTCCTGTGTGATATCTATACTGAATTCATCGCGGAGAATCCGTGCCGCAATATTTGCGGCTTCGCTTTTCCCTCCAAGTTCTTTTTTTACTTTACGATTTGTTTCAGCCCATATTCTATCAATATCACATTCAATTGGACCCGGATAACCGAACATCTGCTGTTTCTCCTCGGTCCAAATAAAATAATCTCTAATATCCCTGTATTTACTTTTCACCTCCGGTTTTAAATTGTTGAAGCTCTTTATCCGGCTCTTTAAATGTTTTCTAATATTGTCGAACCATAAGTTAGTTTCAGGTGAAAAATTATTCATATACATTATTGATCTATAGTAAACTTCATAATTAAGGAACCTCAACACAGAGGTTTGCTAATGTGTCAAAACTCCTCCGCAACTATCCTGAGACGACCCGGTGACACTACTCAGGCAATTTACTTCCCCTCTTATTCTCAATACTCCTAAAAAAGCAAATATCAACGCCTCTTTAAAATTAATTGTAGTATCGTCAGGGATGCAGACTTCAACCTTTTCTTTTAAACGTTCCCGAAGCAATTCTATAAGAAAATGGTTGAATGCACCACCACCTGTAACCAATAATTTTTGTCCACTCTCCTCTTTCATTAGAGCCTGGGCAATTTGATTTGCTATATGCTCCGCCAGGGTTCTCATAATATCTGCCAGAGAGTCGGGGCAACCGTTGATTACGTTTAAGACATTTTCACTTACCCATTCATACCCCAACGATTTCGGATATGGCTGCTTATAGAACGCAAGATTATCAAGAACTTCAAGCAAACCTGGCAATAACTTTCCTTCTCGTGCTATTGCACCTCCCTTGTCATAATTATGTCCCTTTTTATTTGCAATATAGTTAAGAGCCATATTGCACGGACAAATGTCGTACGCCAAACGTCGCCCGTCTTTGTGGAATGAGATATTGGCAATTCCACCTAGGTTCAGACAATAATCATAACCGTGAAAAAGCAATGCATCACCAATAGGGACCAAGGGCGCACCCTGCCCGCCAAGGGCCACATCAAGCGAGCGAAAATCATATACTACTGGTAATTGGCTAATAGCGGCAATAGAATTACCATTTCCGATCTGCATGGTTATTCCTGATTCTGGTTGATGGAAAACTGTATGTCCATGAGACGCAATGAAATCAACCTCAAATTGGTTACTGTCTATGAATGACTTCACCACTTTTCCCATCCATTGGCCCAATTCTACATCAAGCTTTGTTAGTTCAAGACCGGAAAATTCAACAGCGGTTTTCAAAAAGTTATACAACTCTTCCGGGTAACTACGGGTTTCTGTTCCATGAATTTGATAGGACCATAGCCCATCCTCAATTTCAAATTCACAAAAAGCCAAATCCAGACCATCCAATGATGTTCCTGACATTAGCCCAATTGCTTTATACTTCTCCTTATTTTTCATAATTTTGATACTCAACCTTAACCACCACATTGAAAAATAGCTAATCTCCCAAGAATTTTATCACTTTCGAAATTAAAAAATGAACTTAGCTCTCGATTTTGGTAATACATTTACCAAAGCAGGATTATTTAAAGAGAACGAACTCGTCGAGGTCATCCGGTTGACTGACCAGGTGGAGATTGATAAAATTATTACGGATTTTAATCCTGAACATGTTATTGTAAGTTCTGTCAACCAGAGCATTGAAGATATTCAATCCAGGCTGAACGATGTTGCGGTCACTATATTGAGTCCGGATCTGCCACTGCCATTTAAAATTAATTATAAGACCCCTCAAACTCTGGGTCTGGACAGAATTGCTGCCGTTGCAGGTGCGCAGGGAATTTTCCCTGATACGAATTGTCTTGTCATAGATACAGGCACTTGTTTCACCTATGACATCATCGACAACAAAAGTACCTATCATGGCGGGGGAATTTCTCCGGGAATATCACTACGCTTTAGAGCATTGCATAATTTTACCGCCAATCTGCCGTTGATAGAGTTTGAAAAAGACGTTCCGCTTGTGGGTCAGTCGACTAAAGAATCAATACTAAGCGGTGTGGTTAATGGTGCAATTGCGGAAATACAAGAAATTATTCGGATGTATAGTGACAAATTCGGACATTTGCAGATTATTATCTGCGGTGGAGACGCCAAATTCTTTGAAAACAAACTGAAAGCTAGCATATTTGTAGCCCCGGAATTGGTTCTCAGGGGTTTAAACAGGATTTTACTTTATAATGTATAAAATTAAAAGTGTTTTGTTAGGAGTAGCATTGACAGTCACCACTGTCAGTGTGTGGGGGCAGGCTGCCAATTCACCATTTACATCCAGAGGCCTGGGGGATATATATGATATGAGTCTCGCTCATAACCAGGGCATGGGTGGCTTGGGGATCAGCAACGGTAGCTATTGGCACCTTAACAATGTTAACCCGGCACTTCTTCCCTACAACTCGCTAACTATCTTCACTGCCGGCTTCATTGGTGAAAGAAGAACTCTTGAGAACAGCACCACTTCAGAAACAAACTCCGGCGGAAATTTGAACTTTCTGGCTATGGCATTTCCTGTAAAACCAGGAATATGGACTACATCATTGGGTCTTATGCCCTATAGCAATGTAGACTATAAGTTCAGCTACACGGATGTTGTACCGGGCACAGATACCGAAGTGCAGTTCACAGAAGAGGGCTCCGGTGGATTCAATCAGTTTTACTGGTCTAATGGAGTAGCACTAAATAAAAGGGTTTTTGTTGGAGTTAAGGCAACGTACCTCTTCAGCTCTATTGAAACTAAGTATTCAGATATTCTCGTGGATGAAAATCTCGCCGCGTATTCAGCAGTAAATAAAGAATTGTTTTCTGCATCTGATTTTCTTTTCTCCGCAGGTCTGGCCTTCAATCAGGATTCTATCTTCAACAATAAAATAAAGCTTAAGGCAGGCCTAACCTATGATTTCAACGCAGATGTGAAAACCAAAAGAGCCCAAAGCTTTGGGCTTGAGCAGGTTAACAGACCTATTTTAAATGCCAAGAATGACACCATCCGTGGGGGCATCACAATACCTCAGGCTATCGGGGCAGGAATATCTCTTAGCAACGGATTCAAGTGGATGGCCGGTGTTGACGTGAAAATGCAGCAATGGTCTGATTATAAAGATTTCAATGGTGAAAATAGCGACAACCTTAAAAACTCATTGAAAATAACCCTTGGAGGAGAGTTTACTCCTGACTACGGATCTGTTACTTCATATCTCAAAAGGGTAACTTACAGGCTCGGATTTGGCTATGAAGAGACCCCATATACCATTAACGGCAATCAGGTTAAAGACTTTGGCATTAATTTTGGCTGGTCTTTACCAGTCGGTCGTTTCTCAAGTCTTGATATGGCTTTTAAATATGGGCAGCGAGGTGACGTCCAGGACAACCTGATCAGTGAAGATTACTTTAAGGTTTACCTGGGTTTCAACTTCAACGACCAGTGGTTTATTAAAAGAAAATATGATTAAGTAATTAAATAAGTTATGAAAAGTAAAATGATGAAGCGCATCTTATTGTTAGCAGCAATCGTACTGCCTTACTTCGCTCAGGCGCAATGCGAAGGTTGGAACTGGCCTGAAGATAAGGCTAAAGCTGAAGAAAAAAATGTACTATATACAGATGCATTAAGGAATGATAACTTTAAAGCGGCCAAAGGACCTCACCAATGGTTGCTTCAAAACGCTCCTAACTTAAATACATCTATTTATATCAACGGAGAAAAAATATACAAAGGCTTAATTGAGGAGACTAAAGATGAAGCACAGAAAGATATCTACATCGATTCCCTCATGTTGATCTATGATATGAGAATACAATATTGTGACGAAAAAGCCGATGTAATGGCCAGAAAAGCCTATTCAGCTTACCGCTACAATGTAAAGAAGAAAGGCGAACTGGCTAATGTGCTTAAACTTTTCGACCAGGCATACGAATTAGGAGGAGAAAATGTTGATTACTATATGCACGTACCTTATATGAGTGTAGTAGTATATAACAAAAAATATCTTGACAACTTATCTGATAATGAAATACTTAACAGGTATGACAAGATCATGGAGACCGTAGACAATCAAATCCAGAAAGGCGGTAAATACGTGGATAAACTTACTGACTATAGAGGTACAATCGACGGGCTATTGGTAAGTGTGATTGATGTTGACTGTGATTTCGTTAGAGAAAACCTTGCGCCAAAATTCAAAGAAAATCCTGATGATCTTAAATTGGCTAAAAAGATCTTTGCTTTCATGCTTAACGGTAAGTGTACTGATGACCCACTCTGGTTAGAGGCAGGTAGAGTTATCCAGGAAAAAGAGCCCAGCTATGGTCTGGCTAAAAACCTTGGCCTTAAATTCAAAGCCAGTGGTGACACGCAAAAGGCTGTTAGCTACTTCGAAATGGCACTTGCCCTAACGGAAGATCCCACCCAAAAAGCCGAAATGTATATCCAAATGGGTGCCATTAAAGGTGGGGCTGCCGCTCGTGAAATGTACAGAAAGGCACTTTCAGTTGACCCTACAAGTAAGGATGCTTATTCTGCAATTGGTAACTTGTATTTCAACAGCTTCAACACATGTAAAGGCGAGAAGGATATTGTAAAAGATAGAGCCGTTTTCCTGGTTGCTTACGATATGTTCCAAAAAGCTGGAAATACAAGAGCCATGCAATCAGCCAAGGAGCAATTTCCTTCAACAGAAGAAATTTTTACCTACAATTATACCAAGGGTAATCAGATAACTGTAGATTGCTGGATCAATGAAACGACTACGATCAGAAGCCGGGACTAAGAAGAGTTAAAATAAACAAGGGCCATAGGGTTATCCCTGTGGCCTTTTTTGGTTAATGACAAAACTATATTTACTTCTGCTACCTCTACTATTTTTCATCTCCTGCGAAAGCCTGGACGAAAAAGCTGCTGTGTCAGAACCATATACAGGCCCCTTGCAGGAAGCAGAAAACCTTGATCTCTACTATAGCGAATCTGCAACAGTCAAAGTAAAACTGGAAACCAAGAAACTTTGGGAATATGCTAATGGGGATATGGAATTTCCTGAAGGACTTTACATGGAATTTTATGATGAGACCGGTAAAAAAACCTCCACACTAAAAGCCAATGAAGCCTACTACTTTAAAGAAGAGGACAAATACCGGGGCCGGGGAGATGTCGTTATTAAAAGTATTGAAAACAACCAGGAGTTGAAGACCGAGGAACTATTCTGGAAGCCAGACAAGGAACAAATGTATACGGATGAATTTGTAACTATAACTTTACCGGATCAGATACTATACGGTCATGGCCTGGTTGCCAAGCAGGATTTCTCATCTTATGAAATAACAAAACCTGAAGGTGTATTTTACCTGGAAGAATGAATAAATTAGTACCGACACTTATTTTTTCCGCATGTGTAGGATTATTTGTCATTGGCATTCATCAATTAATGACTGTAGGGCTGGCATATTCCTATTGGATTTTTATGTTATGTATAAGTCTCCTATTTTTATATAAAATAATGAAGGATAAAGAAAAACCTTCCAATTGATGGATCTGACGCTGCTTCCTCCGATTTTACTTACCCTGCTTTTTTCGGCATTCTTTTCCGGAATAGAAATAGCTTTTGTCTCCGCAGATCGTCTTCATATAGAGCTTCAGAAGAAAAAAGGTTTTCGAACAGGTAAAATTTTAGCTTCCTTCATCAATAATCCCTCCAGATTTATTGGAACAACTCTGATAGGCAATACGATTGCGCTGGTTATTTACGGTGTTTTTATGGCCAAGCTTTTAGACCCTATTATAAGAGAATCCCTTCCGGCAGCTTTATACAATGAGGTTTCGGTATTAATTATACAAACAGTGCTGTCTACACTTGTTGTGCTTCTTACAGCAGAGTTTTTACCCAAAAGCATCTTCCTTATTAACCCGAACTGGATGCTGTCCATTCTGGCCATCCCAATGTTCTTAATATATAAATTAATGGGACCGGTGGTATGGGCCGTAGTTTCAGCGTCAAAGCTGATCATCACCAAAGTTATTGGTTACCAATATTCCGAAGACCGGCCTGCCTTTGGGCTGACAGATCTCAACAATTATATTAAAAACACCCTGATGTCGGATGAAGAAACCAACGTTGAGGTTGACACAAAAATATTCAATAATGCCCTTGAATTTAAAACCATCCGGATACGGGAATGTATGATTCCCAGAACTGAAATTGTGGCAGTGGATATTGAAGATAAGATAGAAGACTTGAAACAGGCCTTTATTGAGAGCGGGCACTCAAAAATCATTGTATATAAAGAGTCTATTGATGACGTAATTGGCTACTGTCATTCCCTGGAGCTCTTTAAAAAACCAAAAACCATACAGGATATTCTCACCCCTATAATAATTGTACCCGAAACAATGCTGGCCAATGAACTTATGATTCAGTTTATCAGTGAACGCAAGAGTCTGGCTTTGGTTGTGGATGAATACGGTGGTACATCAGGAGTGGTAAGTATTGAAGATATTATAGAAGAAATATTTGGAGAAATCCAGGACGAGCATGATGTGGAAGACTGGGTAGAGCAAAAACTGGATGAGCATAACTACCTGCTTAGCGCCAGACATGAAATAGACTATCTGAACGATAAATATGAATGGGATCTGCCAACCGGAGACTATGAAACACTGGGCGGGCTTATTTTGTCAGTAACAGAGGATCTGCCTGAGCCGGGAGACACTATTTCCCTGCCTCCTTTTTCATTTACGATCCAATCAACCAACGATATACGTATCGACATTGTAAAACTTACGCTAAAAAACAATACAAAAGAAAATAAATAAAGCGGCAATTTGACAGGTAATTTGTTTTTAGTCGGATACTGTTTAAATTTGCGCCTCTTTGAACCTAAGCAATTTGAGTATATATAAGACATGGCATTAATCAACACTCTAAGAAATAAGATGGGCAAGGTAGTGGTGGCTTTCGTAGCCGTAGCCATTTTCGCCTTTATTCTGGCTGATCTTCTAGGAAGCGGATCAGGACTTTTTAACAATGACAATCAGGTAGGAGAAATCGCAGGAGAAGATATTTCGTTACAGGAATTCCAGAATTTTGTCCAGGAGCGTGAAGGCTTTTACCAACTTCAATATAACAGGCAGCCTTCAGAAAGTGAAAGACCAACCATCAGACAGCAGGCATGGGAACTGTTGGTGACCAAGTATGCCTTCAATAAGCAATATGATGAAGTAGGCGTTGAAGTAACCAGCAACGAAGTTTGGGATATGATGCAGGGCAAAAACCAGGACCCTAGTGTGAAAGGTTTTTTTACAAACCCAGAAACTGGTGAGTTTGACAGACAATTATTTCTGAACTTCCTGAATAACTATGAAAATCAGGCTCCAGTTTATCAGAACTACTGGTTCATGATCAAGAGTAACCTGAAACCAGCCAGGGAAAGACTAAAGTATGAAAACTTATTGCTTAGCACAGGTTATATAACTTCTGCGGAGGCCCAAAGAGAATACAATGCTCAAAACGATGTAGCTGAGGTTAAATATTTATATGTGCCTTTCTATGCTATCGGGGATTCTGCTGTCAGCGTTACAGAAAGCCAGCTGAAAGATTACTATAATAAGCATAAAGAGGAGTATAAAGTAGAGCATACAAGAAGCCTGAAATATGTAACGTTCCCCATTATTCCTTCAAAGGCTGACACCGCATACGTAAAAGAAGAGATGTCGGAACTTAAAAAGGAGTTTGCCACAACCGAGCGAGATTCCGTATATGCAGGTGCCAATACGGATGCATTAACGTTCTTTGATAAATATCACATTGGAACACTTCCCGCTCAACTGAAGGCCAACGCCGGTAACCTGAGTAAGGGAGATGTTAGAGGACCATACATGACTTCAAACGGCTATGTGTTATACAAAATATCTGAAATTTTTCAAGATACTATCTCTTATGCAAAGGCTAGTCACATTCTTATTAAAGGAGAGGATGACGAGGCTAAGGAAGAAGCTCAAAAGATACTTGATGAAATTAAAGGCGGCGCCAGCTTTGAAGCTATGGCAAGAGAGCACGGAACTGATGCTACTGCATCAAGAGGTGGTGACCTCGGATGGTTCCAATCGGGAAGAATGGTAGAAGAGTTTGAGAATGCTGTGTTCAATGCCAACGAGGCCGGCTTGCTAAACAACCTGGTAAAAACAGAATTTGGTTACCACATTATCAGGGTTGATGAGCCTAAAACAAATACTGCATATAAGGTAGCTACTATAGAAAGAAACATCATAGCCAGCGACGAAACAAGAAATGAAGCATTTAGGAAAGCAGACCTGTTCTCGTCAAACAGTGAAGACCTTGAATCGTTTACACAATTGGCAAAAGAAGATACTCTGAATGTGATGACAGCTGACAAGCTTAAGAAAAATGACCGAAGGATTGGCGTTTTGGGTGAAGCACGTCAGGTTATTCAATGGTTGTTCAGAGATGCCTCTAAAGGAGATGTGTCTGAGGTATTCGAGTTAGACGATCAATATACAGTGGCAGTGATGACTGATGAAACAGAAAAAGGATACCAACCTCTGGAAAATGTAAAGACAGAAGTTACGGCTCGTGTTAAAAACCAGCTAAAAGGTGAGCAAATTATCAACAAGTTAAAGGAACTTTCAGGTTCATTGGAGGAAATGGCTTCTAAATACGGTGCAGATGCGAATGTTTACTCTTCGAGCGACCTTAAGCTGAACGTAAACTCTCTTCCAAATGTAGGCTATGACCCTAAGGCTGTAGGAAGGGCATTCTCTCTGGATGCAGGTCAGAAAACTGAACCGTTCTCATCAGAAAATGGTGTGCTGATCATTGAAATGCAGAACAAAACGAATGCTCCGGAAGTGGCTGACTACTCTGCTTACAAAAACCAACTTCAACAAAACGTGAGAAACCGAACCAGTTTTGGTATCACCGAGGCTATTAAAGAATACGCTGAGATTGAAGATCAGAGATATAAATTTTATTAATTTCTTTTAAGAGATTACTTCAAAAGCGGGGAACTTTCATCCCCGCTTTTGTTATTTTAGAGCAAGTGGAATACCGCAAGCGAAGAGACTAAGAGGAACGGAATTATGGAAGATAGCTCAATCAACTCATTTAAAGAAAAGCTGGATAAGGAATACGACTGGCCCTCTCTTTATACTTTCAAATTTATAGTGCCTAAAGGCAAAGCTGATGAAGTTAGAAATCTCTTTAGTAACCATAATACTAAAGAAAAATCATCAAGTAACGGAAACTACATCAGTGTAACGGCCGAGGTAATGGTACAATCCAGCGATAAGGTAATTGAATATTACCTTGAGGCAAACAAGGTTGAAGGAATCATTGCCTTGTAAATCAAATACTATACACCTGACTATCCCTTCACATTGAAAAGCTTAATTCTTTTTATCGCACTTTGCATTTTATTTTCCTGCAAGCCTGAGAGGGAAAGTAAAAGTAATGTCAAGGCAGAAGCTTTGAAGGACTCCACTTCAACAGTAGCTGCAAATGTCAACGAAGACTCTTCATTTGATATCAGCAATTTTCAAAATCTGGTTGAGGTTTATGAAGACCCGGAAAGAAGTGAATGGCAAAACCCTGCCCTGATCATAGATAAACTTGGAGATGTAAAGGGCAAAGTTATAGCTGATATTGGGGCGGGCACAGGCTACTTTACATTCAGGTTGGCAGAGCAAGGAGCGCGTGTTATTGCTATTGATATTGATGAGAGATTTTTAAACTACATAGAAGACAGAAAGCCAGAATTACAGCATATTATTCCTGATGAAAGGGTGGAAACCCGCCTATCCCGGGAAAACGATCCTTTATTGCTAAAAGAAGAGACTCATATGGCCATTCTGGTTAATACTTATCATTTTCTTTCAGACAGGGTAGACTACCTTAAAAAAATTAAACAAGGACTGAAAAAAAACGGACGTATAGTTATTGTAGATTATAAGTTAGGTCAAATGCCGGTAGGCCCGCAGGAAAGCATGAAAGTAACAAGCCCGCAGGTAATTAAAGAGTTAACTGAAGCTGGATTTAGCTCAATTGAAACAGATAAAAACAGCCTGGAATTCCAGTATATTATTTCTGCTCAGAAAAACTAACCCCTTAACCACTGTGTTTTCAAACACATGTCCAAATTAAGAGTTAACTTGATGTGATCTTTGATTGTTAATAAAGTCAAAAAGTTAATTAGCTATGTGGAAAGAAGAGAACAATACACTAAAGAAAACATTTGAATTCAAAGACTTTAAGGAAGCCTTTGGGTTTATGACAAAGGTAGCCATTGTTGCAGAAAAATTAAATCATCACCCCAATTGGTCAAATGTGTATAATAAGGTCAGCTTTGAGCTTAACACGCACGATGCCGGTGATAAAGTGACAGAAAAAGATCATCAATTGGCCAAAGAAATTGATAAATTAGCCTGACATTTAAAAAGGTATAAATTATCATACGTTGGAACAAGAAACACAGCTATACCTGGTCCCGACACCAATAGGCAATCTTGAAGATATTACTATAAGAGCCATTAATATCCTTAAAGGTGTAGATACGATCCTGGCCGAGGACACACGCACTTCGGGTAAATTATTAAAAAGATATGAAATAGCCCGTCCACTGCAGAGCTATCATATCTTTAATGAGCATAAGGCCGTAGCCCAACTTGTAGACAGGTTTAATAAAGGAGAAAAAATGGCGCTTATTACTGATGCGGGAACTCCATCTATTTCCGATCCTGGCTTTTTATTGGTAAGAGAGTGTCTCAAAGCAGGCATAAAGCTGGAGTGCCTTCCGGGAGCCACCGCTTTTGTGCCGGCGTTAGTAAAGTCGGGGCTGCCATCAGACAAATTTGTATTTGAAGGGTTTCTCCCTCACAAAAAAGGAAGGAAAACCAGGCTGGAGGCCCTGTCTGCCGAAGAGCGTACTATAATTTTATATGAATCACCTCATCGCCTTGTAAAAGCCCTGGATCAGCTGGCTGAGCACCTTGGTTCTGACAGGCAGGCTTCGGTTTCAAGAGAGCTCACCAAGCTCCATGAAGAGACTGCAAACGGCACACTACTTGAATTGAAAGAATATTTCGAAAAAGGCGCTGTTAAAGGCGAAATTGTTATTGTGGTCGATGGAAAAAAATAACCTTAGAGACATTCTGTTCACTATTTCTGCAATTACCCTACTGGGACTATCCAAAATTGCACCGGCACTATCTTTTCTGGCTTTTATCGGACTGGCGCCTCTTTTTGCTTTATTTCATTATCATCAAAAAGAGTCATCGTCCAAAATAAGGGCAGTGATGATGGTATTTATCAGCTTACTGGCAGTATTTTTAATATGGAACAGCACCTTTACCAACGAGACATTTACGCAGTGGCTGCTTCCATTGATCTATAGCTCAGCAATCTCTTGTTCATTTATTGTTTTCAACTTTACTGACAAATACGCCAAAAACAGACTGGGATTTTATACCATCCCTATTTACTGGCTCGCCATAGAGTTTTTACTTTATCAGGCGCATCCTCAATTCTCCAGATTTATGCCCGGCAGTGTATTTAGCAGCCAGGCGGCTTTTATTTCATGGAATGTACACACCGGATTTATGGGTGTCAGCTTATGGGTGCTACTTAGTAATATAACATTATTTAATGCACTGCTCAAAGACAAGGCTCCAACTCATGGAAACATACGCTGGCCATTACTTATCCTTGCGATTGCAATCATTGTTATCCCTACATTGTCAAGCAATGAAACTGTTGCTATAATACAACCCGATCTTCTAGATGAGAAAGTCCGTGCCGCCAAGCAAATATCAGGAAGTGGCGAATATATTGGGAAAACTGCGGTTTGGGTCTCAATACTACTGATATTGTATAGTCTTGTTAAAAAGGAAGTAAGCAAATGAGCGATCTAAAACAAATACTGGAATCTTCAAAAAAATTAACTCTCGAAGTCGGTCAATTCATAAGGGCGGAGAGCAGGAATTTCAAAAAATCAGACATAGAGCATAAGGGGTTTAATGACCTTGTATCATATGTAGACAAGCAAGCAGAAGAAAAACTTGTAGAGGGATGCAGGAATATACTCCCTGAAGCTGGTTTTATTACAGAGGAAGGCACAGCTTCAAACAGAAAGGAAGAATTTAACTGGATCATTGATCCTCTTGATGGAACTACTAACTTCACTCATGGTCTCCCTGTATTTGCCATAAGCCTTGCCCTTATGCAATATGATAAAATTGTACTGGGTATTATCTACGAAATTAATAAAGACGAGTGCTTCTATGCGATCAAGGATGGTAAGGCCTATTGCAATGACGAACAAATCCGGATATCAGAAGTAACAGAGCTAGGGCAAAGTCTTATTGCCACTGGCTTTCCTTACTACGATTTCGGTCAAATGTCCCGATACCTTGATATTCTGAATAGTTTTATGCAAAAAACACATGGTCTCAGACGACTTGGAAGTGCCGCTGTCGATCTTGCCTATACAGCATGTGGTCGCTTTGAAGGTTTTTTTGAGTATAACCTTAAGCCGTGGGATGTTGCCGCAGGCATTATCATAGTACAGGAAGCGGGTGGTAAGGTTACGGATTTCAAAGGTGGTGAGGATTTTCTTTTTGGAGGTGAAATTATTGCCTCAGGCCATCCGCATCAGGATATGCTACAGGTGATAACCAATCACTGGCATGTAGAATCTTAACCCAAATTAACAGATGCGGTTTAATTTGGGTAAGCAAGAACGAAATCGGTAACTTTGCCGTTAATCTTAGCAGTATGCAGGAAGCCATTATAATCATATTATTTTTAGCAGCCCTTGGTTATTTGAGTAACATAGTTTACAAGCAAACCAAGGCTGATTCGGGATGTTCTAAAAACTGTGGATGCGATTCGCCTGTAAACAATCTTAAGAAAGCCAAAAATCACTAAGCCCATACTTTTGTACCTTCGGTACAATTCCGGCACATTTCAATTTTGCTTCTGGACCTGATCAATGTTTGTCTGAAAGTATTGTAAGCACGGCTATTCCAGAGCTCGGAAAAACCCGTGGTTTGCAATTGTCCCATTTCATGATATGCATCTTTATCAAAGCAACAAGGCACTACTTTTCCATCCCATGTGATAACACATGAGTGCCACATTTTCCAGCAATGATTTAATAGCTTACTCTTTATAGCATAAGAGCCATCCGTTTTCCTTTTATACCTCGAATATTTGTCTATTGAGGGAATAAGTTCAGAGCCATGCTCATAGTTATATATCTGGGCCGTCTTCAACCCAACTTCATTTACCCCCAAATTTTTGGCCAGTGCTTTTACCTCCTCTATCTGGTGCTCGTTCGGCTTAACTACCAAAAACTGGAAAACTATATGTGGCGTTCGGGACTTAAGTGCTCTCTTCCACCTGATAATGTTTTTCGTGCCTTCTATTACCTTTTCAAGCTTACCTCCTACCCTATATGCCTGGTAGGTTTCCTGCGTAGTTCCGTCAATAGAAATAATTAGTCTGTCCAGCCCTGATTCAACGGTTTTCCTGGCCACTTCATCAGAAAGATAATGCGCATTGGTTGATGTTGCAGTATAAATTTTTTTCTTTGACGCATACTTAACCATATCCAGGAATCTTGTATGCAAAAAAGGCTCTCCCTGAAAATAAAACAGCAAATACATCAAGGTTCCCTCCAGCTCATCCATTGTCTTTTTAAAGAGCTTTTCCTGAAGCATACCTGTTGGTCGGCTAAACGACCTGAGGCCACTCGGGCATTCGGGACATCGCAGATTACATGAGGTAGTAGGTTCAAATGAAATACTGATAGGTAAACCGGCAATTCCCGGATTCCCCGTAAGCCTGGAATATAGATAACTAAATACCACACGACCAGCGTTCCATACCCTTTTAGGGGTAAGTTTAGATGCAAAATTAAGACCGTCGGTGACACTTCTGTTCATAGGGTTAAAGATAGGCAAAAGTAAATCAATGGGTTTTTAGATTATCGTTCTAACTTTTAAATGATTTTCCTCGTCGTTAAAATCAATAAAATTATATATCCTTAACCCTCACTTGTTTCTTTCGTAGTATATTCACAATATAAAACAGGATATCTGAGTTAACTTAGTGCCAATTGATGACATACGCCACAAAATGAAAAATATCTGGTTATTATTTATACTCTTCCCTTTAATCAGTAACTCTCAAAACCTTAAGCTTTCAGAAAAAGCGGACATTCACATCCTCACCTGTGGTCCATATCAAGGTGAGTTGTACTCTGCGTTTGGACACAGTGCTATCAGGGTAAAGGACCCGCGAAAAGGCTACGACATATTATACAATTATGGAGTTTTTGATTTCGATCAACCCAATTTTTATCTCAATTTTGCCCGCGGTCATCTGAACTATAAGCTAGGTGTAACAGAGTACCGCAATTTCAGGGATTACTACATTTACTATAACCGTTATATCCATGAACAGGTGCTGAACCTCTCGCACCAACAAAAGCAAGAACTTTTTGACTTTCTTCAGTGGAATGCCCTTCCTGAAAACCAATACTACCTGTACGATTATTTCTATGATAATTGTGCCACCAGGGTAAGGGATGCTCTGGTAATGGCGTTTGGAGATAGTGTACAATTTGACGGCTCCTATATAAACACCAACTATACCATCCGGGGACTTACCGATCTTTACCTGAAACAACAACCTTGGGGAGATCTGGGTATAGACATCTGTCTCGGCCTGCCTATGGATAAGGTTGCTGCACCATACGAATATATGTTTCTACCTGACTATATCGAAAAAGGCTTCAACCAGGCCACCATTGTTCGCGCTGGTAAAAGAGTACCACTTGTGAAAAAAACTATCGTTACGTATGATTCAACACTTGAAGAAGATCAGGCCTCAGTGGTTACACCATTCACCTTATTCATCATACTGTTGGTTATAGGGAGCATGGTTACCTATTTTGGCTTTAGGAAGGGTAAATTATATGCTGGTTTCGATGCAATACTGTTTTCAGTCACCGGCCTTATAGGTTGGCTACTGCTGCTCTTATGGCTGGCGACAGATCATCGTGCAGCAGCAGGTAATCTTAACCTTTTGTGGGCTATTCCATTGCATTTTCCAGTTGCACTTTTACTGATAATTCGCAAAAGACCCTTATTTCTAAAGAGGTATTTCAATGTTATATGGATACTAAGTATTCTCCTCCTTATAAGTTGGGCATTTCTCCCTCAACAGTTGCATTATGCCCTTATCCCTTTTGTTATGCTAATTAGTTTAAGAGCTTATTATATTCAAAGATATCTTTCTAGGAATGAAACAGCTTAAAACATCAATAGAAATAGCAGCATCACCCGAGAAAGTCTGGAATATACTAATGGATTTTAACCTTTATCCGGACTGGAATCCTTTCATTATAAGTATTATAGGCAAACCAAAAATTAGAGAACGCCTCAGAGTTACACTACAACCGGCCGGATCCAAACCGATGGTTTTCAAGCCGCAGGTTACACTCTTAAAAAAAGCAAAACAGTTTGGATGGCTGGGAAGCCTGTTTATGCGCGGACTTTTTGACGGACATCATGTTTTTGAAATAGAGGCAATCACTGATGATAAGTGTATCTTTATACAGCGGGAAGATTTTAGTGGCATACTTGTGCCTCTGTTATGGAAAAGTATTGACACAAAAACACGGGCCGGCTTTATGGCGATGAATAATAAAATAAAGGACCTTGCCGAAAAATGAACCGTATAGACAGATTATCGGCTATTCTCATTCAGCTACAAAGTAAGAAAGTAGTTACTGCTCAGCACATTGCAGATCGGTTCGAAATAAGCCTAAGGACGGTGTACCGGGATATTCGGGCTTTGGAAGAAGCAGGGGTACCCATCGGAGCGGAAGCAGGCAAAGGCTACTTCCTCATGGAAGGTTATAATCTGCCCCCGGTGAGCTTTACCAAAGAAGAGGCAGGGGCAATACTGATGGCATCTAAGCTGGCAGAAAAACATACTGACAAATCCATTCAGCAACATTTCGAGGAAGCGATGTACAAAATAAAGGCAGTGCTTAAAATGCAGGAAAAGGACTACCTCGAAAATCTGGAGCAAAACATTGAGGTTCTGCAAAGGCCTAACATAACTGCTGAGCAATTTCCTGATCACTTTCTGGCGGATATTCAATCGGCTCTGGCACATAAGAAAGTGCTTTCCTTTGAGTATTTTTCCAATTATAACGGTCAGTATAACACCCGACAAGCCGAACCGCTGGGGCTCTGCTACTACGGATCACACTGGCACATGATTGGCTTTTGCAGAATGCGGCAAGATCTCAGGGACTTCCGTACTGACAGAATTACAAAGCTTCGTGTGCTAGATGAGCATTACGACCCGGGCAAGCATCAATCTTACCAGGAATACCTCAAAACATTTATGCGAGGAACGGATCTGCGGGAATCAAGGATAATTGTATCCAAAAGAGTCTCCCGCCACCTTGGAGAACAGAAGTACTATTTCGGACTTGCAGAAGAAAAAGAAGTAAACGATGGTGTTGAGCTTAAATTCATGACATCAAGCTTCAGAGGCTTGTCCCGATGGTTGTTGATGTTTGGTTCTGAAGTATCTATCATTAGCCCTGACACCTTAAAAGAGGATGTTCAAAAGCTGGCCAAAGAAACTTTTGAGCACCATTATGGAAGTAAAATTGCCTGAAACTAACCTGTTTAGATAAAAATTTCGGAAAATGAT
The DNA here is from genome assembly GCF_021389975.1 of Fulvivirga ulvae. Taxonomy (NCBI): domain Bacteria; kingdom Pseudomonadati; phylum Bacteroidota; class Cytophagia; order Cytophagales; family Fulvivirgaceae; genus Fulvivirga; species Fulvivirga ulvae. Next base: position 1,541,098 of record NZ_CP089981.1, read on the forward strand.
TTGGAAACGTTGCAAACGCTCACTACGTTTGTAAGATCAATTCGATACTCTCTCTTGAGAAATCGATTTATAAAGAAGCGTGGAGAGACAGGCTCTGAGAAACGCTAGCAACCTGGTAACCAAACCAAGGTGCTACATCCTGATCCCAGGAATGTCCGTCAGGTGGCGGATTCGGGAGAATATAAATTGATGAAAAATGAAAAGATCAATCCAACATCAAACAGGTCTTCTAGCGGTTTTTCAACGATCAATCAAATCGCTGACCAATTACATTATTTCCTTATTTAGCAGCGACATGTGCTGTTGCTGCTGTTGTTGTTAGTAGGCTTGCCGCCTTTCACAAAACAACAACACCTGCCCTGAGATAAACCGGGATAGGGAATCTTATATATCATTGATTCATTATATCCGGCACTGGTCTGATTTTGGCAAAAGGAACCAATCCTCTCAGCGCAGCTCCCCTAAATTTTCTCAAGATCTATAACATTGAAAACAATATAATTATGTCTAAGTCATTAAAATTTGAAACTCTACAGCTACATGCCGGATACGAAGATGTTGAGGCGTCTACACGCTCACGGGCTGTACCTTTATATCAAACTACCTCTTACACTTTTAAAAACTCCGAACATGGTGCTAACCTGTTTGCATTAAAAGAGTTTGGAAATATATATACCCGTATCATGAACCCTACTACGGATGTATTTGAGAAGCGTATTGCTGCACTTGAAGGTGGAGTTGCCGCTCTGGCAGTTGGTTCTGGGCAGGCTGCACAATTTATAGCATTAAATAATATACTTACGGTTGGTGACAATTTTGTTTCATCACCATACCTGTATGGAGGGTCCTACAACCAGTTCAAGGTGGCCTTTAAGCGAATCGGTATAGAGGCCCGTTTTGCTGAAAGTGATCAGGTGGAGCATCTTGAAAAATTGATTGATGATAAAACCAAAGCAATCTACCTGGAAACTATTGGTAATCCGGGCTTTAACATCCCTGACTTCGATGCCATTGCGACACTTGCAAAAAAATATGATATTCCTTTAATCGTTGATAACACCTTTGGCGCGGCAGGTTATTTGTTCCGACCTGTAGAGCATGGCGCCGCCATTGTAACCGCATCTGCCACTAAATGGATCGGTGGACATGGTACCTCTATCGGGGGTGTAATTATTGATAGCGGAAATTATAATTGGGGCAATGGTAAGTTCCCTCAGTTTACAGAACCCTCTGAAGGATACCATGGACTCAATTTCTGGGAGACTTTCGGTTTCAATAATCCATTGGGATTGCCAAATATTGCCTTTGCCATCAGAGCCCGGGTAGAAGGCCTGCGTGATTTTGGCCCGGCGTTAAGTCCATTTAACTCCTTCTTGCTCTTACAAGGCCTTGAAACCTTATCTCTTAGGGTGCAACGAACCGCTGACAATGCCCTTGAGCTTGCACAATGGTTGGAGAATCATCCGCAGGTCGAGTCTGTAAATTATCCTGGCTTACAAAGTAGCAGCTATCATTCCTTAGCAAAAAAATATCTGAATAATGGTTTTGGCGGAGTGCTCACCTTTGTGATTAAAGGAGGTAAAGAAGAGGCAACCGCCTTTGTCGATAACTTAAAACTGGTAAGCCATTTGGCTAATGTTGGTGACGCCAAAACGCTGATTATACAACCATCAGCTACTACTCACCAACAACTTAGTGATGAGGAACAACGTGCCTCGGGTGTATTGCCTAATCTCCTTAGAATATCACTGGGAATAGAACATATAGATGACATAAAAGAAGACTTAAAAAATGCCTTTGACAAAATTAACACCGCAGTATCAGCCGAAGCCTGATCAGCAAGATAATTTGAAATCCCTCAAATTTAATCAAGAGTTCAGTTTGGAGTGTGGCAACACACTCCCTGAACTTGAGATAAGCTATACCACCCATGGCTCATTATCCCCGGAAAGGGACAATGTTGTTTGGGTATTTCACGCGCTTACTGCCAATGCTGATCCTGTGGAATGGTGGCCTGGAGTAGTTGGAAAGGGATGTATAATCAACCCGGATAAGCATTTTATTGTATGCGCCAATATACTGGGTTCCTGCTATGGCACTACAGGCCCTGATAGTATCGACCCCAAAACTGGCGAAAAATACGGCCCTAACTTTCCTTTGATCACTGTGAAGGATATGGTAAATGCGCACAGGGTCTTGCAAGAACACCTTGGCATAAGCAAAATTCTTCTGGGAATAGGAGGTTCCATGGGAGGACAGCAGCTACTTGAGTGGGCATCCTCTGATGTGGATTTATTTGAATCCATATGTGTAATAGCAACCAATGCCCGGCACTCTGCGTGGGGTATAGCCTTCAATACTGCTCAGAGAATGGCCATTGAGGCCGATCCTACATACCGATATAACTATGAAGGTGCCGGAGAAAAAGGACTTCAGGCTGCACGAGCCATAGCCATGCTGTCATACAGAAATCAAAATACCTACAGGAAGACTCAGACAGACTTTGAGGATAAGGTTGATGATTTCAAAGCCAGTAGTTATCAGTATTACCAGGGGCAGAAGTTAAGCGATCGGTTCACTGTACTTTCCTATTGGTACCTGAGCAAAGCTATGGACAGCCATAATATAGGAAGAGGAAAAAAATCTGTGCGGCATGCACTCAAATCTATTAAGGCAAAAACATTGGTATTGGGGATAAGGACAGACATACTATTTCCATACGCCGAACAAAAATTTATCGCCAAAAATATCAAGGACGCTGAATTTGGCCTTATAGATTCTCTTTACGGACATGATGGCTTTCTTATCGAGGCAAAAGCCATTACAAAACAAATTCAAGCACTATTAAATAAAAAGTAAAATGAGTAAATATAAAATAGGTCTTTTTGGTTTCGGATGTGTAGGACAGGGATTATATAAAACTCTATCGGAAAATAATGCCGATGCCGAAATAGTTAAAGTATGTGTTAAAAACAAGGAAAAGGAAAGAAGCATAGAAGCTGAGAAAATTACTTATGATGCTGCTGAAGTACTGGGTAATAAAGATATAAATATAATTGTAGAGCTCATTGACGACCCCAAAGCAGCACTTGAAATTGTAAGGGCTGCTTTAAAAAAAGGCAAAGCTGTGGTTTCGGCTAATAAAAAGATGGTTGCTGAAAACCTTGATGAGCTCATTGCACTACAGGAGGAATATAAAACACCTCTACTCTATGAAGGTGCTGTTTGCGGTAGTATACCCATAATTCGTAATCTGGAAGACTATTATGCCTCTGAACGTATCGAAGAGATCAAAGGTATTTTCAACGGATCTTCTAACTATATACTCACCAAACTTTTTCAGGAAGGAAAATCATACGAAGAAGCACTTGGCGAAGCTCAGGCAAACGGTTTTGCAGAAACTGACCCAACACTGGATGTTGGTGGTTTCGACCCTAAATTCAAATTGAGCATCATACTTCAGCATGCATTCGGTATACGACAACATCCCGAAAATATATTCAACTGGGGAATACAAAGCATTACAGAAAAGGATATTGCTTTTGCAAAGGAGCGGAACCTAAAAATAAAGCTCCTGGCGAAAGGCCATTTTGACGGTAAAGTACTCTCAACCCTGGTTGCGCCACATTTTATTGATGAGCAAAATCCTTTGTACCATGTGGAAAACGAGTTTAACTGTGTATTGATCAACGGGAAATATGCCAGTGATCAGACATTGATCGGAAAAGGTGCCGGCAGTTTGCCAACAGGCCTGGCAGTACTATCCGATGTAATAGCACTCACTCAGGGGTACACCTACCGATACAAGTCAGCCGACTTCACCTCCGGTAGCTCTCTATCCGTAGAAGTATATTTAAGCTTTAACAATATTGAGGATATTGATAAAAATGTGTTTACCAGCATTTCGGAAAGCTATGTTGGATCGGATTACGGATATATCATTGGCAAAATAGACCTTAAGGCCTTGCAAGAGCTTTTGGCAAACGCCAATGGAGTTAATGCGGTTTTCACCTCCGGCAAACAGGCAGAGATTGAAATACCCAACCTGACCTATTCGTATGCCAGCTAGATAAACATGTTAAGGATAAGCAACCTGTGGAGTTTTTTTAAACATCAAGTGGGGTAATTACAATCTTATTGATTATAAAAGAAGTGTTTATTTCCCACTTTATTCAAAACACCTGGCATGGGCGAACCTGAAGCAGGAAGGTTTTGCAGATAAAAGTATACCTGCATTTGTCAAAACTCCTGTTCATTTCATATTCCTGGTAAAAAATAATGATTTCCATCAGTGTTAAATTGAACCAAAATTTAATCCTATAGATTATAGTTTTAAACATTTCCTAAATATATTTGTAGTCCCTTTTCAAGGGTCTAAATTTTATTGAAGAAACTATTCAATTTCAATGAGTACAGTTATTCTAACATCTATTGTAGCATTTACAATAATCATCCTCATACTGGTTTTTATATTGCTTTTCGCACAGTCGAAACTGGTGCAGTCGGGACCTGTCAAAATCACTATTAATGGTGACTCGGATAACCCTATTGTTACCACGGCCGGTTCAACGTTGCTTTCCACCTTGTCTGCTCAGAAGATATTCTTGCCTTCTGCCTGTGGTGGTGGTGGTACTTGTGCCATGTGCAAATGTGTAGTAGAAGATGGTGGAGGGGACGTATTGCCGACAGAAGTTGGTCACCTGAGCAGAAGTGAGCAGAAGGAAAATGTGAGATTGTCTTGTCAGGTAAAAGTAAAACAAGATATGCAAATCAGGATACCGGAAGAGATTTTTGGTATCAAGAAGTGGGATTGTGAAGTAGTATCCAACTATAACGTTTCTACCTTTATTAAAGAATTCGTTATGAAACTCCCTGAAGGTGAGACTTTGGAATTTGAAGCAGGTGGATATGTACAAATCGACGTACCTGTTATTGAAGTGAAATTCTCTGACATGGACATTACTCCCAAACCTGAGCTGGGACACCCTGAAGATGTATTTAAAAAAGACTGGGACAATTTCAAGATGTGGGATCTTGTAATGAAAAATGATGAAGAGATCTTCAGAGCTTACTCCATGGCCAACCACCCTGCGGAAGGAAACATCGTAATGTTGAATATCAGGATTGCTACTCCACCATGGGATAGAGACGCTGGTAAATTTATGGATGTAAATCCTGGAATATGTTCATCTTATGTGTTCTCAAGAAAGCCGGGAGATAAAGTAACCATTTCTGGTCCTTATGGAGAGTTTGCAATCAACTACACAGATCGCGAAATGATATACATCGGTGGTGGAGCAGGTATGGCTCCTCTGAGAGCTCAGATCTTCCACCTTTTCCATACCATGAAAACCGACAGAAAAGTTTCTTACTGGTATGGTGGGCGTTCTAAAAAAGAGCTTTTCTACACCAATCACTTCAGGAAGATTGAAGATGAATTTCCAAACTTCCAGTTCAACATAGCACTTTCAGAACCACTTGATACGGATAACTGGAAAGTAAAGAAGAGCCTCGATGACAGAGAGGCTGATGGGTATCTTGGATTTATCCACCAGGCACTTTATGACAATTACCTGAAAGAGCATCCGGAGCCTGAAGAAGTAGAATATTACTTATGCGGACCTCCTTTGATGAACGCAGCAGTATTAAAGATGCTAGACGAAATGGGAATTCCCCCTGAAAACATCAGGTTTGACGATTTTGGAGGTTAAACCGAACTAAAAAATGCATAAAGCCCTAAAGAATATCTTTAGGGCTTTTTTATTTCAGTTCTTAACACATCCCATTTTCAGGATTGAACACTTAATCTAAAATCTCAATCTGCCTTTTTTTATTATAGCTGCAAAAGCGTATTTTTATTTAAAATATACAGACCCTATGGACCTTAAAATATTTTTCTCCCCGCTGGACGAAGAGCATTTTTCACATATCAGACATTCTAACAGTTTCTATAAAAACATCAAAGTCAATTCGGAACGTATGCCTGATTACCGGGACGCAGACATAGCTATCATTGGAATAAATGAAGAGCGGGGTACTGTAGTAAACAAAGGCACTGCATCTGCAGCCCTGGAAATAAGAAAAAAACTTTATAATCTCAAAAAGGGATATGGTGCATATAAAATTATCGATATGGGCACGCTCCGCAACGGAGTTGATCTTGACGAAACCTATGGACGTATTAAAGAAGTCTGCCAGATTTTAATAGAAAACAACGTGCTGCCCCTGATCGTCGGGGGCTCGCATGACCTGGACTATGGTCAGTTTCAGGCTTATGAGGGTATGGACAAATTAATTAGTCTGCTTAATGTAGATGCATTCCTTGACATGGAGGAAGGAGTAAGCCAACCTCCTCATTTGCAGCATATTCATAAAATACTATTGCACGAACCTAACTACCTTTTTAACTATAGCCACCTGGCCTATCAAAGCTATCTAATTGACCAGAACGCAATTAATATCCTGGAAAAGCTTTATTTTGAAGCTTACCGTATTGGGCATCTGAGGTCGAACATCAAAGAGATGGAACCCATCATACGGAATGCCGATATGCTGTCTTTTGATATAACCTCTATCAAGTCAAGTGATGCACCGGGTACTGCCAATGCTCAGCCATTTGGCCTTACTGGCGAAGAGGCTTGTCAGATCTGCTGGTATGCCGGCCTGAATGAAAAACTAAGCTCTGCCGGTTTTTATGAGTACAACCCTGAACATGACGATGACCTGAAAAAAACAGCCTCTGTAGTAGCAACTATGATCTGGTACTTCATAGAAGGGTACTACCATCGTAAAAATGATCAAAATTTCAAGAATAATGACTATCTCAAATTTGTAGTTTCGATGCCCTCAGAGCCGGAAACCCTAAGCTTTTATAAAAGTAAACTAAGTGAAAAATGGTGGATGGAGGTACCCTACCCTCATGGAAAGGAGAAGTATGCCCGTAACTGTATTATTCCATGTTCGTATTCGGATTATCAGGCAGCCACCAAAGGAGAGCTGCCAGAAAGATATATCAATACACACGCTAAACTTATTTAAGAGATTACAACTATGAAAAATTTGATTCTTTTGGCTATTGGCCTGTTTTTTATTAACTGCACTCCAACAAAGGAAGATGCCAGCCTTATAGTTGATAAAACGATTGAACAGGCGGGTGGCAGCAATTACAACGGGGTTGAAATAGAGTTTACCTTCAGAGGAAAAGAATATGGAGCCAAAATGACGGACGGTAAATATGAATATGTTCGCTTGTTCAAAGATTCCTCGGACTTGTACAGAGACGTACTTTCTAATGATGGGTTCTACAGGGAAATCAATGGAGAGAAAACAGATATTCCGGATTCTATGGCTGTTAAATATTCAAATTCTGTTAATTCAGTAATATATTTTGCATTTCTCCCTAAAGGGCTCAACGACCCGGCGGTGAACAAAACTTATTTGGGGTTTGAAGAGATCAAAGGGAAGGAGTACCACAAAATAAAGGTCACTTTTGATAAAAATGGCGGAGGAAAGGATTTTGAAGACCGGTTTATTTACTGGATCAATAAATCTGACCACAAAATAGACTATCTGGCATATCAATACTATACTGACGGAGGTGGTTTTCGGTTCAGAGAAGCTTATAATGAACGAATCGTGGAAGGCATTCGATTTGTAGATTACATCAACTATAAGCCAAAACCAGATGTACCTGCAGAACTGGAGAAGTTGGGCATTGCGTTTACAACCGGTCAGCTTGAAGAACTATCAAGAGTTGAATTAGAAAGTGTTAGGGTCAATAAACTTTAGTGCCGTCGTAGCTTAATGACCTTTAAAAGGGCATAAAGTATTACCGGTGAAGCGATCAACTGCATGATCCACAGATGTGATAGATCATTCGACAGTTGTATATCCAAGGCATTGTACGTTGCTTTGAAAATATTATTTATCCCGATGATCAGCACGAAGTCTAATATAAAAAATGCCAGTATATTTAATCCAACACTGTTTATATGACCTTTCATTAATTTTATATGGTTGGCCTGAATAATCAGAAGCAATACTGCTAAGGGCAAAATCATTCCATTCATGGCCTGGGCTGCAATAATGATAGGAATAGGCTTTATCTCTGCCACGCCAAAGATCAAACCTGTTAATAATACTGCCATCCATGCCGCTTTATAAACCCTATTTCTGTTATCAGGCATAATGCTTCTTGCTAATACACCGGCAGCCAAAGGAGCTGTAATCGAAGAAGTAAAGCCAGCAGCAAATAGACCAAAAGCCAACATTACTTTAGCCCAGGCTCCTAGCTTCTCTCCCATTACCAACGCAAGGTTATGAAAAGACAGGTCACCATTGACCTGGGTACCTGCGATAAGTATCGCAACCGATACCAGACCTCCGAGAAGAATTGATATGGTAAGTCCGAACCGCATCTGCCCAACACTTTGCCCTTTGCTTAGCCCTGAGCCTAAAAAGAGATTATAAGGTACAATTGTAGTGCCTATTAGCCCTAAAACAAGCCATTCGGATCGATTGGGGATATAAGGAACCAACCCCTTAGCCATGGCCGCATTATCGACATCTGCTTTAATAGCTACACATATAAATGCTACACCCATGACTGCCACGACCACTCCCAACGTACTGGCTATTATTCTCACTGTGCCCCACCACAGCAAGATGCCGCATATTAGGCCTATCAATATTGTTAAAAATAGCTTATTTACATTTGCGATCAGCCGTATGCCCTCAATAGCACCAAGGATATTGCCAGCCTCATATGCAGCACACCCCAGTATAACTCCAAAAGTGACAAAGTAAACAAATGGTTGAGAACTTCCGCTTACCTGCTTCATGGCCTGTCCTATCTCCTGGCCTGAAGTAATAGTAATTCTGGCCGCCATCTCCTGAAGCACAATACAGGCTATAGTAGCAAAAACCAGCGCCCATATCAGTTGGAATCCAAACAATGCACCTGCGGATGAAGCTGTAGTTAACGTCCCCGGCCCTATAAAAGCCGCTGATATTACAGACCAAAATAAAATACTAAGCAATCGTGATTTCGCTGATGTCATTCGGGACATGCATCTTGTAGGTTACGGTTCATCTTTTTAAAGTACTAAAATTTAACTACTTTTACTTGTTAGGCTGGGCCAACCATGCATTAAATTACATATTTATGAATGTACTTGTCAGACAAACATTCCTGGCAGCTATACTGATCCTTACCGTGGCTGAAGCTATCGCTCAAACCGGCGTCCCGCGGATAGTCATTAATGCGCAGGGGCATTCCGGAAAGATATATAACATCTTGTTCTCACCCGATGGTGAAAAAGTAATTTCAGTATCTGAAGATAAAACAATACGCGTTTGGAATTCAAGGACTGCCGAGCTGATCAACAAGTTCGAAAGCGAAATAGGGAACGGCCCTGAAGGTATGCTGTATGCGTCTGCGATTTCTCCTGACGGAAAAACCCTTGCGGTGGGCGGCTATCCTGTCAACACGGAAAAAGAAAATTACATTATTATCATCGATCTTGAAAAAGGCAAGCAGGTATCTGCTGCTATAGGTCATACTAATGTAATCAATAGCCTTGATTTTACGGGTGATGGAAAATACCTGGCAAGTGGAAGCGACGATGGAACAATTAGAATCTGGAAAGCCGATAGTTCCGAACGCCTGAGAACAGTTGCCACCATTGAGATAGGTAAAAGGATAACCGGTTTAGCTTTCAACAATAAAACTCAAGCTCTGGCAGTGGCTTCAGATAGCAAAAATGTACTACTCTATGACCTGAAAGGGCTTGATGATGGTATCAAAAAGTTTCCATTAACCGAGTTGAAAAAACATAAAGGTATAGTAAACAAAATCAACATTTCTCCGGACGGCAGCTATATTGCTTCCAGCAGCCTGGAAAAAGAATTGGTATTGTGGAGGGCTGATGGTTCCTTTGTAAAGGAATTCGATAAGTCTGACAACATTATCAACGCCATTACTTTTTCACATGATTCTAAAATTCTGGTTGCTATGGATGCTGCAGGGCATGGAGCCAGTTATTCCGTGCCAGAGGGTAATAAATGGACCGAGTTCTATGGTCATGACAATACAGTTTTCAGTGCGGATTTCTCACCTGCCTCTGTCAGTGGAAATTACATCGTAGCCTCTGCAGGAGGAAACAATAATATAATTCAAATATGGAATCCTATAAATGGCAGAATACAGCAAACTATTAAGGGGAAAGGAGGCACAATCTGGGGACTTACTTTTGGTAGTGGTATGGAATTATTTATTTCCCGCGAGCAACCAAAGGGAACCGATAAGCCCATCTATCCATTTGCATTCGATTTCAACTCATTCACATTAAAAAGTAATCCTGACAAGCCATCTGAAGGCTTTTTGGCCAATGCAAAGAAAGATGTAAGACAAACCGGTGTTTATACACTTGAAGTTAATCGTGGTGGTATAATTCAAAATAATGAATATGAGGATGGCCGTATACTTGATTTTCAGGTTACACCTGAGGGGAACATTATAGTTGGTAGTGACTTTTCCTTAAAAATGTACGGTCGTGAGGGACAAATGATAAAGGAGTTCCTTGGTCATAGCGGAGGCATAAGATCCGTTACAGTAAGTCGGGATGGCAGGTATATGGCTTCAGGAAGCGAGGACCAGACCATTAAGCTCTGGAAACTGGCAGAGAAAGGAGAGGCTCCAAGTATGAGAGAAGTTTTTACGGATCCTGTTTGGGGACAGTACTTCTCAGCTCTTGAGGTTGATTCATTAACTTATTTATCATCTTCAAAGGCTTGGAAGGATGTGATCAGTCACCTGAAAAACAGAGGTGACAAAACCTGGAAAGACATTGAAGATATATATGGCACGCTCGGTGAGACAGTTAGTCCGTTTGCTCATTTTTTTGTTTCTGATGATGGAGAATGGATTTGCTGGACTCCTGAAGGTTATTTTAGCTGTAGCTCATCCGGGGCGGAATATTTTGGGTGGCACATTAACCAGGGCATCCACAAGTTGGCTGACTTTTACACTGCAGAACAATATTTTGATATACTCTACCGGCCGGAGACCTTAAACAAGAGTATCAGGCAAGCCCGGCGTGTTGTAGAAATATTACTCGAAGATGGGGAGCGAATTTTCGACCTAACCAAGCTAAACAGACCGTCGGCAGCATTTTTTAATACAAATGCCCTTACATTGGGCAAAGAAAAGCAGTTAGATTATGAGGATGGTAAATATCTAACCCAAAGTAAATCACTGGAGCTTGATGTTGATATCTACGATGGCGGCGGTGGTATAAAAGAGGTTAATATTTATCAAAATGAAAAGCTCATCATTATTGATGACCAGCTAGAATCTATAGGTGAAGAACAAAGGGTAGCTAAAAAATATAAAGTAAACCTCGTAAACGGACGAAATGACTTTAAAGTAATCGTTAAGAACTTCCAAAAGATCGAATCCCGTCCTGACTACCTGAAAGTTGAATATAACGGAGAAATAATAGCCACCTCCAGTTTGTACATGCTGTCTGTGGGTATTAATAAGTATAAAAATGCGAGCTATAATCTCAACTACGCGCAACCTGATGCCAAGGCATTTACAAAAAAAATAATTGAGAATAGCAGCAAAATGTTTAAATCAATAAGAAAAACGGAGATTTACGACACTGAAGCCACTAAAGAAAATATTATTAAAGGCTTTGAATCAATCATTTCTCAGGCGCAACCGGAAGATGTATTCGTTTTTTATTATGCGGGACACGGTACCCTTGACATGGATAGCGATAATGAGTATTACCTGGTGCCGACCGATATTACCAAGCTATATGGCGACCCTGCTCAACTCAAGGAAAAGGGAATATCAGCAACTGATTTAAAAAATCACCTCTCAAAGGTAAAGTCTCAAAAGCAGCTAATATTAATGGATGCCTGTCATTCCGGAGGAGCCGTAAAATCAATAAATGTGAGGGCTGCGGCGTCTGAAGAGAAGGCTATTGTTCAGTTGGCCAGGTCATCTGGCGTGGTAATGATCGCATCCAGTGGAACACAGCAGTTTGCCTCTGAATTCGAAGTACTTGAACATGGCGTATTCACTTATGCCCTGCTGGAAGGCCTTGATGGCAAAGCTGACTCTGGTGATAACAAAATTACTGTCAATGAACTCAAGATATTTATGGAAGAGAGAGTTCCTGAACTAAGCGACAAATATGGTGGCCAGGCCCAGTATCCTACCGGCTTCGTACATGGCAATGACTTCCCCATTACCCTCTTATACAAGGAACATATGGAAGACCAAAAATAGAATGCCATAGCATGCTACAAATTATTTAGTGTTCCTTTCACACCCATACCCGTCTTTATATATAGCTCTTCAATCAGGGTCTCAAATTAGGTCTAATAAAATACGAACTTTCATTTATTGACCTTGGAAAATATGTCGAAACACACATATGAGAAATAATATTTGAAAACGAAAAATAGTATCAATTTTTCATGTAATATTTTTCCGAAAATATGTCTTTAAATGGTGAGATAATGTACTTGGTCAAACACCTATTGTGGTTACCACTTTTCACGGTCTGAGGCAGTTACCTTTGCGCTTATACCTGCTACAGCCATTAAGGTAAAAAAGCGGGAATTGTTTTTGGTTTACATCATCGTTCGTGAGCGTAATATTTTATTAAATTATCAATCTTCCGTTAAAATTATGCTTAAAAACATAAAAGTCTCAACACATTTGTTTTCTTAATATTCATCATAAAATAATGTTTTGCACTATAGTTTGTGACGTAAGTTTAGTATGGGAAAATATTTTATTTTTAGAATTAAATTTTAGATATTGCGCAGTTGAAAGAATATCGCAAGCTGTATATTCTTCTTCAACCTAAACCCCAAGGATCAACTGATCAACTGATCATGCTTGACCTGTAAACCAGAAAAGGGAGCATTGCTCCCTTTTCGTTTGTTCAGTTAAAATTAGCATTCAGGAAACTTCCTCAGATTGTTTGCTATATTCATCAATGAGCGTACCCACAATCTCTTTTACAGGACGAATGGCATGCACATGCTCAATTGAAGGTCCCGCACACCAAAGCGTCTTATACGTAGCGCTAAAAGCTGCTTTCTCCAGGGATTTCATCCCTTTGTAGAAAGTAAGCATCTTAGCATATTTCTTAAGAGTTTTATTTCTGTTTAGCAGCGACTCTAGCCAATTTTGCCTTGTTCCTATTTTCTGAACATATGGAGTATTTATTATTGTACATGGTGTCCCTGATAACCTGTTAGTCATTACTATATCATCAGCTCCATAATCCACTACAGCCTGTTTATACTCCTGCGATACTTCCGCTTCATCAGAAGCGATAAAAGGGCTGCCCATAGACACTCCACACGCTCCAAGGGTCAGCACGTCACGCAACTCAGATCCTGTAGCTACACCTCCCGCAGATATTACGGGTATTTTACAGTTTGCCTTCAAAAGGGGAATAAGCTTGCTGGCCGGCATAGGCCCTGCATGCCCTCCCGCTCCGGAGTTAACAGCTATTAACGCATCGGCTCCAAGCTCTTCTACCTTTCTGGCATATTGCTCTTCGGTAACATCACAGAAAACCTTAATACCCTTTTTACTACAGGCTTCTATTACCTTTCGTGGACTACCTAATGATGTGATAATAAAATCCACCTCATAATCCACACATGTCCTAAGCTGTTCTTCGAGCCTGTAATTGGACTTATTCACAATCAGGTTTATGCCAAATGGTCCGCCCACTGCCTTCTTTATTTCAGCAAGTGCCGCCCTGAATTCACGATCTGTGCGATAATTAAGTGCCGGAATGGCACCAGTAATCCCTGCCCTTACAGCCTCAACTGTCATCGCGGCATTGGAAACTAAAAACATTGGAGCCATTATAACAGGATACTTTATGTTAAGCATCCGGGTTAGCTCCGTATCAATTCTTTCCATCTATTCCGTATTTATCAATTAAATAAACCAACGCTGCCATACTGGCTGCCCCGAGCTCAAGCTCTCTTTTATCTATCTTATCAAAAGTATCTGCCGTAGTATGATGAAGGTTAAAGTAACGCTGAGAATCTGGCAGAAAGCCTATCAGCGCCGTCCCCTGTTCTTCTAAAGGGCTTATATCAGCCCCACCTCCGGGTTTGTTAAAATCGTATATCCCGTATGGCTCAAATAATGGCTTCCAGCTAATTAGTTTAGCCCGTGCTGTTTCACTTCCAGTCAGAGTAAAACCTTTAGGTGTAAAGCCTCCACGATCAGACTCAATAGCTACTAGGTGCTTCTCATTATTTTGCTTCGCTAATTCGGCATACCTGACACCTCCCCTTAGACCATTCTCTTCATTCATAAACATCACCGCTCTTATAGAGTGGTAGGGTTTGTATCCTACATTTTTCAAAACACGAACAGCTTCAATGGATTGAACACACCCCGCACCGTCATCATGGGCTCCATCACCCAAATCCCATGAATCCAAATGTCCACCGACTATAATATACTCATTTGGTTTGGCTGAACCTTTTATTTCTCCCACTACATTATATGAAAGCACATCGGGCAACATCTTACAGTGTGCTTCTAAATAAAGCTTTAATCCCTGTTGAGCCTTCAGGCTTTTACTAAGTAAATTGGCTGAATTAGTGCTTAAAGCAAATGCAGGAATCTGCTTTACACCCTCTTTATATATCAAGGTTCCTGTATGAGGTATGTCGTCATCATTGGATGCCATCGACCTCACCACAACCGCCACGGCGCCTAAAGCAGCCGCTTCGGAAGCTCCGTATACCCGCTGATCCACAGCTTCACCATAGGCAGCAAAAGTGTTTACACGGGTTGGATCCATTCGTCTGTTAAAAAACACGATTTTCCCCTCAATTTTCTTCTTATCAAGCTTTTTAAGCGATTCAATACCATCTACTTCGATAATATTTGCTGCTAAGCCCTGATCTCCCGTGCCTACTGAATTACCTAAAGCGCAAGCTGCAAGATCAATTGTCCCCATTCTGTCTGAATTAACAATTCTGACAATTTCTTTTTTCCCCCTTACCCAATGAGGCACCATTACCTCCTGTAAAAACACTGTATCAAACCCTAACTTTATCATTTCCTGACGGCTCCACTCTACCGCCGCTGCAGCTTCAGGTGATCCGCTAAGGCGGCCGCCAATTTCATTGCTCAGATAGTCAAGCATCTCATACGAATGGCCATTCTTCAGGGTCTCATCGAAGATAATTTTCAGCATATCTTCGTCAGATTGACAAAGAGCATTAAATGGGAATGAAATTATAACTGCAAAAAGATACAATGAGTGCAATTTTTTCATAAGTAGTATTTCTTTTATCAAATTTTATCAAAAATAACGTTGCGTTTGTAATGCTTATTTTCTGCGTGATTTTTTCCCTTTTGTACCCGACTTCTTGTTTGGTCTTTGGCTATAGTGTTTCTTCTTCTCGTGAAATGCCCCCTTAAAATCAGGATTTTCCCGCCTTTTAAAGACATCTATATCCATCTCAATGTCGATTTTTTCCTGACGGGGTGTCTCTGTAACTTCAATCTCTTCGGGAAGTGGCTTTTGAGGTATCTCCGCTCTTATCAACTCCTGTATTTTTCCAATGTGAAGCATTTCTGCCTTATTGGCGAACGTCAGGGCTACTCCCTCATTTCTTGCCCTTCCGGTTCGGCCTATTCTATGCACATAGTCTTCATAGATAATCGGCACATCAAAATTAATAACATGAGAAACCATGCTGACATCAATCCCCCGCGCTGAAACATCGGTAGAAACCAATACCTTTAATTCACCCTCTTTAAACTCGTTTATAGCATTGATCCGGCTGTTTTGCCCTTTATTGGAATGGATAACCCGCACGGGCCCCAGACCTTTTCTATCCAGATATTTAAACACATTATCAGCAGTGGACTTGGTTCTTGTAAAGACCAGCACTCTTTTAAATTCCTCTTTCCTTAGCAGATACTCTAGAAAATTTATTTTAGTTCTCATGTTAGGCACCTGGTAAAGCTGCTGCTCAACAGTATCCGTAGTGGTGGCTTGCGGCGCTACTTCAACAATCTCCGGAAATTCCAGAAACTCTTCAGAAAGTTTCAAAACCCTGTCCGCCATAGTGGCTGAAAAAAGCAAGTTTTGCCGTTTTACAGGAATGACTTCCAATATTTTTCTAATCTGAGGCATAAAGCCCATATCCATCATTTTGTCAGCCTCATCAAGCACGAAAGTCTTAATAAATTTTGTATTGAGTTCCCCTTTAAGGTAAACATCCATAAACCTGCCAGGCGTTGCCAAAACAATATCTACGCCCTGCTGGACCGCCTCAATCTGAGTCTTCGCTCCTACACCACCATATAAAGTAGTATAGCGAATATCAAGGTAAGTAGAATACATCCTGATATTTTCCTCTATTTGCAAAACCAGCTCCCTGGTTGGAGCCAGAATGAGTGCACGTGGATCTGCCCCCTGAGCGTACTTTATTTTCATAAGAATGGGAAGCACAAATGCCGCAGTTTTTCCCGTACCGGTTTGGGCAATCCCCATTACATCATGTCCGGCCAGCACCAGGGGTATCGCACTTTTTTGAATTGGGGTAGGTTCTGTAAAGCCTAGCTCTTCAATCGCATTTAAAAGCTGTCGGTTTAATTTAAAATCTTCAAATGTCTCTATTTCCTTACCCATAAAACACAAAGTTTATTTGCTGCTTGATTGCGAAAGCCTGTAATTTGTAAATTATAATGTTAGGGTGAGCTAACATTTCGGATATAAAAATATAGCAAACATGCGAGTTACAAATAATTTTATAGCTTGTTTGTTACATTTCTCAACATCAAGGCACAATCCATTGAAAACAAACAGACGCGCATGAAATCGATATTAATTACAAATGCCCAAATAATCAATGAAGGTAAGATCTTTTCTTCTGATATTCTTATCAAAGGAGAATTTATACACAAGATTGCCGGTGAGATAAGTGGCACCGAGGCGGACCAGATCATTGATGCGAAAGGCGCGTATGTTTTACCTGGCGTGATAGACGATCAGGTACACTTCAGAGAACCTGGCCTTACCCATAAAGCAAACATATACACCGAGGCGCGTGCCGCCGTTGCAGGTGGTGTAACATCCTTTATGGAAATGCCAAATACCGTACCTAATGCCCTCACACAAGAGCTGCTTGAAGAAAAATATGAGATAGGTAAAAACACTTCTCTGGCCAACTATTCTTTCTTTATGGGAGCCAGCAATGACAACATTGATGAGGTTCTAAAAACACCTGTCAACAAAGTCTGCGGCGTAAAAGTATTTATGGGCTCATCCACAGGTAATATGCTGGTGGATAATGAAAAGACACTGGAAAATATTTTCTCGAAAGTAGACATGCTGATAGCAACACATTGCGAAGACGAGGCTACAATCAGAAAAAATACTGAAATATACAGAGAAAAGTATGGAGAGGATGTTCCCATCCATTGTCACCCGTTGATACGTAGTGAAGAAGCCTGTTACAAGTCTTCATCTATGGCCGTAGCATTGGCCAAAAAATATGGCAGCCAACTTCATATTCTACACATTTCAACAGCTAAGGAATTGTCTCTTTTTGACAATACTATACCTCTTAAAGACAAGAAGATAACTGCAGAAGCTTGTGTGCATCATATGTGGTTTAATGATACGGACTATGCACAAAAAGGAACATTTATTAAATGGAATCCTGCCGTAAAAACGAAAACTGACCAGGAGGCCATCCTTAAGGCTGTAATTGACGGGCGCATTGACGTTGTGGCAACAGACCACGCTCCTCATACTTTGGAAGAAAAGAAAAATGCATACTTTAAAGCACCCTCAGGAGGACCATTAATCCAGCATAGTTTACCGGCTATGCTGGAGTTTTATCACCGGGGAAAAATTACTCTTGAGCAGGTCGTTGAAAAGATGTGTCATAATCCGGCTATTCTGTTTAATATAGAAAAAAGAGGTTTTCTTCGCGAAGGTTATTATGCGGATATTGCCATAGTTAACACAAATCTGCCCTGGACAGTAGAGAAAAGTAATATTATTGCGAAATGTGGATGGTCTCCTTTTGAAGGTCAAACTTTCAAGTCTTCCATTACCCATACCTTTGTATCGGGGCATCTTGCATACAAACACGGCAGGTTCGATGAAAGTATTAAGGGTAAAAGACTACTGTTTGAAAGATAAAAATTTTTATTTCTATAAATATTTGTAAATTCATAACTACTATCTACATTTGCACTCCCAATAGGGAAAATGGTGGTTGTAGTTCAGTTGGTTAGAACGCCTGATTGTGGTTCAGGAGGTCGTGGGTTCGAGTCCCATCTTCCACCCTCTAAAGTTTAAAAGCCTTTCTTAAAAAAAGAAAGGCTTTTTTGTTTGCCCTCTCTGGCTACCCCTGGATTTAAGGAGGATCAAATGTCAAATCGTTAGAAAATAAGCTTAAAACACGTGAAACCAGTACCCCACGCCTATTAATGCTTGTAATTAACGCGTGTTCGTCAAACACGGGATTCGAAAATGTCACTGTATCCCCGGAAATTCTTATTTGTTCCGGGCTGCATACATATTTTCAACAGCATTATCTTTTTTATTATCCATATATTGGCTATGTTCGGAAGATGATTCCATCGCATAAATTCAACTCATTAGAGCTAAAGGACCAACTTAAAACATTGTTTTTAGAGGGGAGCTTCATTGTTTCTATCCGGTACTATGGCTATAAGATCAACCTTTATCTCCTCAACAATTTTTACGTAGAAGTTTTTTATAACCACAAACACGACCTTATTGAGAAAGTTCAACCTCTTGAAAAGAATCATACCCGTATGAAATTCTATTCTGATCAGATCAAGCTTCCCGGAGATTTAATGTGCCTGTAGCCTGCTCTCCAATATAAATTCAACCCCAACCCCACACCTTCACACAACAAAAAAGGCCGCCCCATTAGGACAGCCTTGCAGTTAATATTCTTTCTAAATTTAAACGGTTGCCGTTTCTTCAGACTGTGCAGTATCATGCAGCATGGCAATTTTATAGTTCTTTTTCGCCTTGTAACCACAATAACCACACTCAAAGTGCTTCATTAATTCACCTTCTTCCGTTGAAGATGGAGCTTTTAGTATCTCCTCTCGCGAAACTCTAAATGTCTGGTAGTTACACTCAGGGCATTGCAAAGCATGAAGGTGTCCTGCATATTTTTCAATTTTAGTGTATCCTGTTTCTTCATCTACCCAAACGTCATAATCAATTGAGTAAATTTCCTCTTCTGCTTGCATTCCCTCATCCAGATAAACATCTTCTTCCTCTTCACTCAACAGTTTCATAGGTTTACCAGTCTTAGGAGATATCCTTGGTTTATATCTCAGCTTCTTCAAACGCTTCTCAATATAGAAAGGATAGTAGAACTTAAGTAAGTTCTGTATGATTACACCTATGATCAAGCCCATAGAGATTGTAACGAATACTCTCACGAACAGCCACAATACCCCCAACTCAGCGATAAAAGAGTTGGCATAGAGACCTCCTGCGATAATAACCAGCACACTGCAAACCATTAGAATATTTATCTCACTCCGGTTAATGTAGTCGTACTTGGTTTTAGAATCGCTTGTAGCTGCTAGTTTGATAAGGTGGCCCAATAAAATAAGAACTGCTAAGCCCGTCAAACCGTAAGCAAGATACTGCGCCCACGTATTCCAGGTATCAAAAGATTGTATCGGGGTTTCTTCCATGGCCTATTGTTTTTTAAAGGTATTGTAAGGTTATGTTAAACAAATAAAATTTATTTAAAGGACAATTTAAAAATAACTCTCCAATTTTAATATTCTTTGAGGAAAAAAAGAACAAATAATATACAATAACGAGAGTGTGTTGAAATATCTCCTCAATTATAAGAACAAAAATAGCTTTTATAATAATATTATTTATAGCTATTATTAAAAATAAAACTTCTCGCAATAAAAAAAGGGCTTTAGGACCCTTTTTTTATTGCCATGTATAAAATATTATAAGGTTCTTTTCGTTTCTCTCTCTTCGTAACTTTCAATCACATCACCTTCTTTGATGTCATTAAAATTCTTTATGCTGATACCGCATTCATATCCGTTCTTGACCTCTCCCACATCATCTTTAAAGCGCTTCAACTGCCCCATTTCACCGGAATAAACCACGATACCATCACGAATCAATCGAATAGGGTTATTTCTCTTGATGTAGCCTTCTGTAACCATACATCCTGCTACGGTACCCACTTTGGATATTTTAAATACGTCTCTGACTTCCACGTTACCTACAATCACCTCCTCAACTTCAGGGTCAAGCATACCTTCCATGGCATCTTTAACATCATTGATAGCATCATAGATCACTGAGTAAAGCCTGATTTCAATTTCTTCATTTTCTGCCAGTCTACGGGCTGAAGCAGATGGCCTAACCTGGAAACCAACGATTACCGCATCAGAAGCAGAGGCCAGCAATACATCAGATTCAGAGATCTGTCCTACACCTTTGTGTATGATATTCACCTGAATTTCTTCGGTGCTCAACTTCAATAATGAATCGGAAAGTGCTTCAACCGAACCATCCACGTCACCTTTCACGATAACATTCAATTCTTTAAACGATCCTATTGCCAGTCGTCGTCCGATTTCGTCGAGGGTAATATGTTTCTTAGTTCTAATGCTCTGTTCTCTAAGTATCTGTTCGCGCTTTGCTGCAATCTCTCTTGCTTCCCTGTCACTTTCCATGACATTGAATTTATCACCTGCCTGAGGGGCACCATCCAGACCTAACATTAGCACCGGAGTGGAAGGGCCAACCTTATCCATTTTTTTACCGGTATGATCAAACATTGCCTTAACTCTGCCATGATATGCTCCGGCAAGGATTACATCCCCGACCTTCATCACTCCACTCTGCACCAGCAATGTTGCCACATAACCACGTCCTTTATCCAAAGAAGCTTCAATAACAGTACCTACAGCATTTTTATTAGGGTTAGCTTTCAGTTCAAGTAGCTCAGCTTCAAGTAGTACTTTTTCAAGCAATTCATCAACTCCCTGGCCTGTTTTTGCAGAAATCTCCTGACACTGGTATTTACCTCCCCAATCTTCAACAAGAATATTAATATTGGATAATGCTTCCTTGATTTTGTCAGGGTTTGCATTGGGCTTATCCACTTTATTGATAGCAATAACAATTGGTACACCAGCCACCTGAGCGTGATTTATAGCTTCTTTTGTTTGTGGCATTACATCATCGTCCGCTGCCACTACAATGATAACTATATCCGTAACTTTAGCACCACGGGCACGCATTGCAGTAAAAGCTTCGTGACCAGGAGTATCTAAAAACGCAATTTTTTGTCCGCTGGAAGTCATTACATCGTAAGCACCAATGTGCTGGGTAATACCACCTGCTTCACCTGCTGTTACTTTGGAGCTTCTGATAAAGTCAAGCAATGAAGTCTTGCCGTGGTCAACGTGTCCCATGATAGTAACAATGGGCGCACGAGGTTCCAGATCTTCTTCTGAGTCTTCATCAACGGCCACCTCCACTTCATCATCAGTTGATGTAAATTCTACATTAAAACCAAATTCATCTGCAATAACCGTGATTGATTCCGCATCCAGTCGTTGATTGATGGATACGAACATTCCCAGGCTCATACATGTTGATATAACGTCATTTACAGAAACATTCATCAAAGAAGCCAGGTCATTTGCAGAGATAAACTCCGTTACCTTTAATGTTTTTGATTCCTGTTCTTCCTGGAGCATCTGCTCTTCCTTCGCCTCAGCTATGGCAGACCTTTTCTCTCTTCTGTATTTGGAGCCTGAGCTTTTCTTTTTAGTACCACTTAGCTTGGCAAGCGTGGCTTTGATTTTATCCTGGATCTCCTTATCTGACGGCTCCTCTTTCTCGGCTCGCGCTCTTCTGGGTTTACCACGATCCTGAGTATCTTGTCTGGGGATCCTCTTTCTTGGCCTTTTCTTCTTCTTTTGCTCTTTTCTGTCATCAGAGGAAGCAACAGGCTTATCCTTCTTTTTATCTTTTTCGACAGGCAATTCAATCTTGCCTACTACTTTAAGTCCTTTTAACTTATCCGCCTTGGCTTCTATAACCTGTGATCTTTCAGGCTCAGCTTTAGGCTCTTCTTTTTGCTCGCTCTTTGTGACAGGTTGTTTCTCCACCTCTTTGGGTTTCTCTTCCCGTTTTTCTTTAGTGACCTCAGGTTCTGAAACCTTCACGGGTTCCTCCTTCTTAGGCTCCTCTTTTTTAGGTTCTTCAGCTTTAGGTTCTTCTTTTTTGGGTTCCTCTTTCTTAGGCTCCTCTTTTTTGGGCTCTTCCTTCTTAGGCTCCTCTTTCTTCTTATCCAGATCAATTTTACCCACGACTTTGATACCTTGTAATTTAGGCTTTTCGTGCTCAATCTTTTCTGGCTTCTTCTCTTCAGCCGGTTCCTCTTTCTTCTCTGCTTTTGTTTCAGGATTTTTGCCAGCAGAAAGGTTCTTTATAAGTATATTTTCTTCGTCGTCCGATTTTTTCGACGTATCGCTTTCACTGTCAATAACCACATGTTCATTATGCTTAGTCCCGATAGTCAGCCCGGAAGCCTCCTCTTTCTCAGAAGCAGACGCAGCAAACTCCTTAGATAACATGGCAAATTGCTCACCTGTCACCTTAGAATTGGGGCTGGTATCTACTTCAAAGCCCTTGTCGGCAAGAAAATCTATAATTGTAGTTCTACCTACATTAAGCTTTCTAGCGACTTGACTAAGCCTCATGGTTTTTTCTTCTGACATACTCAAATATCCCTTTTTTTTGTGATTATAAAAAATTTG
The DNA here is from genome assembly GCF_021389975.1 of Fulvivirga ulvae. NCBI lineage: Bacteria > Pseudomonadati > Bacteroidota > Cytophagia > Cytophagales > Fulvivirgaceae > Fulvivirga > Fulvivirga ulvae. The sequence continues at coordinate 1,563,980 of NZ_CP089981.1, forward strand.
TTATTCGAACTCTTGCTTAAGAACTTTCTTCACATTTTCTATGGTCTCTTCTTCCAAATCGGTTCTTCTGCCAAGTTCTTCGTTGGTTAATGCCAATACACTTTTTGCAGTATCCAACCCTACGCGTTTGAGTTCATCAAGAACCCAATCTTCAATTTCATCTACGAATTCGTCCAGATCCACATCTTCTTCTTCAAAATCTCCAAGCTCTCTGAACACATCTATTTCCAGACCTACAAGTTTACTTGCAAGCTTAATATTCTGACCTCCTTTACCAATGGCCAAAGAAACCTGATCCGGCTTTAAATAAACTGACACACGCTTCTCTTCTTCGTTAATTTTGATACTGGTGATCTTAGCCGGGCTCAATGCTCTTGTGATATACAGATCAAGATTTTCTGTATAGTTGATCACATCAATGTTCTCATTTTGTAATTCACGCACAATACTGTGAATTCTTGACCCTTTCATTCCCACGCATGCTCCTACAGGATCTATTCGGTCATCGTAAGATTCAACAGCTACCTTTGCTCTTTCCCCTGGTTCTCTAACTACTTTCTTAATTGTGATCAGACCGTCATACACCTCAGGAACCTCACTTTCAAAAAGTCTTTCCAGGAATACCGGGCTTGTTCTTGAAAGTATAATTTTAGGGTTTCCGTTGATCATCTCAACACGATCTACAATGGCACGCACCTGATCCCCCTTTCTAAATCTGTCCTTTGGTATTTGTTCATTTTTAGGAATGGAGATTTCATTTCCCTCCGCATCGATCAACAATACCTCTCTACTTAAAATCTGATATACCTCGCCAGAAATAATCTCTCCAACAAGATCCTTATACTTTTGGAACAGGATATCTTTTTCAAGGTCCTTTACCTTTTGGATAAGAGTTTGCCTGGCCGTCATAACTGCCCTTCGCCCAAAATCAATTAAGGTAATTTCTTCCGCTACTTCCTCTCCTATTTCGAAATCAGGCTCAATTTTTCGAGCCTCACTTAAACTAATCTTGTCATGATCCCAAATATCCTCAGAGTCATCATCCACAATTTCTCTGAATCGCCAGATTTCCAAGTCACCCTTATCAGCATTAATAATTATATCAAAGTTCTCATCTGTTTCAAACTTCTTTCTGATCATAGTCCTGAAAACATCCTCCAGGATACGAATCATCGTAGGTCTATCTATGTTTTTCTGCTTTGCAAAATCTGCAAACGACTCAATTAATACAGCGGTATCCATTTTTCTTTTATTTAAATGAAATCTGAACTATAGTTTTGTTAATTTCCGACATTGGTATCTCTACCTCCTTATATTCTGTTTTTTTCCCTTTTTTCACTTCCTGATCAACCACTATCTTGGTTTCATCAGCAGACCTCAAAATACCTTTGACATCTTTCCCCTCCTTTGGGATTACCTTCACACTTCTATCAATATTCTTCTTGTATTGCCTGATTGATTGTAGGGGATAATCAACACCCGGAGAAGAAACTTCTAACCGAAAGGCCTCCTCGATCAAACCTTTTTCTTCCAGTTCATTTCCAATGGCTCTGCTTAGGTCTGCGCAATCATCAATAGTTACGCCCTGATCTCCATCTAACAAAACCAATATCTTTTTAGGTCCTTTCGAAGAAGAAATAACCACGTCCACAAGAAAATGATTCTCGTCAGACAAATTATCTTCCGCAATTTTTGTTACTTGTTCCTTCAAATCCATAGTGAAAAAAGAATATAAAAAGAGGGGACTTATGTCCCCTCAGAACTAATTTTCTATTTTCAAATGCAAATTTACAGCAATTTATTTGCTTTACAAACTATCTCTTAAACAAACTAATGACAAAGCTTTTCCGTTGTTAAGAAATTATATCATTATTTTAGCCCCATTATATAAAAAGTGAATTATTAATGATTATAAAAAACATGCCCAAATATAGTCTGAGCCTCTTATTTACCTTTGCGATGGGTTTATTTGCCTGTAATAGTGACAAGAAAAAAGAAACCCCAATGGAAGAGGAAAAGACTGTTCAGGTCCCCAATTTCAATCCTGATTCTGCCTATTATTTTGTTAAACATCAGATCGGGTTTGGGCCCCGAGTACCAAATACTCCAGCCCATAAACAGGCAGGCGAATATTTTATAGAGAGGTTTAAGGCATATGGAGCTAAAGTCCAGACACAAGACTTTGAGGCAACAACCTTTGATAATCATACCCTAAACCTGAGAAACATAATAGCCTCGTTTTTCCCGGAGAAAAGCAAGAGGATCTTACTGGCCGCTCATTGGGATTCCAGACCTTTTGCAGATAAGGATCTGCAGCGTCCGAATGAACCTATAGCCGGGGCAAATGATGGAGCAAGCGGGGTGGGTGTATTGCTGGAAGTGGCCCGTGTACTGAGCAAGAATAACCCTCCCGATGTTGGTGTGGATATTATACTTTTTGATGGTGAGGATTGGGGAGAACTACACAATGGACAGAATACCGAACCTCCCGCCGGCCTGGACAGCTGGTGGTGTCTGGGCTCTCAACACTGGTCAAAAAACAAGCACGATAAAGGTTACTCTGCCTATTATGGAATACTTTTCGATATGGTAGGCGCGAAGAATGCACAATTTCCTATGGAAGAAACGTCCTTGTATTATGCGAGATCAATAGTGGAAAAAATATGGAGCAGAGCTGAAAAGCTTGGTTTCTCCAACTACTTCATTAGGAAACAGCCCGGAGGTATCACAGATGACCATGTATTTGTGAATGAATACGCTAAGATCCCTATGGTTGATATTGTGCATTTTGACCCGGTAAATGGATATTTTGGGGATTTTCATCACTCTCACAAGGATGACATGGACATTATCAGCAAGGAAACTTTAGAAGCCGTAGGACAGACAACCGTGGCTGTTATCTATCACGAGTAGATTATGTTTTTCTTTTGACTAGTCCTGAATAAGTATTTAATTAAATTACTCTTTAATAATATTAGTGTTTGTTACTTATCTCAACGTAATAATGGTTATAATATAAACATCCGGGAAGGTCTGGCATATTGATTCCTATATTAAACTTCTGAAAACTCGATATTTGTCACATCATTTAATATTAAGCCTTTTATGAAAAAGAGTTTTTTCAAACTCAAAAAAAGGAGCAATCATATGGAAACGAGTAAAAGAAAAAGGGAGCATATCAATGCTCCCCCTTTCCGTTAATTATAAAAAACCAATTACTCTTTAATAATTTTGGTATTTATTACCTCTCTTGCTGTTTTCATCGAAAGAATATAGACTCCCTGAGGCAGATTTGCCATGTTGATTCTCACATTGGCTTCGGTAGATTCAATCTCCTTAACTACAACACCGTTGAGAGTCATCATCTTTAAGTCGTACCCTCTTGCATCCTCAGAGATTGCTATTTCAACCATCTCGCTGGCAGGATTAGGGTGTGCCACAAAATATGGTTTAGCCACTTCATTGCCAAGAGGTTCGCCATTGCTGTTACCTCCAAGGGCAGCTACTCCGGAATAAGAGCTGGTAATGTTTACAGTGTAATCCTCAACCTCTCCATAAGTATAGCTTCCACAAGAAGATGGTGCGGAGTTGTACCTCATAGAAACCCGCATTCTTGTAGAACCAAGAGCTGCCGAAGAAGGAACAGCGACTGTTCCTGATAACGTTCCGCTACTACTGGATGATCCGGTAACGACTTGTTCACCCGAATCACCAAAATCACCATCCTGATTAAAGTCAACCCAAATTGACCAATACTCAGTATAACTTCCACTTCCGAAGCCAGCACTGAAATTTATAGGATAGCTGTTACCGCGCGTCAGATTGGTGCTAAGATTAGTAAAGTCACCATATCCGCCATTTTTACCGGTAACATTGTTTATAGAGCCTATATTAACAAGGTCTATCCATTCATAATTCACATTGTTACCTTGCGAAGCGCAGTATTCAACTGGTGTCCCATCTTCATCCGTAGTGAATGAAACAGTGCTGGGACTCGAAGTATTACCGGCAGCATCTTTCGCACGTACAGAAGCTGTATATGAGGTTGAGGCTGTTAGACCTGTCAGATTATACGACGTGCCAGAGGTTGAATTTACCAAAGATCCTCCCAGGTAAATATCATATCCTGTTACACCAACATTATCAGTAGAAGCAGTCCAGCTTAAGGTTGCGCTTGTGCTGGTTATTCCTGAAGCTGCGAGTGCCCCCGGAGCAGTAGGTGCCTGAGTATCACTTCCTCCACCGTCAACACATATGTCAGCATCATCTGAAGACCCAAAGCTTCCACCACTGGCCAATGTTTCCCCGCTACCATTATCAGTAAGCGTATAAGAGCCATTGCCATAAGAACAGCAAATACCATCACCATAGGTGTCATTTATTGTAAAAGTATACTCTCCAGCAGCCAGGTTGAATGTCTCTGTCACTGTAGAACCGTCTGGCAGAGACCCATAAGTTCCTCCAGATGCTATAACCGTACCTGAGCTATTTTCCAGGGTCCAGCTGGTTTCTTCGGGGTAGTTATCAAGAACCAGGGTCAGCGTAACAGTACCAGTGGCACATGTGGGAGGTGTGCCGTCACCGTATTCATCACCTAGCCCGACCGCATACCAGGCGTTTTGTGTAGCTATAGCTTCCGGAGAATCAGCACCATACAGGTCTTCCGCAGCCTGTATTCCATATTCTCTGGCATCAGCATAGTCAGAATTGGATGTAAAATAAACAGCATTCATTCTATAAGCAATTTGCTGAGCTTTCGCCATCCCGATTCCTGTCACACTATATGCGTCACCATTGTCATTAGTACCAGACTTACCTACAGATAGGATATAGAACCAATGGTTCATAACACCACTATTTGTATGCACACCTCCGTTATCTCCGGAACCACTGTACCAGTACGATCCCTTGTAAGTATCAGGATCGCTGAAGGCATTGGGATTGCTCAATGAGCGAATAGCTCCACCGCTACCTCCTGCACCAATATCATCTCCCATCAACCAGTCATTGCTTCCAGAAGCAAAGCTTTCGATCGACTCACCAAAAATGTCAGAAAGAGACTCATTCATAGCGCCGGACTCATAGCTATACACAAGATTTGAAGTGTACTCTGTAACACCGTGGGTTACCTCGTGCCCGCAAATGTCCAAGGAGACCAACGGACCGTAGTTAACACCGTCGCCATCACCGTACGTCATTCTGCTACCATCCCAAAATGCATTAACATAGTTGGTTGAATAGCTCACATAGGACCTGATAACGGCTCCGTTTCCATTATAAGAGTTTCTGTTATGTGTCTGGAAGAAGTACTTATATGTTTGTTCCGCGCCATAATGTGCCTGCACACCGGTGGCATTACCAGTAAAATTAGTTGTACTACTGGTCACATCTGACGCATTATTGTAGTTTGTTCCATTATTCAGATCATAGGTCTGGATACCTCCGCCATCGGCAGTCTGCCGCAAACGGTAGCCCCCTGAATAGCTATCAGCTGTGAATGAAACAGAACCGTTGTAAAGGCTTGTTCCTGTTGCAGGAGTATTGGCATGATGGATCTTCTTATTTTCAAGAATGAACTCCCCAGAATGAGCATCTATGTAAACATCCGCCCGGTACAATGGCTTGGTGGCATAAACATCAAACTTATAAGCCAATCTGTTATCCAGAATCACCAGTTCTCCTGTGGGCTTATTGTAGTCAATCACCCTTGCGTTCTGACTATCCTGCCACAAGTACTCAGTAGCCCCTACATGTTTCATTGCCCTGTTCAAAGCTGCATCATTAGAAAGTGAAGGAGAAATACTTAGGTCCTTAACTTCCTTGAAGTCTCCATTCATTGAGCTCACTATACCATCTTTTGAATGTATGATATAAGTTCCAAATTCTACTTTAATACCTTTATAGAATTGCTGATACCGGGTGTGCTCAAAGCCCAGTTTATCTACCATAGCCTGCTTAAATCTCAACTCATCCTGATCTCGAGTATTAAGATGTGTCTTGAATATCTGATCAATTTCAGACATACGGGCTTGGTTTGCTTCAAACCGGACTTGCTTGTCGATTCCCTTTTTAATTGGTTTGTGAGGCTTTCCATCCTGTGCATAGACACTGCATGCAGAAGCCATGAGGAATAGCGATACCATGTACCGCCAGCGGTAATTGTTGAACATAATAAAGTTGGTTTAGGTTGAAAAATTTTATTTCCAACCAAATATCCAAAATATTATTTGGCTTTTCAATTCAGTTACACCCCAAAACTTACATAAAAAAACTCCTGACAAAACGCCCTATTAAGTAATTAATTTGCTATCGGGCACTGATTAATTCGGCATAAGAGTCAGATAGTACATGATGTTCTAAATTTTTTTTGCTTCACACAATATTTTAAACCTATTCCTGTTGCAAAAAACAAAAGAGGGGTTCCTGAATCAGGAACCCCTCTTTTACATTTTTTTATTCTCTCACTCCTAAGCCTCAACAGCCTCTGTATCATTTTCATATTCTTCCAGAGGAAGGCAACTGCAAACCAGATTTCTGTCACCATAGGCATTGTCAACCCTTCCCACTGCAGGCCAGAATTTATCATCTCTGATGTAATTTAAAGGATAAGCAGCCTTTTCACGGCTATAAGGTCTGTCCCAATCATCATTTATAATCACAGATGCAGTATGGGGGGCGTTTTTCAATACATTATTCTCGCGGTCCGCAATACCATCTTCTACTTCCTTAATTTCCTTCCTGATTTCAATCATTGCTTCGCAAAAACGATCCAGCTCTTCTTTTGCTTCACTTTCGGTAGGCTCAATCATAAGTGTGCCTGCAACAGGGAAGGAAACTGTAGGCGCATGGAAACCATAATCCATCAAACGCTTGGCAATATCTTCAACCTCTATGCCAGCTTTTTTGAAACCACGACAATCCACAATCATCTCATGTGCACACCTGCCATTTTTACCAATGTACAATACAGGGTAATGCTCAGTCAGTCTTTCCTTTATATAGTTGGCATTGAGAATAGCCAACTGCGTTGCAGATTTAAGGCCCATTCTCCCCATCATAGCTATATAAGCGTATGATATTGTCAGGATGCTTGCACTTCCCCAGGGAGCTGCTGAAACAGCTGTTATGGCATTGTCACCTCCTGTTTTTACCAGGGGATTACCGGGAAGGAATGGTACTAATTGCTCTGCGACACCTATTGGACCCATACCCGGTCCGCCTCCACCGTGTGGTATACAGAAGGTTTTGTGCAGGTTCAGGTGACAAACATCTGCTCCAATATTAGCCGGACTGGTCAATCCTACCTGGGCATTCATGTTTGCTCCATCCATATACACCTGGCCACCATTTTGGTGTATGATGTCGCATATTTCTATAATGCTCTCTTCAAATACCCCATGAGTAGAAGGGTAAGTAACCATAAGAGCCGATAGATTATCCTTATTTTCCTGAGCCTTTGCCCTAAGATCATCTACGTCAATATTTCCTTTTTCATCACACTTTACTATAACCACCTTCATGCCGGCCATTACAGCACTGGCGGGATTAGTACCATGTGCTGATGAAGGTATCAGGGTTACATCGCGGTGTGTCTCTCCTCTGCTTTCATGGTATGCCCTTATCACCATAAGACCTGCATATTCGCCCTGGGCACCACTATTAGGCTGTAAAGATACCGCCGCAAAGCCTGTGATTTCGCTCAGCCAATTGCTAAGGTCTTTGAACATCTCATGATACCCGCCTGCCTGATCTTCAGGGGCAAACGGGTGTATGCTCCCAAACTCCGGCCAGGTAACAGGGATCATCTCTGAAGTTGCATTCAGTTTCATGGTGCATGAACCCAGCGAGATCATTGAGTGTACCAGCGAAAGGTCTTTATTTTCTAATTTCTTAATATACCTCAACATTTCATGCTCTGAGTGGTGAATGTTGAAAATAGGGTGCGTCAGATATTCAGATTGTCTTTGCAGCCCCGAAGACCATTTAATTTCAAGGTTTTCTCCTTCTTTCTCAAGATCAAAAGATAATGTTTTCGAGGTAGCTCCGGCAAAGACTTCCAGTATATCTGCTATATCACGTACTCTTGTTGTTTCGTCAAGTGATATACCTACAGATCCATCTTCGAAGTACCTGAAGTTCATTTCTTTCCGGAGGGCAAGCTCCCTGAGTTTTGACGTATCCCCTACATTGATCTTTAATGTATCAAAATAGTTTTCATTCATTTGCTTGTATCCCAGGCTATCCAGGCCTTTGTCCAATAACTGGGCAAGTCCGTGAATTCTACCTGCAATATTCTTGAGTCCCTTCGGTCCATGGTAAACAGCAAACATACCGGACATTACAGCTAAGAGCACCTGTGCTGTACAGATGTTAGATGTTGCTTTTTCTCTTCTGATGTGCTGTTCCCTGGTTTGTAGCGCCATTCGATAGCCGCTGTTACCCTGTGCATCGAGTGATGCCCCTATAATTCTTCCTGGTATTTGCCTTTTAAAGGCATCCTGGGTAGCAAAGAAAGCTGCGTGAGGCCCACCATAGCCCATGGGCACCCCAAAACGCTGACTGGTACCGACTACTACATCAGCCCCCATCTCTCCCGGAGACTTAACGAGAAGTAAGCTCATCAAATCTGCTGCCATGGCAACATATACGTCATTTTCCTTGGCTTTTGCTATAAAATCGGAATAGTCACGGATAGAGCCATCATTATTTGGATTCTGAACCAGAATGCCATAAAGTTCGGGGTCTGTAAGATCTACTTTATCAAGGTCACCTATTACAAGGTCAATACCTATTGGTAACGACCGTGTTTTTAAGACATCAATAGTTTGAGGAAATGTATTTTGATCAACAAAGAACCTGGAAGCATTCTTTTTGCCGCTCTTTCTTGCACCAGCGAGCATCGCCATCGCCTCTGCGGCCGCCGTACCTTCATCCAATAGTGAGGCATTGGCTATTTCCATACCGGTAAGGTCAATCACCATCGTCTGGAAATTAATCAAAGCCTCTAACCTGCCCTGTGCAATCTCCGCCTGGTATGGTGTATAGGCTGTGTACCATCCGGGATTCTCCATTATATTTCTTAAAATAACTCCCGGAACTACACAATTGTAGTATCCTGTGCCAATATAAGACCTGAATATCTTATTCTTTTGCGCCAGTTTTTTAAAATCATTAAGAAACTTGTACTCTGTTTTGGCAACAGGTAAATTAAGCTCTTTTTTTAGCTGAATCGACTTCGGAATAGTTTGATCAATTAGCTCATCCAGAGATCCCGCATTTATAGCTTTTAACATCTCCTGAATCTGCTGCTCATCCGGCCCGTTATGCCGAGTGTCAAACCGCTCCAAGTTATTGACATTTAGTTTCATGAATGGTAAAATAAGTTCCTTTAAGTATGTTCTAACAGCCCCAGTTTGGGGGTACAAATGTAGGATATATTTAGGACAAAAGCTGATGTAGCAAACAATTAAAACGGGTGATTGCAATCGTTAGCAGCTATACTTTACCGCTCATAACAAATTTAAATGTAATGGCTTCTGCGGTATACATTTTGATTATTTTTGAAGATGTATAAACATAAATTTTTTACATACTTATGAAAAAGATTCTACCAGGTATATTCATGGCTTGTGCCTTTCTGAGTGTGAATGCTCAGACGGACACAAAAGCTCAAAAATATGCCGAGACAATTACCAAAGATGACCTCTACGATTATCTTTCTATACTCGCCTCAGATGCGCTTGAAGGCCGTGAAACGGGCGAAAGAGGTCAAAAAATGGCTGCCGCCTTCATACGTGATCACTTTGAAGAAATAGGGCTGCAACCACCAGTTAAAGAGGGAGAAAAAATGAGCTATTACCAGCCTGTAGAGCTTTATAAAAACACTCCGGGTGAAATATATGTGAAGGTAAAAAACAACAGGTATGACAACTTTAAACAGGTGGTGTTCTACGGATCAGCCGACACGGGAAAAGAGGTTAGCACTGAAATTGTGTTTGCAGGTAACGGCACTCCTTCAGACTACGAACAGGTAGATGTAAAAGATAAGGCAGTATTGGTATTGGTTAATAACATACAGGCATCTCAGGGAGCAATAGAAGCGGCTACCAAAAACGGCGCCACAACCGTATTTATAGCCAGCGCTACTACTGATGAAGAGTTTGCCGGATTGGCCAGTCAATTTAAAGGCTGGTTATCAGGAGGTAGTTTGACCCTTGAAAAACCAAAGAACGATGGCATGGGTTCGGGTGTGTTCTTTGTATCCCCCACCGTAATAAACGATATTTTTAACACCCCTTTGTCAAAGCTTAAAGAAATAGCTGAAAACCCTGATAAGCTAAAGAAAGTAAAAACCTCAAAAGCCGCTTTCAAAACTGAACAAAAAACTGAAATGGTCAACACTGAAAATGTGTTGGGATATCTGGAGGGGACGGATAAAAAAGATGAGTTGGTCGTAATAACGGCTCACTATGACCATATAGGGCGTCAGGGAGACAAGATCAACAACGGGGCAGACGATGATGGATCTGGTACTTCCGCCGTAATGGAGTTAGCTGAAGCGTTTGTGAAAGCAAAAGAAGAGGGCAATGGCCCCAGGAGAAGCATGTTGTTCATGTTGGTAACCGGAGAGGAGAAAGGTCTTCTAGGCTCCGCGTACTATGCCGCTCATCCCGTGTTCCCGCTAGAAAACACAATTGTTGATTTAAACATTGATATGATCGGCCGCATAGACCCTGAACATAAGGATAACCCTAATTATGTTTATCTTGTGGGTTCCAATCGTCTATCTACAGAGCTCCATGAAATCAGCGAAAAGGTAAACGAAACTTATACTCAGTTCGATTTGGACTACACTTATAATGACGAGAATCATCCTGATCGTATTTACTACCGTTCTGATCACTGGAATTTTGCAAAAAACAATGTGCCTATCATTTTCTATTTTAACGGTGTGCACGAGGATTATCATCAACCTTCAGACACCATAGATAAGATAAACTTTGAGATGTTAACAAAAAGATCCAAGCTGGTTTATTACACCGCATGGGTATTGGCCAACCGTAGTGAAAGGCCGGTAGTAGACAAATTACAAAATCAAAATCTGAAGAAAGACTAAAGAAGTGAAAATGTTCTCAACTTACTAATTTGCTAAGTTGAGAACATCTTTATTTTTTATATAGGAACGTTTACGTGACGTTCTGCATGATAGGAAGATCTAACCAACGGACCGGACTCAACATATTTCAAACCTCTCTTCAATCCTTCTTCACGATAGGCGTCAAACTGATCCGGGTGGATAAATTCAGCAACTTCAAGGTGCCTTTTAGTCGGCTGCAAATATTGCCCTAGTGTTAGAATGTGCAACCCGTGTTCTGCAAGGTCATCCATAGCTTTATGTACTTCATCTGTGGTTTCACCTACACCCAACATTATGCCTGACTTGGTACGTTTGCCGGCTTCATTTGTCAATTTTATTTGTTCAAGACTTCTATGATACTTCGCCTGAGGCCTAACTCTACGATATAAACGTTCTACGGTTTCAACGTTGTGCGACACAACCTCTTGTCCTCCTTCAATCATGCGGTAAAGAGCATCCCAATTGCCTTTGACATCAGGAATGAGCGTTTCTATAGTGGTTTCCGGACTTAGCTTTTTGGTTTCGATTACAGTCTGATACCAAATTTCAGCACCCCGATCCTTAAGTTCATCCCGATTCACGGAAGTTATAACAGCGTGTTTTACCCCCATGAGTTTGATAGCTTCAGCAACCCTTTTTGGTTCTTCGGTATCATACTCTGGCGGACGACCGGTGGCAACAGCACAGAAAGTACAGCTTCGTGTGCAAACATTGCCGAGTATCATAAATGTGGCAGTACCCGCTCCCCAGCATTCACCCATATTAGGACAATTCCCACTCTCACAGATAGTGTGGAGCTTATGGTTATCAACCAGCTTTCTAACCTTAGCATACTCCTTACCTATTGGCAGTTTTACCCTTAACCAATCTGGCTTACGCTTTTTCTTTTCTTCTCCTTCTGAAATTACCGGAAGTTCTATCATAGCATCTATGTTTAGCCACAAAATTATGAATTAACGATTTCATTACCACAAACTAAAGTCGATTATCTACGCTTTCCGTAGAACAGGGTAATGAAAGCTGTGGGAAATATAGCTTTATTATCAGCGGTTTCTATGAGGGGGACTTCCTTAGTATATGCATCCAGTAAAAATCCTGCCTCGAAACCTGTCACACTGGTTTTGGAAGTTCCCAATTCAAAACTTAACGCCGCTTTAACATTGGCTCCCAGTTGAATTTTAGATTCCTGAATGCCTTGTAGAATGTGTCCCGTACCTAATATAAAGTCAGCATTATGCTTGTACGGATCGTATTGCTCTTTGCGTGAAGATACTGAAGGGTTGTTTCGACCGTCAGCATCATAGTCAATATAATAAGGGGCTACAATTCCTATAGAAGGACCGATAGCGGTTATTAACTTTAGTTCAACTCCTTGTTGAGGAGCCTTTCTGAATAAGATTAATTCCCTGCCATATTGCGCTCTTATGGCATAGAGATAATTTGTTTTGCCATATATAAAAAGATTGCCTGTAATATTTGAGTTTCGCCTTACCTCCAGGGGATGCTTTACATTCACTACCTCAATGCCAAGACTCTGGTATAGCTTATCGCCAATGCGCTTCGAACTGCGTATCATAAAGCCACCGATCAATCCACCAGCGGTATTTTTATTGATCCCCCACACAAATTCCTTATCATAGCTTTCCACATCATGATCCTGTGCTGAACTGAGTAAAGGAAGAAAAAAGAGTAAAAAGAAGTACGCTTTTTTGCGCATATTAAAATAATTGGGAATAAAAGATTCTTTAAATTTAGCGATTATATGCTGTAACGCAAATTACTAAATTATAGTTTAAAACCGAACACAATTATGCACTCGATGACCACCGAATATCTGGGAGACCTACGCACAACTGCCGTACATTTAAAATCAAATAATAAAATTATAACTGATGCACCTGTTGATAATAACGGCAAAGGTGAAGCATTTTCGCCCACTGACCTGGTAAGTTCGGCTTTGAGCAGTTGTATGATGACGCTCATGGGAATAACTGCAAGCAGGGAAGGCGTAGATCTTACCGGCCTCAGGGCCAATGTTACCAAGGTAATGGGTGCTAACCCCAGAAAAATTGCTGAAATCAAAGTTGACTTCAGCATAGACAATTTAAATGCTACTGATATTCAAAAGGAAAAGCTTAAACGCGCTGCATTAACATGCCCCGTAGCCCTTAGCCTCTCGGAAAGCATCAGGCAAAATGTCACTTTTAACTTTTAGCAAGATCTTTAATTGCATTGTAGTTAATCCCCATATGGGAATCATTATAGACAACTTCACCATTCTTGATAATAAGCACTTGAGGTGATTCATGCCTTACGTCAAAAACCTCGGCTACTTCATTGGAAACGTTTCTATTTCTGATAAGGTCGAGGTAGTAAGGTTTAACATTGGCCATATCCTGATCCGACCATGATCTTTCAAGTCGATTTAGTGCCATATCGCTGATGGAACAGCGGGTACTGTGCTTAAATATCATAACAGGATTCACACGAGACTCTTCTTTGATCCTTTCAAGATCGTCACTGCTGTTCAATTGTATCCAATTCATATATAACTTAATTCTAAGTATAACCCTGATAATGGGTTCTTATTTTACCTTGCAAACTTTATTCTCTATAAAGCAAATGGGCTTGCAAAAGTTTCTTCATTACAAAAATTAATCATACCAAATGTCCTCCTCCCTTTTATCATAACGAGGTTTTCTTTCCTTCTGCTTCAGGTTATCAGGCTGATTTTCATTTTTCTTGAAGAATTTTGCCCATAACAGTTTAAAGCTAAACGCCTTGTCTTTCTCAGCTTTGCCGTTTGATTTGCTGCTTAGGTATTTAAAGTCAGGATGCCTGTCTTCAACTCTTTTTTTGCGCATTTTGATGTTTCCCTGATAATTGCCCGCCTGTATCGATGCACGGGAAGGACCAATACCCTTGAGGGCTTCTTCAGCGCCTTTCGGGTTTTTCTTATAGTTTGGCATTTTCAAGCGCCCCTGATACTCCATACCCCTGGCAGTGCCCTTACCCGGAGGCTTGGTAGCCAAAGCTTCTTCAGCTGCAGACTTGCTCTGTTTTCTTTTTGAAGTAACTTTTATATTACCCTGATAGGGCTTTTTTCTAAAATAGATTTCATCAGGTGGTTTAATCTTCAAGGCTTCTTCAGCCGAGTTAGGATTCTTTTTATAATGGAACTGTTTTATATTACCACGATATTTATGGTCATCATCCGGTCCCCTGAGCAACATGTATTTCCTTATATTACCCGTACGTCGTGCAGCTCTTTTTGATGCTTCTTTTGCTTTATCACCTTTGTCGGCCTTCATATTGCCCTGAAATCTCGCAATTCGATTGTCTTGGGTCCTTGGCTCTCTGCCCTGTACGGGCTTTTCTTTATTGTTCCACCCGGCCCTGCTTATACTGCCTCCACCTTTAAGGGGCTTGCCTCCCTTAATATTACCCTGAAATTTAGCTACGCGGTTATCCTGGTCCCTTGGGCCGCGACCTTGTATGGCCTTACCTTTATTATTCCATCCTTTCCCGCTGATGCTGCCTCCTCCTTTTAGAGGTCTTCCCCGCTTGATATTACCCTGGAACCTGGCAACACGATTATCCTGCTCCCTTGGGCCTCTACCTTGAACGGCCTTGCCCTTATTGTTCCAGCCTACCCTGCTTATACTGCCTCCACCTTTAAGAGGCTTGCCTCCTTTGATATTGCCCTGAAACCTTGCTACACGGTTATCTTGCTCCCTTGGCCCTCTGCCCTGAATTGCTCTTCCTCTATTATTCCATCTCCTGCCACTTATACTACCTCCGCCTTTTAGTGGTTTCCCTCCTTTGATATTACCCTGAAATTTAGCTACGCGATTATCCTGCTCTCTCGGGCCCCTCCCCTGTATCGACCTGCCGTTGTTATTCCAGCGCTTTCCACTGATGCTACCACCACCCTTCAGAGGTTTTCCTCCTTTTATATTGCCCTGAAACCTTGCGGTGCGGTTATCCTGTTCTTTTGGGCCTCGGCCTTGCACCGCTCTGCCATTGTTGTTCCATCTCTTACCACTAATGCTTCCCCCTCCTTTTAGCGGCTTACCGGATTTGATGTTACCCTGAAACTTCCAGGCCCGTTGAGTTCCCTCCCCTGGAGGTCTTGAAGACGGTGATCTCCTTCCTGCTCTCTCCTTTCTTGAGCTTACAGATTTATAGCCACCTCCCTTTAGTTTCCCCCTAAAAGCTTTGTCTCCCCGTCTCTTACCTTTGGGATAGGTCTGAAAATGAGAATCATTGAATTTTGGCTGTCCTGAAGTTCTTATTCTAAGTTTATTGCCGGATATATCTTTCTTCCATGCTTTTTCCTTGGTACGGCTTATAGATTTATAGCCTGCCTGTATCTGACCGCGATAAGCTTTATCCCCTCTTCTACCCTTGCTGGAATATTTAACATCTCTGGGTTTTTGAATAACCGGTCTGTCTGTAGTCCGCTTGCTCCGGAACCTTCGCCCTGTAATATCTCCCTGGAAGGCTTTTTCCCACTTAGATCTTTCTCTAATTGCATATGGCTTTGCTCTTTTTCTTACCCGGTATGCACCGGAAGAAGATCTTGGAGTTACCCTGGTCACCCTCCTGGGTCTTTCAGGATCACGTGTAATGGAGCGTCCCGAACCTTTGACCTGCTGATAAGACCGTTTCCCCGTAAAGGTGGTACGTATAGAGCCTGTACTGGCTCGTCCTGCACGACCTTTCCAGGCTTTTTCCCGTTCTCTTGAAGAGTACCTTGGGGTTTGTTTTGACGCTTTGGCCCTGCTGGCCTCACTGGTTCTTTTTCTACCAGCATACGGATTTGGTTTGGCTATTCGAGCTCCCCATTTAGGTCGGGTGGATCTCTTTGTCTGGAATTTCCTGCCAGTGATGTCTCCTCTAAAAGCTCTCTCTCCCTGCTTTGAGCGAACCTTAAACTTGGTGGCTCTAAGCTTTCCTCTATTTGATTTCCCTTTATCTCCTCTTCGTTTCAGGCGGCGATTGCTCTTATTCCGCTTTTCCTGCATCTTCTCATAGCGGGATTTTTCCTGAGCCCGGGCTTCAGGAGCATTTACACTAATGATAAATATCATCAATGTACCAGCAAGCAGAAGCCGGAAACCAGTGCTAAAATTGAAAGTTGAAAATTGACTCAGGATACTCAAATCAGGCGAAATCTGTTAAAAAATAAATTAGCCAGCCTTTAAAACGCACTAATTTAATTAAAATTCCACCAAATCCTTAATTTTTTGCTTTAGCCTGCCCTTTGGTAAAAAATTTTGTTCGAGGGTCGGAGAAAACGGAACTGCCGTATCTAAGCTAGCTTCTCTTAAAACAGGGGCATCAAGATAACGGAAACAATTTTCACTTATCCATGCACTAATTTCACCACCAATTCCTCCGGTCATGCAGTCCTCATGCAAGATTAGCACACGGTTGGTTTTCTTTACAGTAGCCTCTACCGCTGCTTTATCCCATGGCAATAGCGACCTCAGATCCAGAATATCAGCAGAAAGCTCAGGCAAAGTTTGCATTACCTCTTTTGCCCAGTGTACGCCCATACCATAGGTAATGATAGAAAGGTCCGTACCCTCCTCTACCAGATTGGCCTTACCAATTTCAATTGTATAGTAGTCATCATGAATATCTTCGCTAAGAGACCTGTACAAAAGCTTATGCTCAAAGTAGATAACGGGGTTAGGGTCTTCAATAGCGGCACATAGCAAGCCCTTGGCATCTGCCGGGTTTGAAGGGTAAACTATTTTCAGTCCCGGAGTATGGAAAAACCAGGCTTCATTAGACTGGCTGTGAAAAGGCCCTGCAGCAACACCGGCACCAGTAGGCATGCGCACCACAACATCAGCATTCTGCCCCCAGCGGTAATGCGATTTAGCAAGATTATTAACAATTTGGTTAAAGCCGCAAGTAACAAAATCAGCAAACTGCATCTCTACAACAGATTTTTGCTTTTTAATGGACATACCCAGGCCAATGCCTATTATAGCGGACTCGCATAGCGGTGTATTCCGGATTCTTTCCTTTCCAAATGTGTCTACAAAACCCTCTGTTATTTTAAATACACCTCCATATTCAGCTATATCCTGCCCCATAACAATCAGCTCAGGATATTTCTCCAGACTCTGCCTGAGGCCATCAGAAATAGCATCAACATATCGCTTTGTGCTTTTTGCCTCAGCTAATGGTAGTATTACTTCCTGGGTGAAAGGGGCATACATGTCTGAAAGCTCCCGCTCAGTAGTGGCCACCGGAGTATCTTCGGCGTAAGCCATTTCCAGCCCGCTATCGATATTTTTTTGTATGGCTTTCCTGTACTTTTTGATGTCAGCTTCAGTGATCACCTTTTCTTTGAGGAGATACTGCTCATAATTATCAAGAGGGTCTTTCTTGGCCCACTTATCCATCAATTCTTTAGGAACATATTTTGTTCCGGAGGCCTCCTCATGTCCTCTCATTCTAAAGGTCATAGCTTCTACAATTACGGGATGGGGATTTCTTCGTAAATTCTCAGCTAATTGTTTGATGGTATCATAAACCTCTAACACATTATTGCCATCAACCTTTACGGCATCAATGCCATACCCTGGCCCTTTATCTATAAAGCTCTTAAACCTGAACTGCTCGTTGCTGGGTGTCGACAATCCGTATCCATTATTTTCTATAACAAAAATAACAGGCAGGTCCCAAACAGCGGCTACGTTAAGTGCCTCATGAAAATCGCCTTCACTCGCCCCTCCATCTCCGGTAAAAACCAAGGTTGCTTTTTTCTGTTTTGTAAGTTGGTTTGCCAGGGCAATGCCATCAGCAACCGCCAGTTGCGGGCCTAAATGAGAGATCATTCCTACGATATGATAATCATTGGTTCCAAAATGAAAAGAGCGATCCCGGCCATTGGTAAATCCGGACAGCTTCCCTTGAAACTGGGCAAAAAGACGGTTATATGGAACATCTCTTGAAGTAAAAACGCCCAGGTTACGGTGCATAGGGAGAATGTATTCATCATTTGCAAGAGCTTTGGCAGCGCCTATCGAAATGGCTTCCTGTCCAATTCCCGAAAACCATTTGCTAATTTTGCCCTGTCTGAGAAGGATCAGCATCTTTTCTTCTATCATTCGAGGCCTCAATAAAGCTTCATAAAGCTCTTTTAAAATTTTATCAGAATAATTCTTCCTGTCAAAGTGCATATTTTAAAATTTAGTCAACAAAATTAAAGCATTGGTAATATCTGCAAAATGATGCGATATTTTTATTTTTGTCTTGCACAATGATAGAATTCAAAAGCTTTACACTCGAAAATGGCCTAAGGGTTATTGTTCATGAAGACCCCGCTGTTCAGGTAGCTGTTTTAAACATTCTCTATGATGTGGGCTCGAGAGACGAACATCCTGAGAAAACCGGATTTGCTCATCTCTTTGAGCACCTTATGTTCGGAGGCTCTCAAAATATCGCAAACTATGACGAAGCGCTGCAGCTTGCCGGTGGTGAAAATAACGCCTTTACAAGTACTGATATCACTAACTATTATATGACATTGCCTGCCCAAAATCTGGAAACAGGGTTTTGGCTGGAATCGGACCGCATGCTGAGCCTGTCCTTTGAGCCTAGAGTACTGGAGGTTCAACGCAAAGTAGTTATTGAAGAGTTTAAACAGCGATACCTTAACCAGCCCTATGGCGATTTATGGTTGAAATTCAGGCCTTTGGTATACAAAAAGCATCCCTACCGGTGGCCTACTATCGGAAAAGAGATAAGCCATATTGAAAATGCCACAATGGATGATGTTAAGGCTTTCTTCAACAAGCACTATGTACCTAACCAAGCTATTCTGGTTGTTGCCGGAAAAGTAGATTTTGACGAGGTGAAGCGCTTATCTGAAAAATGGTTTGGCCCTATTCCGCGGGGTTACGATTACAGAAGAGACTTACCCCGGGAGCCACTGCAACAGGAAAAGCGCTTTATGGAAATTATAGCTGAAGTTCCCACCGATGCCCTTCATATGGCATTTCACATTCCAGGCAAGTTTGAGGACGGCTACCACACTGCTGACCTTATCAGCGACATTCTTGGCAGAGGATCATCATCGCGCCTTTATGAAAGACTGGTTAAAGAAAATGAGATTTTCAGTTCAATTGGTGCATCTATTACTGGCTCACTCGATCCTGGTCTTCTCATTATAAATGGAAAAGTCTCTTCGGGCATTAATATTGAAAGGGCGGAAGAGGAAGTCCAAGCTATTATAGACGAATTCGTAGCTTCCGGCACTACGGAAAAAGAGCTTGAAAAAGTCAAAAACCAGGCGGAAGCCAGCCACGTGATGTCTGAGGTTGAGGTCTTGAACAGGGCCATGAACCTTGCCATAGCTACTCTCTCTGGTGATACCAGTCTGGTGAATGAAGAAACTTTGAAAATCCAACAAGTCAGTGTGGAGCAAATTAATAAAAGAGCAAAGGAAATACTTGCATCTACAAACTGCTCTGTACTTCATTATAAATCAAAGCAAAAAGAAAAGATATAAAGCGCATGAAAATAAGGACTGGGTTTGGATATGACGTTCACCAACTAAAGGAAGGATCAGAATTTTGGTTGGGAGGTATTAAAATAGCGCATATTAAAGGAGCAGTTGGACACTCAGATGCAGATGTACTCATCCATGTTATCTGTGATGCCCTATTGGGGGCTGCCAATATGCGTGATATCGGATTTCACTTTTCAGATACCGACCCGAAATTTAAGGGCATAGACAGCAAAATCCTTCTTAAAGAGGTGATACAACTGATCCGTAACAAAGGATGGGAAGTTGGAAACATTGATTCAACTATATGTCTTCAGCAACCAAAGGTCAATCCTTACATTCCGGAAATGAAAAAATGCCTGGGTGCTGTTATGGAAATTGACGAGGAAGATCTTTCCATAAAAGCTACAACCACTGAAAAACTTGGATTTGTAGGGAAGGAAGAAGGAGTAGCTGCTTTTGCCACAGTACTTATTACCAAAGTCTGATGGCAATGGAAGCCGAAAATAATGAGAACAAAATAAGGCTCATTACCACTGATGATGGATCCCATTCTTTGTATGTTCCTAAACTCAATGAGACCTATCACTCCTTTCACGGAGCCGTACAAGAGTCCCGGCATGTTTTCATTGAAATGGGGTTAAAACACCGAATGAGTCAGGGACTTAAAGCTATCCATATTTTTGAGGTAGGGCTTGGTACAGGATTAAATGCATTGTTAACTGCCGAGTTTGCCATTAAATACCAGGTCCATATCCATTTTACGTCTATTGAAGCTTTCCCTGTTGATTATGATTTGGTCAAACAACTTAACTACACTAGCTATCTCGAGGCACCCGAGGCCAGGTCATGGTTTGAGGCCATTCACAATGCCCCATGGCATAATGACATTGCCATCCACCCCTTTTTTACTCTTCACAAGATACAGAGTAAGCTCGAAGAACATGAAATACCTGTTAGCACCTTTGATGTTATTTACTTTGATGCCTTTGCTCCTAATAAACAAGCAGAACTTTGGGACTTAAAGATCTTGTCTCTTATAGCCCAATCTATGGAACCTCTGGGCGTTTTTGTTACTTATTGCGCTAAAGGTCAGTTAAAAAGAGACCTACAGTCGCTTTATTTAAAAGTTGAAACTCTGAAAGGCCCTCCTGGTAAGAAGGAAATGGTACGCGCCACCAAATAATAAAATTTTAATTTTTCGTTGGATCAGCTTCTGCAAACGATTCCTATTTCTGTATTTTCAATGAAAAGCCGGAAATTGTTAAAAATATCACAATAATAAGACTCTAAAATTGCCATATTTCATAGTTAATTCTTCATTACATTAAACATTTTTCATTATATTGATTTCAATTCTGGTATTGTGCCCTACCTGAAAGAACTTTTCAAACCAATTTATGCTAATGAAGAATCAACTAAAGCGTGGGTTGTATACCCCCGAGCTTGAACATGACTCATGTGGAATCGGATGTATCGCAAACATCAATGGCACTAAGGATTACAGGATCGTTCAGGATGCCATTAACATGCTTGAAAACATGGAACACCGGGGAGGAACCGGATGTGACCCTGATACAGGTGATGGTGCTGGTATTTTAATTCAAATCCCACATGAATACCTTGAGGTAAAATGTAGTGAACTTGGGTTTAATATTCCTGCCCCTGGTTCATATGGTGTGGGCATGATATTTTTTCCTTCCCGAAAAGCTGTCCGTGAAGACTGTCGTGAAGTGCTGGAACGTCACACTGATATTCTTGGGCTGGAAATTCTTGGATACAGACCTGTACCTGTAGATCGTAGCATACCCGGCGCCGGATCGAAAAAAGTAGAACCTGTAATTGAACAGGTCTTTGTCAGGCATAAGGAAGGCTTAACCGGAGAGCAGCTGGAGAGAAAACTATTTGTACTAAGAAACTACACCACACATTATATAGGTCATAATGTAAAAGGCAACAACAGCGAATTTTATGTCGCCAGCCTTTCCCATAAAGTAATAGTTTATAAAGGCCAGCTTACCACTCAACAACTCAGGCCATATTACCTGGATTTACAGGATGTATCCGTAACATCAGCATTGGCTATAGTACATTCAAGATTCTCAACCAATACCTTCCCAAACTGGAAACTGGCTCAGCCTTTCAGGTATATAGCACATAATGGTGAGATCAATACCATCCGTGGTAATGTGACCAAAATGAAATCGAAAGAAGCCATGATGAAGTCCGATCTGTTCACCGATCAGGAGTTGAAAATGCTTCTCCCCGTAACTGACCCTACTCATAGCGACTCTGCCAACTTTGATTCGCTGGTCGAGATGTTGGTACTTAGCGGCAGGTCTCTACCGCATGTAATGATGATGCTGGTTCCTGAAGCGTGGGAAGATAACACCCTCATGGACACTGAAAGAAAAGCCTTTTATAAATATCATGCTTCGCTAATGGAGCCATGGGATGGTCCCGCCGCCTTGGTATTTACAGATGGAAATGTAATAGGTGCTACTTTAGACCGTAATGGTCTAAGACCTTCCCGCTATTACATCACCAGGGATGACAGGCTCATAGTAGCTTCAGAAGCTGGCGCACTCCCCGTACCACCAGCCGATATTATAAGCAAAGGGCGAATGCAGCCCGGTAAAATGCTTATTGCCGATCTGACCAAAAAGAAAGTGGAATACGATGAGGAGGTAAAGGCCAGGGTGACGAGCCGCAAACCTTATGTAGACTGGATTAAAGAACATCGGGTTAAGCTCAGGCTTATCCCAACCCCAACAAATATAGAACCTCACGATGATGAAGAAAAACTCCTGCTTAAACAGCAGGCCTTCGGATACACCTCAGAAGAGCTAAAAATTGTTCTGGGCGCTATGGCTATCTCGGGAACAGAACCCGTAGGCTCAATGGGAGCTGATACGCCCCTGGCCGTACTTTCCGATCAAAGCCAGCATATTTCAAATTATTTCAAGCAGCTTTTTGCCCAGGTAAGTAATCCTCCGATTGACCCTATTCGCGAGAGAATGGTTATGTCTCTCTTTACACGAGTCGGAGAAAGCTTAAACATTCTGGAGGAAACGCCGGAGCATACAAAGCAAATTCACATTTCCCAGCCTGTTTTGCTTAACTCTGACCTGCAAAAATTTAAAAACCTTGAAAACATTGGGTTCAGTTATGCGGTAATAAACTCGGTATTTATTGCAGATGGTAAGCCAGGCCGGCTCGAAGAAGGCCTGGACAATATCTGTATGGCAGCTGAAAAAGCCGTTGCTGACGGGAAAAAAGTAATTATCATATCTGACAGAAATATTGACAAAAACCATGCTCCCATACCTTCCCTTATGGCTGTAGGTGCAGTACATCATGACCTTGTGGAGAAAAAGATCAGAACCAAGGCAGGGTTAATATTAGAAGCCGGTGACATCAGGGAAACGCATCATTTTGCTACTGCAATCGGCTACGGAGCCAGTGCTGTAAACCCTTACCTGGCATTGGAGTCTATAAAAGAGCTCTGTCAAAAAGGCCTGCCTGAAAAAGAAACTGATGTGGACCAGGCCTATGTCAACTATCAAAAGGCAATTGGATATGGATTACTAAAGGTACTTTCCAAAATGGGAATCAGCACCTTACAATCTTACCAGTCTTCTCAAATTTTTGAGGCATTGGGCATCAGCAAAAAAGTTGTGGATAGATGCTTTAAAGGAACCATTTCACGTATAGAGGGGCTCAATTTTGATGGTTTGGCCAAAGAAGTACTTATAAGACATAGTGCAGCTTTTGGAAAGCTGGACGAAACAAGAATGCGGCTTGAAACCGGCGGGATATATCAATGGAAAAGACGTGGTGAGAAGCATTTGCTTAACCCTGAAACCATTCATCTGTTACAGCGCTCTACCCGAACCAACAACTTTGAGCTTTATAAAAAATATGCCGAAAAAATTAATGACCAGACCAGACACGCCCTCACTCTTCGTGGACTGCTGGAGTTTAAAAGCACCACTCCCGTACCTATTGAAGAGGTAGAATCAAAAGAAAATATATTTAAGAGATTCGCCACTGGCGCCATGTCATTTGGCTCAATCTCCCATGAAGCCCACTCCACTCTGGCTATAGCTATGAACCGTATAGGCGCTAAAAGTAACAGTGGAGAAGGCGGTGAAGATGAGGTGAGGTTTGAAAGAAAAGCCAATGGAGATTGGGAAAGATCCGCTATTAAGCAGGTAGCGTCAGGAAGATTCGGAGTTACCAGTTATTATCTTACGAATGCGGATGAACTTCAAATAAAAATGGCCCAGGGTGCGAAGCCTGGCGAAGGTGGACAGCTTCCTGGCCATAAAGTAGACGAATGGATAGGAAGAGTCCGGCACTCTACTCCCGGAGTAGGCTTGATTTCACCTCCACCACACCATGACATTTATTCGATAGAAGATCTGGCTCAACTTATTTATGACCTTAAAAATGCCAACAGAGAGGCCCGCATTAATGTGAAGCTGGTTTCAGAAGCAGGAGTTGGTACAGTAGCCGCCGGTGTATCCAAGGCAAATGCCGATGTGGTACTCATATCCGGAGCGGACGGAGGGACAGGAGCATCACCACTTAGCTCGATACGCCATGCAGGACTACCCTGGGAGTTGGGGTTAGCTGAAGTGCACCAAACTTTGGTTAAGAATGACCTGAGAAGCAGAATTGTTGTTCAGACAGACGGGCAGATCAGAACAGGTAAAGATTTGGCTATAGCCACTTTACTTGGCGCTGAGGAATGGGGCATATCCACTGCGGCCCTGGTGGTAGAGGGCTGTATCATGATGCGAAAATGCCACCTTAACACTTGTCCGGTAGGCATTGCCACTCAAGATCCTGAATTAAGGAAGCTATTCACCGGTGACCCTGATCATGTCGTCAATTTCTTTAATTTTCTGGCCGAAGACCTGCGTCAGGTTATGGCTCAGCTCGGCTTCCGAACCATCGACGAAATGGTCGGGAAAACGGAGGTTTTGAGGATAAGGCCTGAGATTAACCATTGGAAATTTAAAGACCTGGATCTTAAACCTATATTATATAAAGAGCCCATTGGAGAGCATGTAGGCACTTACAAGCAGCTTGAGCAAGATCACAACCTGAATGAGGTACTCGACTGGAAGCTTATAAATGCGGCAGGCCCGGCAATTGGAAATGGCAGGAAAATCTTTAAGAACTTTGACATAAAAAACACTAACCGCTCAGTGGGAGCCATGCTCAGCAACGAAATAAGTAAAAAACACAAAGGAGAAGGCTTACCTGAGGACACGATACATTTTAACTTCAAAGGTTCTGCCGGACAAAGCTTTGGAGCATTCCTTACTGCGGGCACTACTTTTGAGCTTGAAGGAGAGGCCAACGATTATTTTGGCAAAGGTATGTGTGGAGGTAAATTAATCGTCTATCCTGATAAGGAGTCAAAATTTGAAGCGGAAGAAAATATTATTATCGGGAACGTTGCCTTTTACGGAGCTACCAAAGGGGAAGCCTACATAAGAGGTATGGCCGGTGAACGCTTTTGCGTCAGAAATTCTGGTGTGGAGGTCGTAGTTGAGGGTGTAGGTGACCATGCCTGCGAATATATGACCGGAGGTAGAGTAGTAATACTTGGGCCAACCGGAAAGAATTTCGCCGCGGGTATGAGTGGTGGCATTGCTTATATTTTCGACCCGACCGCTCAATTTGAGGAACTATGCAACAAAGGGATGGTTTCTTTGGAATCCCTTGACAATGAAGATGAAGAAAAAGTAAAAGATATGCTCAAAAAGCATAAAGAATATACAGAAAGTAATGTTGCCGCTGATATTTTAAAGCAATGGCCATTGACCTCCAGGCAGTTTGTGAAGGTCATCCCTAACGATTACAAAGCCATTTTAATGAAAAACAAGGACTCGATAAAAGTAGCAGTTTAATATGGGACAGAAGGACGGATTTTTACAATATAACAGAGAATTGCCTCAATCGAGGCCTCCACAGGAGCGGATCAAGGATTTCAAGGAGATCTATGATGAATTCCCTGAAAAGAAAACCAATGAGCAGGCTGCCAGATGTATGGACTGCGGAGTACCGTTTTGTCATAATGGTTGCCCTTTAGGCAATGTCATTCCTGAATTTAATGATGCCGTTTACCGTGAACAATGGGAAGAAGCCATACAAATTCTTTCTTCTACCAACAATTTCCCCGAGTTCACGGGCAGAATATGCCCGGCGCCCTGTGAGGCCAGCTGCGTGCTTGGCATCAATAAGCCTCCAGTAGCTATAGAACATATCGAAAAGACCATTGTCGAGAAGGCTTATGAATTAGGGTATATCACCCCCCATGTCCCTAAAAGCCGGACAGGCAAGAAAGTAGCTGTCATAGGCTCAGGCCCTGCGGGCCTGGCCGCAGCTGCCCAGCTCAACAAAGCAGGGCACTGGGTAACCGTCTATGAGCGCGAAAACCGAATTGGTGGATTGCTAAGGTACGGTATACCTGACTTTAAGCTTGAAAAGTGGGTGATCGATCGCAGGCTGGAGATTATGAAGGCCGAGGGTATCAAGTTTGAAGTAAATGCCAATGTAGGTATCACTATTCCTGCTGAAGAGATTAATGAAAATTATGATGCAGTTGTAATCTGTGCGGGATCCACTCTTCCGAGAGACCTGCCTATTCCAGGACGAGAACTGGATGGGGTACATTTTGCCATGGATTTTCTCACTCAGCAGAATAAGGAAGTTGCTGGTGACGAGCTCTGCGACAAGAAAATCTCTGCCAAAGATAAGGACGTGTTGGTCATTGGTGGTGGAGATACAGGATCTGACTGCATCGGGACCTCTCACCGTCAGGGAGCCCGGTCTGTTACACAAATTGAACTTTTAAGTAAACCGTTTCCTAATAGAACAGAAAACGACCCCTGGCCATTATGGCCAATGACTCTGCGCACCTCTTCTTCTCACGAAGAAGGGGGCCAGAGACAGTGGGCCATTTTAACGAAAGAATTTATTGGAAACAGCCAAGGCCAATTAGAAAAGGCCAGGCTTATAGATATTGAGTGGAGTATAGATAACAACGGAAAACAGGGTTTCAAAGAGGTACCGGGCTCCGAAAGAGAAGTACCGTGCCAACTTGCCTTGCTGGCGATTGGTTTTCTTGCTCCTGAAAACAAATTGCTCACAGCCTTTGGCATCAATACAGATCCGCGGGGCAATGCAGATACAAAAGATTACCAAACTAATGTAGGACATATCTTTGCTGCCGGTGATGCCAGGAGAGGTCAGTCATTGGTAGTATGGGCCATTTCCGAAGGCAGAGAAGCTGCTATTGCTGTGGATAAGTACCTCATGGGTGAAAGCCGGCTGCCTTCAAAAGATGACTCTTTTTTAAATGTAATGTCATATTGAAATAAATAGAGATCTCTGCAAACAATAATTTCTTGTAATTGTGTTTATTTGGTATCTTAAATTATTGATACCAAATAAACATGAATCCTCAAACAGGTTTAAAACAACAACTATATGACAAGTGCCACGAACTCGTGGACCAGCGAATAAAAAACGCTAAAGACGCCATGGATTCCGCGCAGGAGGCAGCCAACGATGAGACAAAAAGTTCGGCAGGCGATAAATATGAAACGGGAAGGGAAATGATGCAGCAGGAAATGGAAAATAATGCTGTACAGTTGTCTGAAGCCAGGAAACTTAAGGAAATTATTGACAGGATAATTCCGGGGAAAAGCTATGACACCGTGCAGACAGGCAGCCTCGTACTTACCAATAATGGTAACTTCTATATTTCTATTGGTCTGGGTAAGATTACCTTGGACGGAAATGATTATTTTGCCATAGCGCCTTCATCACCACTCGGCACATTATTAATGGACAGGAAGGCTCAGGAAAGTATTGAGTTGAATGGACGAAAATTCGTCATTGAAAAAGTGATGTAATCAAAATTCGTAGATTTCAAAAGGGCTTACACAGGCATCCAGTTTCACATCCATTTCATCCGAATACTCTATGGTATCCAGCGGTGGTGTCAGTGCAAGTCCTACTTTTTTTGCGTGAGGCACTTTTTTCAAAAACCTGTCATAAAACCCCTTGCCGTAACCAATTCTATGTCCCAGCTTATCAAAACTAATCAGAGGAACCAACACAAGGTCTATCTCTTCTATATCTGCCGCCTCCCCTTCTACAGGTTCAGGTATACCCCATTTGTTTTTCTCGATACGGGTTCTGTCATTAAGAATGTAATGTGATAATTCCCCCTTAGGCAAAGTTTTACAGATAGCAATTTTTATATCCGGATTGAGCTCTCGCACTATCCTTATTATGGTGAAAGTATCTACTTCATATTTATCTGTCATGGAAAGGAAAATATGCATAAACCTGACCTGAACAAAATCTATGTACTCAATCAACTTATCAGCAAGCAATCTGTTTCTTTTATTATACTCCGGAGGGCTTAGGGTAAGCCTCTTCGCTAGATACACTTGTCTTAAGGTATTTTTATCAACCATCAACTAATACATTGAACCTGTAATCGAAAGGCTCAAAATAAGTAATTAATCGCTCAATAAAAGAGGGATCGGACTGATAAAAATTAAGAAAATTATCTACTCGCTCCTGGGGGCTACCATTAGGGAAAAGCTCATCAAGCACGGCTTCCACCTGTCTCAACCTGTCAGATTGGTGTCTTTTTTCAGCTCTTACAAATTTTTTCTCAATATTTTCAAGCTTCCTTTTTGTCTTAACCTGCTGAGCCTCTACATGAGGGGCTAAAGTTGGGTCTATTTCTGCTGCCTGGGCCTTTATTTTTTCAAATTGCGAAAGAATTTCCTCCATTTGCCCATTAAGATGAATGTCACGCGAAGAGTGTTCCTTTACCGCCTTTTTATAGAGGTCATCTTTATCTAAAAACAAGTCTTCTATAGCCAAATGAGTCTTTTCCCATTTATCGGAAATATTTTTGGGCATTATCAAAGCAAAGCTTCGGGGCATCACTATAGGGAATACTATTTTATGGAGATCAAAAACAGGTTTGAGCTGCAGCCAATAGATCACCTCTGCAGGGCCTCCTATATAGGCAAGGTTTGGTAAAACACATTCTTCATAAACTGGCCTCAAAACCACATTTGGACTGAAACGTTCGGGGTGACTATCGATAAGAGCCCTCATTTCCTCCTCTGTAAATTCCAACTCAGAGTCCAAAACCCTAAATTTTCCTTCTTCTTTTACTATTCGATTTCTCAGCCCATCCTCCAGATAAAAAAAGTTAATGGATCGTGGGTAAATCTGCGTTTTGTAGCCTAGTTCATCAAGCTTTTTCGACTGACTTTCAACCAATTCGTTAGTTGAATTTCTGAAAATGTCCTCCTCAATCACCGGCTGGAACAACTTCTTTAAAGCATGATTGTCACCGTCGATGGCAATGAGGCCGTATTGTCCAAAGAGTTCATTCACATAGTACCGGACTGCGTCTGCCAAGGTTTTGTGTCCTAGGTAAGCTTCTCTGAAAAATTCAGGCATTCCTGGAACTGCATTAACAATCTCCTTCAACTCTCCCGGGTTAAACCGCCCTACAGCACCGGTCTGATCTGTTTCCCAATGATGTTTCTTGCCGTTTAACCGGAAATAGCTGATCTCATCAAAGTCATGATCTTCAGAAGCCATCCAGTATACAGGTACAAAGTTTTTTTCAGGATAAACAGCCTTCAACTGCTTACAAATATTAATAACTGTTACAATTTTGTAGATGAAGTAAAGCGGACCTGTAAAAATATTGAGTTGATGACCTGTGGTAATAGTGAATGTATTGGGGTCTGTAAGCAAGTCCAGACTCTGGCGTGTTGCTCCGGAGAGCTCTATACCCTGATATTGATCCTCCAAAACCTGACAAAGGATCTTTCTGCTTTCAGGAGAAAAATTTTTTGTTGCAATCTGCTCTTTAAACGAGTCTATTGCCGGCCGCTGTCCATAAAATTCCCTAAGCTGATCTTTTCCATGGATATAATCGAGGAATAGTGATGAAAATTGATGGGTATCCTTGTAATCAACTTTAGTCAGGTTCATATCGGTAAGTTAAGAGGTCACTTTTTACAGTAACGGTCAAATGACTTCACCATACAAATCGAATTCTGTAGCATCATTGATCTTAACATTTACAAAATCTCCCAGCCTTAAATGTTTTGACTGTTCCTCAATAATAACTTCGTTATCCACTTCAGGTGAGTCGAATTCCGTTCTTCCTATGAACTGTCCTCCTTCTTTTCTGTCAATAAGTACTTTGAAAGTCTTACCTATTTTCTCCTCATTCAGCTCATAAGAAATCTTTTCCTGTACTTCCATTACGGCATTTGCCCTTTCTTGTTTCACTTGTTGAGGAACATCGTCTGTAAAATTATATGCGTGGGTATTTTCTTCGTGCGAATAGGTAAAGATACCGAGCCGGTCAAACCGAGACCTTTCCACGAATCCCAGCATTTCGTCAAAATCTTCCTGAGTTTCTCCCGGATATCCAGCTATTAGAGTGGTTCTCAGGGCTATTTCCGGCACCTTTTCTCTTATGGTTTGTATCAACTCTTCCTGCTTCTCACGGGTTGTGCCTCTACGCATATGTTTTAATATGCGAGTTGAGCCATGTTGCAAAGGCATATCCAGATAGTTGCAGATATTATCACGCTCTGCCATAACATCAAGCACATCCAAAGGGAAACCCGTAGGAAAGGCATAATGCAGCCTGATCCATTCAATGCCTTCAACATCCGATAAGTGACGGAGCAAATCTGCAAGGTTTCTTTTTCCATAGATATCGAGCCCGTAATATGTTGAATCCTGAGCAATCAACAACAATTCCTTAGTTCCATTTTTAGCAAGGTTTTTAGCTTCGGTAACCAGCTGTTCGATAGTTTTGGAAACATGCTTCCCCCGCATGATAGGTATTGCACAGAATGAACATGGTCTGTCGCACCCTTCAGCTATTTTTACATAAGCATAATGATTGGAGGTAGTAAGTATCCTTTCTCCCACCAATTCATGCTTATAATCTGCTTTAAATTTCTTCAGGAGCATAGGCAGCTCCATAGTACCAAAGAAAGCATCAACTAAAGGAATCTCCTTTTCAAGGTCATCCTTATACCTTTGTGATAAGCAACCTGTTACATACAACTTATCAATCAATCCTTCCTCTTTGGCATCGGCATATCGCAGTATGGTATCAATAGATTCCTGCTTAGCATTGTCTATGAAGCCACAGGTGTTTACAATAATAACATTAGCATCATCGTTTTCCGCTTCATGACTGGCATTTACCTTATTCCCGCGAAGTTGGGTAAGCATCACTTCAGAGTCTACCAGATTTTTGGAGCACCCGAGTGTTACTATATTTACCTTATCCTTCTTTCTTCCCTTGGTTTTCAAATTACTTAATATTTAAAAGTGACTGCAAAATTAGCAAAAGTGAATGGTAATGCGAAAGTAATTGTATTGTACCACAAAAATACATAGGCCTGCTGCTCTCAGATAATCAACTATGGCACGCCTTTGATTACCTAAAGTTTATGATCATTTCACCTTCAGTTCTTGTTGCAATACTTATATTTGTGCCCTATTCATGAAAATAGTTATACCGATATTAATTCTCTCAGCAGCCATTGTTTTAACCGGCTGTCTTGATGACCCTGATTGCAATAGCCAAACAACCAATTTTGTAAACATAAAGTTTTACAATAGTGATAATAATGAGGTTGATACATTAAATATTAACGAAATCACTATATCAGGCACTGACAGTGTGTTTCTGGAAGAGACAGATGCATCATACATTAAGCTTCCTCTCCGGCCTGATACTGTTCAGACTACATTTATTTTTGATTCGGAGCTGGGCATTGACACATTGATTTTAAAATATAATATTGGTACTCGTTTAGTCTCTGAGGATTGCGGTATAGAAATGGTCTTCTCGGAGTTAGATTATACCAGGAGCGATTTCGAGTCTATTGAAGTAGTGAACAAAATACTTGTGGAACAAGTCACTGAAGATGTTAAGATATTTAATTAGTATTTTCCTGCTTACCATTACTACCCTCACTTACGCCCAAAAGGTAAAGGTGCAGCTTGATACCACCAGCAGGCGATTTATACCTACCGGCATCAGGGTTGGCGGTGATCTCATTGGCTTTGGAAAAACACTCCGCAAGGATGATTACATGCAGTATGACTTTCAGGCAGACATAGATTTCTACCGCTACTTCCTTAATGTCGAGTACGGACAAATGGAGCGAACTCTCGAAAACGCTACAGCTACCTACAAGGTAGAAGGTAGCTATTTCAAAATCGGACCAGACATTAATTTTTTGCACAGGGATCCTGATCAGAGTGCCTTATTCTTCGGGCTAAGGTATGCCTCCACCACGTTTTCTGACAACCTCAGCTTCAGCTATACAAATGATACTTTTGGAGATGGAAATTCAGAAATTTCCAATAACGACCTAAAAGCTGACTGGTTTGAGATGGTTACCGGCATGAAGGTAAAAATGTGGAAATTTATATGGTTGGGCTATACTGCAAGATTTATGTTTGGTGTAGATACATTTGAACGCAACGAGCTTATTCCCAATGAAATACCCGGGTACGGACGAGCTGACAAAACTGTAAGCTGGGGATTTAATTATTACCTGATATTTAGGATTCCTTTAAGAAAAGGAGCCCAGACGATTGAACTTCCTTCAGCCGATGAAATAAGCAACCAGCGTTAATTCCCCGTTATACGCCTCCACAATTGCTTCAACATTTTTCGCCCATCTTTAAAATTTTTTTCCACCTCATCCACCTGTATACCGGATACAGTTGGGTAAATATGGTACGCGAAGACAAAATTGCCCTCACCTGCCTCCCATCCACTGCTTTGTCCGAATCGCAAGTCATTAAGGATTATCCCGTGATCTGCAACTTCCACGGTATACCAGTTTTCGGTTATCTCAGTAAGCTTTTTAACTTCTTTATATGCTCCATATTCACCCAGGAGTTCGTGGTTACCAGGGAAAAAATCATACTTTATTTTACGATCCTCATCCAGAAAGGAGTAATATCCAATGTAATACCCCTTGTCAGTTTCCACATTTACGGTCCACAAAACAATATTCAAAGGGGCTGGTCTGCTATCGTAACGCTCAACTTCAATCCCCTGAACATCAAACGAATTTTCAAATACCTGATTGGCCTGATACTTGGCCACCAGCGTAATTACAAGATATCCCGAGCTTAGTATCAACCCTGCATGGTTCAGCTTTCTTCTCTTGCCGCTATTTTGCGGTAAAAACACCAGCCATACCAGGCTTATCAGTAGTGGCAGTGTATAAAGCGGATCAATAACAAACACGCTTTTGAAAGCCACCCGGTAACTTGCCGGCCAGAACAACTGAGTGCCCCAGGTAGTAAAACAGTCCAATAGTGCATGGGTAAACAGGCTCAGAAATACCAGTATCGTCCAGTCCCGCCAGGTAGCATTACTTTGCCGGTACAGGCGTCTTATGCCAAATCCAAGCACCGGGGATATAATCACAGCAAACAGCAGTGAGTGTGAAATCCCCCGATGAAAGTCCAGGGCCTCAACAGTAGAGAGGAAATGGCGGCCAATAACATCCAAATCAGGAATAGTACCACAAATGGCTCCCCACATTACGGCTTTATTTCCTGCTTTTTTACCCGCAACAACCTCCCCAACTGCTGCACCAAGTAATACCTGAGTTACAGAATCCAAAATTGCATAAACTTGATAAGCGGCTAAGATACCCGATAAATTCTATTGTAAAAACGGATACGTAAGTAGGCTGCTTCTGAAAGCAAAATTATCTCTGGCCCCCAGGTATTAACCGTGACCCTCAGGATGTTATTACATTGGTAATCTCCATTTTCCTGTTGCGAAGGTCAAGCCCTCCTTCAAGAACAGATTTCAGATTTGCCATGTAAAATATCCAGCCGCGAGAGTCCCCTACAAAATACTTTAGCGCAGTTTCTGCATCAGTGGGTAAGTCACTCTCTACAAGTTCAACTATAGTCTCCCCGGACTCTTCATAAATCGTAATTGTAACTGGGCACCCCATGGAGAATGTAAAACTAAAAACATTCTCTCCATTGGCTTTTAACACCTTGCCTTTTTCCACTACACTATCAGGGTATCCGTGCCAATACCACTCATAGGTGTCTCCTTCAACTATCGGGGCTTTTGCTTCTTTTATGTTTCCTTCAGCGTCTTTAAAAACAGCCTTTCTCAGAAACCACGCCTCCAACGCCTCCCGCGAAGTCCAGGCTTTATAAGTAGCTGCCACGTCCGTCTTGACATTGACTCTTAGTCGAAATTTGCTCCATTGATTTTCCATAATATGTCTTTTTTGTTTTGCTCAAATCTATCACTTGGTATAAAAGATCATTTATCGAAAATTGACAATTTATAATTAATGCCACGCCACAGTTAAACAATAGTCCATCACTACGGAGTATCAATGTTTGTTTCACGATAGAATTTAGGTGAAACACCAACCCTGGCCTTAAAAAGCCTGCTAAAAGATGACAGGCTATCAAAGCCCACTGCATGGCAAACAGAAGATACCGACTGACCTCTCGCAGAAAGCAGGACCTGCGCTTGATCTAACCGTACCTCGATTAAATATTGGTGTGGGGTCAGTCCATAGGTCTTTTTGAATACTCGTAAAAAATGGTACGGATTTAACATAGCGACATCAGCCATTTTCTCGACGGTAACAGAGGATGCATGATTTTGCTCAACCCAAGCCCTGACCATTGACAATCGTTTATACAGACTTACCCGGGTAGAATTTTTAACTACTCCCAGTTTTGAAGACACCTGAATAGCCTCAAAGTTTTCCAAAATAACATTATCAAGTATGGTTCGGATGAGCATATCGGCTTTCAGTGCATGGAAAGAAGCACAACTAGTCCCCAAATCAATCAGTAGGGGCAGGAAATTCTTTAATGAGGCATTCGCATAGTGAACGTGCTCAATAAGTGAATAGTCATGGTAATCTTTAATATTTTTACCTGGCTTTGGATTGCGTTGAAATAAAGAATCCGTGATAAGTTCCGACAAAACGTTGTTGAAGTACAGAATAATAAAAACTCCTTTTTTTTCTCCCTTAATGGACAACTGGCTGCCCTTATTGAGAAATACAAATGAATCGCTATCCAGGTGCAGGTACTCTTCATTAACTTCAAAAACGGCTTTACCCTCCTGCACCGCCACGAGTCCTAAACCCGCTGTATGCCTGGGATAGCTATACCCCTTATCAAAAGACTGCACATAAAGGCAATGGTCAGAAAAATGCGGTATGTCTTCACTGATTATAAGAGGGTGTATTTTAGGCAACTGTTTAAGTATCATTTATAAGGGTTTCCTGTTGGAAAATAGTGAATCTTCCCGGTCTTGACAATGATATAAAGCTGTCAGAAAATTCTGCCCACCTTCAAGTCAAAGATGAAATCGAACAAGCAGACAAACCTGTTAACCATACTGCTTAGCGTTGAACTAGTTAACGCACTGTCCCTGATGTGATTTTATACCCTCATAAATCAAATACGGCACGGCTACAAATCCGGCAAGTGCCTCAATAGCATGTACACTATTCAGTCTGATACTCAGACCTATGAGCATAAACAAAACAGAGACAGTACCAATTACAAAGATAAACACACCAATAAATCTCCGGTATTTATTTTGCATGGCTTTTATCTCGTTCACTGAATAAGTTTTGGCAGAATTACACTGGGTACAATATAAACCAATCTTTACCCCACGCTTTTTTGCCAATGCAAACCTATCCGCCACGTTCTCTTT
Organism: Fulvivirga ulvae; assembly: GCF_021389975.1. Lineage (NCBI taxonomy): Bacteria > Pseudomonadati > Bacteroidota > Cytophagia > Cytophagales > Fulvivirgaceae > Fulvivirga > Fulvivirga ulvae. The sequence goes on from NZ_CP089981.1 coordinate 1,599,482, forward strand.
AAAACAAATGAACGCTCCGCATGAAGTACATTTGGTCTGTAAATTCACATTAGGAATAACATATTGCGGAAATATAAGTGAAAAGAGGAAATAATAGTAATTAAACAGACTTCTTAAAGAAGGAATCAACGAACTCCATCTTATTAAATACCTGAAGGTCATCCACTTTCTCTCCAACCCCTATATACTTCACAGGTATTTTAAATTCATCTGATATGCCAATAACCACCCCTCCCTTAGCCGTTCCGTCTAATTTGGTAATAGCCAGAGATGTAACATCGGTCGCTTTAGTGAATTCCCGGGCCTGAATTGCAGCATTCTGACCGGTGCTGCCATCGAGAACCAACAGCACTTCATGTGGGGCATCAGGTATAAATTTCTGCATTACCCTCTTGATCTTGGAAAGCTCGTTCATGAGGTTAACTTTGGTATGTAACCTTCCGGCCGTATCAATAATAACAACATCCGCATTGTCTTCCACACCTTGTTTAACTGCATCAAAGGCCACTGCTGAAGGGTCGGTATTCATGCCCCGTGCTATTACAGGTACTCCTACACGCTCTCCCCACAGTTTAATCTGATCTACAGCAGCGGCTCTAAAGGTGTCAGCTGCTCCAAGAACCACTTTATGCCCCTTCTTCTTAAACTGTGCGGATAATTTACCGATAGTCGTAGTCTTACCGACACCATTTACACCAACGACCATGATCACGTAGGGCTTTTTACCCTCCGGAAGTGAAAAATCACTCAGGTCCTGAGTATTGTTCTCTGCTAAAAGGCCTGCTATTTCTTCGCGAAGTATCTTATCGAGCTCCTCCACGCCCAGATATTTATCCCGTGCTACACGGTCTTCAATCCTATCAATGATCTTAATAGTGGTATTTACTCCAACATCAGATGTTATAAGCACTTCTTCAAGTTCATCAAGTACCTCTTCATCTACCTTGGATTTCCCTACAACGGCTTTACCCAGTTTGGTGAAAAAATTTTCTTTAGTTTTTTCCAGTCCCTTATCCAGGGACTCCTTCTTTTCTTTTGAAAATAACCCACTAAAGATCGACATATTCTTATTGATTCTAATGATTAAGAAGAGTGACAGCTACCTTCGCAATACTCCATTTGAAGATAACGAAAAAGTCCCTCCTGAAGGTTATCAGAAAGGGACTTTTTCTAATCATTTAATATTTTAACGAAACTCTTAGCTTTTAGCTAAAGTATCTTTTACCTGATCAACAGGAACCATTTCTTCCTTGAAAGTGTAAGCACCAGTCTTCTCAGACTTTACAGCTCTGATCACTTTAGCGAAGTTTTTACCTTCTTTCTTCTGGAGGGTTGCAACTACCTTCTTAGCCATAATTATTTAATTTCTTTGTGAACAGTATATTTCTTAAGAATAGGGTTATACTTTTTCAACTCCAACCTCTCGGTAGTGTTCTTTCTATTCTTAGTAGTGATATATCTTGAAGTACCAGGCATACCGCTATTTTTATGCTCAGTACATTCCATGATCACTTGTACTCTATTACCTTTCTTAGCCATGATAAAATATTATTAAATGCTTTATTACTAAACTAATGTGTTGCCGTTTGCCCTGGCTTTCTTCAAAACGGCTGCAATACCATTCTTGTTAATGGTCCTTAAAGCTGAAGTAGAAACTTTCAAAGTTATCCACTTATCTTCCTCTGGAAGATAGAATCTCTTCTTCTGAAGATTTGGATTAAATCTCCTTTTGGTTTTATTGTTTGCGTGAGAAACATTGTTTCCTACTTGAGGCCTCTTTCCGGTGATCTGGCAAACTTTTGACATCTTTATAAAAAATTAAAATTTGTACCTTTTTCAATTGGGTCTGCAAATATCGGAAAAAGATTATTAATATTCAAAAGACTATTGAATATTTTAATCCACACCCATCTGCTTCAATTTCGGGAAATGAAATTCAAACAATCGGTAAACTCTGAAAAGTTAGGGCAATATGCCTCCGACTGGCTGACAAATATACACTTAATTTTACTACTTTTGTAGTTCAGGATGATTTCTCTCCTTCTAAAACGAGGAAAGGATGACTACTCTCCGTGATGAGTGGTACATTTTCTAATTATTAAATCATACTGTTATGGTAACACTCACAAAATCAAAATTAACCTCTCAGGAAACAATACAACTCGAGGATAAACACGGAGCGCATAATTACCACCCTCTTCCGGTAGTATTAGCTAAAGGAGAAGGGGTATTCGTCTGGGATGTTGAGGGCAAGAAGTACTACGACTTTCTTTCCGCTTACAGTGCGGTAAACCAGGGCCACTGCCACCCTAAAATCATCAACACATTAAAGGAGCAGGCAGAAACCCTTACGCTTACATCACGGGCGTTTTTTAATGATGTGCTTGGGGTTTACGAAAAGTTTATAACCGAGTATTTTAAATTTGATAAAGTTCTGCCCATGAATACCGGTGCAGAAGGAGTTGAGACTGCCATAAAGATCTGCAGGAAGTATGCTTACGAAAAACGAGGCATTGCTGAAAACGAAGCAAAGATCATTGTATGTGAAAATAACTTCCACGGAAGAACAACTACTATCATTTCATTCTCAAATGACGAGGATGCCAGAAAAAATTTCGGGCCGTATACTCCCGGGTTTGTTCGTGTGCCTTACAACGACCTTGATGCTCTTGAAGCTCAATTGAAGGAAGAAAATGTGGCCGGATTTTTAGTGGAACCCATTCAGGGAGAGGCCGGTGTGTTTGTGCCCGATGAAGGATACCTTTCAGAAGCCGCGGCTTTGTGCAAGAAATACGGAGCCTTGTTTATAGCTGACGAAATCCAGACCGGTATTGCAAGAACAGGAAAATTACTGGCATGTGATCATGAAAATGTTAAACCTGATATGTTGATCCTTGGCAAAGCACTTTCAGGAGGGGTGTACCCTGTATCCGCTGTACTCACCAGCAATGAGGTAATGAATGTGATCAAACCAGGACAGCATGGAAGTACTTTTGGAGGAAATCCTCTTGGCTCTAAGGTGGCTATTGCTGCACTTGAGGTAGTCCAAGAAGAAAACCTTGCGGAAAATGCCGAGCGACTGGGGGTTATTTTCAGAGAGAGGATAAACAAATTTATTGAGGGCTCTGACCTGGTAAAACTGGTTAGGGGCAAAGGACTTCTTAACGCAATAGTGATCAACGACACCCCTGAAAGTTCTACCGCATGGGATATTTGCGTTGCTTTAAAAGAAAATGGCCTGCTGGCAAAACCTACTCACGGAAATATTATCAGGTTTGCGCCTCCTCTGGTTATGACTGAAGAGCAACTGCACGAATGCTGCGATATCATTGAAAAAACCATTACAGATTTTAAGAAATAACAATATTTCTCAATACATGAACTTCATAACCCGGCGATTTTGAATCACCGGGTTATTTTTTGGCTCCATATATTTAGATCCAACCCAAAAAATAACACCAAAACCAGGCACAAGTAGTGCTTTCGGCACTTTCAGCTCGCCCCTCCAGATACTACAAAGAGAATATCCCATATTCACCTGGGGGGATATTGCAAATTCGAGGACTTCCTGCTTCGCGCATAAAGATGAGGTTTGCTATATTTGCCACATGATGATCAGACCAAGAAGAAACCGTAAATCTGCCGTGATCAGAGCCATGGTAGAAGAGACAAAAGTTACTACTGACGACCTGATATTCCCTTTGTTTTTACTGGAGGATCCAAAGGGTAAAATAGAGGTAAATTCTATGCCTGGCATATACCGGCTTGGGATTGATCACATGCTCAAAGAAATTGAAGAATGCCTCAAACTTGGTGTTGCTGCATTTGACATTTTCCCCGTAGTAAACGAGGCCCATAAAGACAAAATGGCTACCAAGAGCCATGATCCAGGTTTCTTCTACATCACTGCGCTCAAAGAGGTTAAAAAGAGATTTCCAGAGGCTTGCATCATGACTGATGTTGCCATGGACCCATACAGCTCTGACGGGCACGATGGTATTGTGGATAAAAATGGTAAAATACTGAATGATGAAACCCTTGAAGTGCTGGGCAAAATGGCACTCACCCAGGCCGAGGCTGGTATCGACATCATAGGGCCGTCTGACATGATGGACGGACGGGTGGGCTATATCCGTGACATCCTGGATGAAAATGGTTTTGCCGAAACTTCCATCATGTCGTACAGTGCTAAATATGCCAGTGCTTTCTATGGTCCGTTCAGAGATGCATTGGACTCGGCTCCAAAAAGTGGTGACAAAAAGACCTATCAGATGAACCCTGCAAACCAGCGAGAAGCGTTGATTGAAGCCGACCTGGATGTGGAAGAAGGGGCTGATTTTCTCATGGTGAAACCAGCATTGGCTTACCTGGATGTAATTAAATTGTTAAAGGACAACTACGAACTTCCTATTGCAGCTTATAATGTTAGTGGTGAATATGCCATGGTAGCTGCTGCTGCAGAAAAAGGGTGGCTCGATAAAACTTCTGCCATGAATGAGAGTCTGCTCAGCATAAAAAGGGCCGGTGCGGACATTATCCTGACGTACTTTGCCAAAGAGTTTGCTAAAAACAAGAGATAAGGTTACAACTCGCTGATCTCGAAATCTCCTCCTCTTCCAAACTTGACGAGGTCATGGAGTTCGTACTTTTCAAGGGTATGCAGATCTTTAAGAAGGAAGTTCTCAGAGTTCAACTTTTTGAGTGTTTCAAACTCAAAGGTTTCGTCAAAGTTTCTGAGCCTATACTTCCAGCCCACCCGCATGGCATTAATTGATAGTCCTTGCATAAGTGTGAAAGTAATAAAGTGTCAGTAATACTCAACACCCTCCACGGATAAGTTGTTTATATTTTTTCATCCGTTATCTTGCCCCATTGATAAGTATGGTTCTTATCCTTGTAGAGTACACTTTTATCTGTATTAACCGGTTCAAATGTTTCTGCGTCAGCTTCTTTGATCACAATGCCATCTCCATAAACATTGTATTTGTCCTTAGAATAAAACATATGCTCAAATACCTCGAAACTCTCCGGGTCAGCGCCATCTATAACTCTGTTTCCACAATATACCCGGTTTTTATCTTTACTGTAATAATTCTTTACCACCCTGAAAGAACGTGAATCCACACCGGGCAATTCAACACCATCATAAACCACCTTATCATCAAACAGCAGGAAATTCTCCCCTAAAAAATTGATGCTATTACTATCGTAACACTTGAATGACACCAGCGAGTCGACCTCCACGCCATTAAGGTATTGCTGAAAGTCGTATATGCTGTCTTTATCTACGATGTAGCGTTCATCCACTTTTTGAGCTGTTGCAGGATCTATGGCAGATTCCCTAATGGAAAAACTTTTAAGGAGGTAAACTTTGTTTTTGTCTTTAGCAAAATGCCCATTAATAACTTCGAAAGTTTGATAGTCTACATCGACCTTTTGATAATTGTAAAAGTAGCTAGCATCATCCTTTGACCAATCCTGGTCTAATTTGACAAAGGTTTTAGGGTTTGCCTCCACTATTGCAAACATATAACGGCCGTCTGGCACCTTCTCTCTTAAATCATCGGCAATGTAGCGCACCGGAAGATAAACGCCATTTTTATCAAAACACAAAAATTCCTTAACCTTAAAAGTTTCCCGGTCCACCTCACCATCTATAATGTGGTCTTGATAAAAGATATGATCCTTGTCCTTTCCAAAATCCCTGTCAATTACCTCAAAGGAAGAAACATCGGCAGAATCAACCTTGGAATTTCCTAGCGCAAACCAATTCCCCATAGGACTATACCGAATCTCTCTTTTCAATTTTGAGTAGTAATAAGAATCAGACTTTTCCTTATCAACCGGCCCTGCAAATGGGCTACAGGCCTGACCGATGGCCGAAAAAATAAAAATCAGGAGATATGAAAGTGGAGAGTTTTTGAGCATAAACACTTTTTTAAAAATCAAATTAACCACCAGGGCCAATATAATGGCTGACAGATATGGGTAAGTAGTTAAATAATACATAGGGATTACAGGTTTTCTTCCCGCTCCAGCATAAGAATGGAAGCCTGTGGCACAATGAAGTATCTTTCATTTTCATACATGATCTCCACAGCGCCTTTCTGTAAAAATATGGCAAGGTCACCCTCTTCTGCCTGCAGCGGCAAATACCTCACCTGGCTCTCCTTGCCTTTCCATAGATCGTCCTCCTCGGTAGTGGGTATTGGGTATCCCGGGCCGGTTTTAATCACATAGCCGCTCTGGATCTTTTCTTTCTCCTGCACACCAGGAGGCAAAAATAAACCACTATTGGTTTTCTCTGCCTCTTTTTTGGGCTTGATCAATACTCTGTCTCCTACGACAATCAGTTTCTTCCACTTATTATCCGCTGTCAGCTTCTGCATTTTTTTAAGAACTTTATTCAGAATCACTTGCCCTGTCGATAAGTTTTTGATCCAGGATCTTACTGGTTTTCGCCCCCAGCTCCTTGATTTTGCTGGCCCTGTTCACCAGATTTCCTCTTCCCTCATACAGCTTTTTCATGGCCTCCCGATATACTTTCTGGGTTGAATCGAGGCTGTTACCAACCTTAACAAGATCTTCGGTAAAGGCTACAAATTTGTCGTAGAGGTCCCCACCCTGGCGGGCTATTTCAAGAGCATTCTGGCTCTGGTACTCATTCTTCCATATATTAGCTATGGTACGTAAGGTGGCCATTAGGGTAGATGGGCTTACAATCACTATGTTTTTATCATAGGCATCGTTAAACAACTGCACATCAGACTGCACTGCCGTACTGAATGCCGGCTCAATGGGCACAAACATCAAAATAAAATCAAGCCCTTTTACGCCATGCAATTGTTCATACTGCTTGAGATTCAATCCTTTCAGGTGATTTCTGATAGATAATATATGTGCCTTGAGATTTACCTCCCTGTCCGCCTCATCGCCTGCAACATACTTCTCATAGGCAATCAGCGATACTTTAGAGTCGATGATAATATTTTTATCCTCAGGAAGGCGGATGATCACGTCAGGCTGGAATCTTCTTCCTTCCTCGTTGGTAAATGATTCCTGTACGAGATATTCACGGCCTTTTTCGAGGCCAGATTTTTCAAGAATGCTTTCCAGAATAAATTCTCCCCAGTTACCCTGGCTTTTGGTATCTCCTTTCAGTGCCCTGGTCAGGTTTTCCGCCTCACGGGTCATTTGTTGGTTCAGTTCGCGAAGGCCTTTAAGCTGCTCACGAAGTGCTGTACTTTGCTCAAGGCTTTCCTTACTGTTCAGTTCTACTTTTTTCTCAAACTCCGTTATTTTTTCTCTTAAGGGGTTAAGCAGCTCTCCCAGGTTTATCTTGTTCTGATCGGTGAATTTTTTACTCTTTTCCTCAAATATTTCATTGGCAAGATTTTTAAACTCCAGGGAAAACTTCTCTTGAAGCTTTTCCAGCTCCTGCTTCTGATCGCGTAACTTCTCCTGCAGATTGCGGTAATCTGCTTCCGTTGATGAAAGCTTATTGTTCAAATCAAGCACAATGCCCCGCTCCGATAAAAGCTCCTTTTTAAGGGTATCAGTTTCGCGCTGAAGGTTAGCTACCCTCTCCTTTTCTACCTGTAGGGCAGCTTCTGAGTCTTTTGCTTCGCTCGCAAACTTAAATTTTGCAATCATCCAGACCCCAACTCCACCTATAACTATACCGCTTATTAACCAAATTATCTCCATACAAGACCAAAGATAATCAATTAGTAAAAGCATGGAATACATATCCCTTACATAATTAAGTAGTACCCTTCTGCAATAGAAAAAGCCCACCGACATTACGCCAGGTGGGCTTTTATAAATACAGTTTATATCCTATTCGCTAAAACTTAGCTCTTTCCAGGTTACCCGCTTCATCAAAAAGTTTAACAGCATGCTCCAGTATCTCATTGGTATGATTATATATCGGATAAAACCCTTCATTATTCCATATCTGCCTGGCAATCTGCGCTTTTACATGAAGTTTAAACAAATCCTTCGATTTTTCAAGATCTTTATAATTTGGTTTTACACCATTGGCTTTCCCCGCTTCTACCAGATCATTAAGCATTTGGCCAGTTACATTAAAATTATTATAGAATTCTTTGTAATCCATAGCATTCAACCTGACTTTATTCTTCGCCACATAGTTGAAAGTATATTCCTGTACTGAATTACTGGTAAAAAGTTTGTTCAAATAAGTTGAAGTAAGGCTTGTATCCAACGGCACAAAATAATCGGGCATAATGCCTCCTCCTCCATAAACTGTCCTGCCATGTGCAGTCTGATATTTCAATGAATCCGTGAACTTGATGCTATCAGCACTAAAAAACTCTCCGTGCTCGTAACGATCTACAATATCATGAGCGTATTCGTCTTTATCTTCATAGGGCTTCTGAATTGACCGTCCACTTGGAGTATAATAGCGAGATATCGTCAATCGCAGTTCCGAGCCATCATTTAGTTCCATAGGAGCTTGCACCAACCCCTTTCCAAAAGTTCTTCTTCCCACCACCAGGGCCCTGTCGTTATCCTGCAAAGCACCGGTAACAATTTCGGAGGCAGAAGCGCTGCCTTCATTGACCAGTACGATGAGTTCACCTTCTTCAAATTCTCCCTTTCGACTGGCATTAGCCTTGCTGTTGAACCGCTCCTGCTTACCTTTGGTATAAACAATAAGCTTGCTATCGGACAAAAATTCATCAACCATATTAATGGCATGGTTCATATACCCCCCAGGGTTTCCTTGCAGGTCTAATACCAGCTTTTTCATCCCTTGTTTTTTCAGCTTTCTGAGAGATGTTAAAAATTCCTCATATGTTGTTGCCGAAAACCGGCTCACTTTAATGTAACCAATCTCATCATCAATCATATAGCTGGCATCAACAGAATACTGAGGTATTTTATCTCTGATTATCGTAAATTCTATTGGCCCCTTCTTCCCCTTTCTTTTAACAGTAATAGTTACCTCCGTTCCTTTAGGACCCTTCAGGTGCTCCTGAACATCTCGATTAGTAAAGCCAACGCCTGCAACATCTTCTCCGTCTATCTTAATGATCTTGTCACCAGACATTACACCTACGGCCTCGCTGGGTCCCCCGCTCAATGGTGATACAACTACGATAGTGTCTTTAAATATATTAAACTCAACCCCGATACCCTCAAAGTTACCTTGCAGATCCTCATTAGCTCTGATCCTGTCCTCAGCTGAGATGTAAGTACTGTGAGGATCCAGTTTAGTAAGCATATTTTCAATGGCTTCTTCCACCAGTTCATCAGTATCTACCTGATCTACGTAGTTTCGATCGATCATAGATAGTACCTCCTTAAACTTCTGCATGCTGGAGTTAATGTCATTCTGCACTGGAGAGGAATCGGTGAATGTAGCCCCAATAAGAATTCCTGCGGCCATCCCTATGAATAAAATAATTGGAAGCCTGATCTGGTACTTTGAGTTATTATATTGATTCATTGATTCACTGCTTTACGATTTTCTATAGAACTAAAACAAAGAAAAATAAATTTCCTGAATTTAAATATATAGGATATTAACGGGACACAAACAATAATTGTTGACATACAGTACTTAACCTTATGACTTATGTCATGTTATTTAATAAATTACTTTAGGTTTCGTATATTTACATTGCAGTTTTTCACTCTATTTAGACAGCCTTAGCCTTGAATAACAAAAAGATTATAGAGATTGTAGACGATAATTATGTACATGCCTCTGTACTGTTCTATTTCGGTATAGAGTTTTACGACTATTCTCAAAAAACTCTTGAACAGGCATGCAGGGAAAGAGGATTAAACGTAAATGCTGTAATACAAAAACTGGAGTCTGTTTACCATTGCGTCGAGGAAAATCTCTCCTTAAGGGAATATCCTGTAGAACTTATAATAGAGTATCTGAAGCACACTCATTATATCTTCATTAAGCAAAAGCTGCCTTACATAGCCCGCATAATTGACAACTTCCATGCCGGCCATCCTGATTATGATTTTATTGAAAAGGATTTGAAGTTTGTTTTCCCACTTTTCGTTGAGGATTTCATTCATCATATTTACCAGGAGGAAGACACCCTTTTTTCGTATATCTCTGCTCTATACAAATTCACTAAAAACAACTGCAACATTTCGCAGGTCTTTTATCTTATGGAGAAGCATTCACTTCAGAGGTATGCGGTAGAGCACAGCGAGCATGATGATGAAATGAAAGGTATACGCCGGATCACCAATGACTACGCCTACGATAAGCAAACGCCATTGCATGTCAGGATTATCTATGAAGAACTAAAAGATCTTGAACGGAGCCTTGTCACACACGCCAAGATTGAAAATGACATCTTATTTCCAAAAGCACTTATGCTGGAAAAAGAGGTGAAAGCACGTTTCAGGGAAACCATCAGGTTTAACTAGTGGGTAGGATCTTAGGTATAGATTATGGCCTGAAGAGGACTGGTATCGCCACTACTGACCCTATGAAGATCATTGCCTCTCCACTTACAACAGTTCCCACAAAGGAAATTTTTGATTTTTTAACAGATTACTGCTCGAAAGAGCCTGTGGAGAGGTTTGTAATAGGCATGCCCAAAAACCTCCGGAATGAAGACACTCATGCCACAGCAGCTGTTACAAAATTTATAAATAAGCTTAAGAAGCTCTTCCCTGATGTGGGCATTAATGAGGTGGATGAACGATTTACAAGCAAAATTGCATTCTCTGCAATGGTGGAGGGCGGCATGAAGAAAAAGGACAGAAGAAATAAAGCCAACATCGATAAAGTAAGCGCAGCTGTGATTTTGCAATCCTATCTGGATTGCAACCCCTCTTTTTGAAAAAATATATTAATTTTGAATGAATTATAAGGAAACTTGAACAGTAGATGATATATCCTATAGTAGTATACGGAGATCCCGTGCTAAAGAAGAAAGCAAGGGACATAGAGAAAGGTGAGATAGATGTCAAACAGCTCAGTGAAGATATGTTTGAGACCATGGAAGCTGCAAGTGGTATTGGAATAGCAGCCCCCCAAATTGGAAAAAGTCTGAGGATATTTGTAGTGGACGGACGTCCTATTGAGGATGAAGATATGGAGGACTTTAAAAAAGTATTTATTAATCCGCAAATACTGGAAGAGACCGGGGACGAATGGGCTTTTGAAGAGGGGTGCCTTAGTATACCAAACATCAGAGAAGATGTATTCAGAAATGAAAGGCTCACCATACGCTACTTTGATGAAAACTGGGAGGAACATGAGGAGACGTATGATGGTATGAAAGCCCGTATCATTCAGCATGAATATGACCATATAGAAGGAATCTTGTTTACGGATCATCTTTCACCTCTAAAGAAGCGTATGCTAAAAGGAAAACTCCAGAACATAACTAAAGGAAAGATGAAAGTGGACTACAGGGTAATACTCCCTGCAAAAAAATAATATGCCAAAATTTAAATCTAAACTTCCGGATGTTGGCACGTCAATTTTTTCAGTAATGTCTAAAATGGCACAGGAGCATAGTGCCATAAACCTTTCGCAGGGCTTCCCTGACTTTGAAGTGTCAGGAGACCTGATCAGGCTTGTTAACAAATACATGTCAAACGGCTTCAATCAATATGCTCCTATGCCCGGTATTCCGGCCCTGAGGGAGCAAATAGCTTCCATGCTTAAATACCGCTTTAATTACCTTGCCGATCCCGAAACTGAAATCACAATCACTTCTGGAGCTACTGAGGCCCTTTTCAATACCATTACAGCACTGGTTGCTCCTGATGATGAGGTCATTCTTTTTGACCCGGCTTATGACAGTTACGATCCTGTCATCAGGTTATGCGGAGGTGTGCCTGTCCATCTTACACTTAAACAACCTGATTTCTCCATTAACTGGGATGAGGTGGAGAAAAATGTTACAGCCCGCACAAGAATGATCATGATCAACACCCCCCATAACCCTACAGGATCGGTATTAACAGGTGAAGACATGAGGCGGCTCGATAAAATAGCCATGAAACACCCTGATCTGCTCATTTTGAGCGATGAAGTTTACGAGCATATCATATTTGATAACTTCACCCATGCAAGTGTACTCCGGTACCCTGCCCTTGCAGACCAGAGTATCGCTGTTTTTTCTTTTGGAAAAACATTCCATGCCACCGGTTGGAAGGTAGGTTATGTTGTTGCTCCGGCCGGTATAATGGCTGAAATCAGAAAACTCCATCAGTTCGTAACATTCAGCGTCAACACGGCAGTCCAGCTGGCGATTGCCGAATTTCTCAAAACAGAGAGCAATTACACCCAACTTCCTGCTTTTTACCAGCAAAAAAGAGATCTGTTCCTCAATCAAATAAAAGACTCCGGATTTACGGCTATACCTTGTCATGGGACCTACTTTCAGTCACTCTCTTATAAAAACCTTTCTGATCGCCCTGACACAGAAATGGCCGAATATCTGACAAAAACACACAGTATAGCGTCTATACCCATTTCAGCGTTCTACAAAAACCGCAGGGATGACAAATTATTAAGATTTTGTTTCGCCAAAAGCGAAGAGACCATTGAAAAAGCAGCCAGGATCTTATGCAGAATTTAAAAGTAACACTTATACAATCTCCACTCTACTGGCAAGACCCCGATGCCAACCTGGCCATGTTTGAAGAAAAGATCTGGCAGATCAATGAGGCCACAGACCTTATCATATTGCCAGAGATGTTTAGCACCGGGTTTTCTATGCAGGCTGAGAAGCTTGCCGAGCCTATGAACTTCAGGGTGTTTAAATGGATGAAGCAAATGGCTGAACAAACCAAAGCCGTAATCTGCGGCAGTTTTATAGCCAAAGAGGATAACAAATACTATAACCGCCTCATATGGATGAAGCCTGATGGGCAATATAGCAGCTATGACAAAAGGCATCTATTCCGAATGGCTAATGAGCACGAGCATTATTCGGCGGGCAAAAAAAAACTAATCGAAACTTTGAAAGGATGGCTCATTTGCCCCCTAATCTGCTATGACCTCCGTTTCCCGGTTTGGAGCAGAAATGTACCTGAAGGAGCAACCGGCCAGACAAGCTATGATTTGGCCATCTATATAGCAAACTGGCCTGCCCCCAGGGTTAACGCCTGGGATATACTTCTAAAAGCCCGATCAGTGGAAAATCTATGTTATACTATAGGGGTGAACCGCATCGGCACTGATGGCAATCATGTGGATTACAATGGCCATTCAGCTATCATAACACCAAAGGGTGAAAATCTATATGAGGCCGAAGACAGGGAAGAAATTCGAACCTTCTCACTGGACCCTGCAGAGGTCACTGGCCTGAGAGAAAAATTTCCGGCGTACATGGATGCTGATAAATTTACGATCCATCATTAAAAAAGTCTGCCAACTTTTGTTGTTGCGACCGATCACTACTGGTTAACCTGTCCTTGAAGCGTATCATGATTTTATCCATAACTGCATGACTGCCCCGGTAATCAATAACAGCAGATGACTTCCTCATGGCCGTGTTTAATATTTTCAAAACACCGCCCGGCTCAGGGCCCTGTTCAGCTTCTATTTGAATAAAGATCTTGTCGGCCATTTCCATAGCTCTTATGGCAGTTTGGATTGTCGTATTATCTGAATAGTTGTCTACATCAAACAAGGATACATGGGGTAGCCAGCTCCTTACCTTGTCGATAGTGTCATTTTTGAAATTAAACTGATCCTTAATGATCCTTATGTGAAGATATAAATGCACAATTAGTTAATAACTACGAACCTTTGATGGATGTAATCGCCATCACCAACCGTCAAAATAACAATGTATATTCCTGGATGAAGCCCCGTAACCGGAATAGATTTTACAGTATTTGCGGGCAGATGAAAGCTGTTAGCCACTTGCTGCCCCAGTATTGAAATAACAGTAGCTGTACCTGAAATTTTAGAACTAACGTTGATAGATTGTGTATTGGTTCGAATTACAGGATTTGGAAATATATCCAGGTCAAAACGGTTAGTATATCCCGCCAGAGCATCTGAGTTCCTCAAAATGTGTAATCCACCTTGTCCGGTACCTATGATCAGGCTTGGTTTGTCCTCGTTAAAAAGGTTAGCCACAGCGGGATACAATTTACCTCCTAGGTTAAATACGGATGGTTTCTCATGGGGTGACCACACAATTTCTGTTACGCCTTCCTCCGGCTGATCAATATGCTCCAGAAAGTTATCGTAAATAGTAAGGCTACCACGTTTATCCCCTGCAACCATATCCGGATTACCATCACTATTAAGATCCGCTACGGCAACGCATAGATCCAGTCTGGAAGTGCTGAAATCAAAGCCGTAAAACGTGTCGTCTTCCTGATTAAATTGAGGTGCATTCCTTTCTCCTGAATTTTTGTAATATTCTAATTTGCCGGTGCTCTTTCCCACAAGGATATCTACCAAACCATCCCTGCTGATATCATATACTTCAAAATTTTCATCAAATCCTATATTAGGGAATAAAATGTGCGCCTCTTCTTCAAAGTTAAATTTATCATCTCCCTGGTTAAGAAGGTAATAAATATTTGTGGAGAAGTTATAAAGCTCCGTGCCGCTAAACACAAGATCAACCCGATTGTCTCCGTTGATATCACGAAGTTTTGGTTTTAAATTAAATATATTGTACAGCGAAAAAAGCAGGTAATCTTCACTTTTCAATTCGAATGCGGGCTCATTGGCGGACCCGGTATTTTCGTAAAGAAACAAGGTGGAATTAAAACCCGGCGCACTCTGATTGGTATAGCTTGCAAGGATCATATCAAGATCTCCGTCCCCATCATAGTCTCCGAATGCGGGCGATGCATTTTCTCCAAGATCAATGGTTTGGTGTTGGAGAAAATTGCGTCTCAGCAGGTCAAATTGAGGATTGCTATCGGAGCCCCCATTGCTATAGAGCCAACTGGAAGACTGGAAATTTACAGAATTAGAAACATTGCTGGCAACATTCGGAGATACCAGCATATCTCTAACCCCATCAAAGTCAACATCCTCGTAATAGGCCACCGGAAAAAATAACATTGATGCGGGGTTACTGCCATTTGGAAAACTGGAATTTGCGGAATTAAAAGAAGGCGATTCATTTGTTCCTTCATTTTCCATATAAAAGAGATTGGCACAAGTCTCTTCCGATATTAGCATATCATAATCTTGGTCATTATCATTGTCAAATAATAATATCGACTTACCTCCCTGATGCTCTTCCCTGCCACCCGAATTGGCACAATCACTTCCATTAAAGGCAAATTCTCCACATTGACACTCCTGTAAGCCACCCCAGACCTGGGTTATGCGCTCAAATTGAAGGGAGTCGCAGTTTCCGTCTCTTTCAATACTTAGATTCTTGTGATATTCAACAGTTGAAGAGCCACTTGCCCTAAACATCAAAATATCAAGATCCGAGTCTCCATCCAGATCAATAATTGCAGGTATGTCAGAAGAGTTCATCTGCATATTAATGTTTGAGGTAAAACCCCTAGTCTTTAAAAAATACTGTTCATTTCCTGTATTATCTTTCCCTGTAACATAAGGGCTCCAGGCAAGTGTCCCGCTTTGCGAGGTTTCATTAATGAATATCCGAATACCAAATGTATGACTGGTAAAAATGTCTTTTTTGCCATCGCAATTGAAATCCCTCAACAGCATCCAGTTTTTCACTTCTTCAGGGAAATAGAAAGCGTACTCGGGCGCATAGGAGTAGGTTTTGTCCACATTAAGAAAGGGGTATATTTTATGGGCACTTCTCTCAAATACTACCAAATCCTCATTTCCGTCTCCGTCCAGATCCATTGTGCTGTATTGCATACTGTTAAGTCCACCTGTCCAGGGCAGATTTAATATTTCATCACCTTCCTTTACAGATACCGATTGATCTAATGTATAAACAAATTGGGCATAGATAGATGCAGGTATGTAAAAGGTGAGCAAAAAAATGCAAAGAAATTTCATAGGACATGATTTTGAACATGTAACTTAACGGAGAATCGCTTCTACGGGTTCGTACATATAGAGTTTTTCCCTGAATGTACAATTACCCGGTTGCAAATACGGCAATATTTTTTCTATTAACACTACTCTTGTTTATGACACACGCTATATTAGCACTTATAAGATGATACTCATGATCGAAACCATTTATAACCACTTTTTAGCAACCAGAAAGGTAAGCACTGATACCCGAAAAATTGAAGACGGATCTATTTTCTTTGCATTGAAAGGGCCTAATTTCAATGCTAATGAGTTCGCTGAAGAAGCATTGGAAAAAGGTGCCTCGATGGTTGTAATTGACGAGGAAAAATACAAAAACGATGAACGGATCATATTAGTTGAAAATGTACTTGAAACACTTCAAAATTTAGCCCGCCACCATAGAGACCGGCTAAATATCCCTGTTATTGGCCTGACCGGATCAAACGGGAAAACCACTACAAAAGAGTTGATCAATGCCGTTATAAGCAAATCATATCGTGTATTAGCCACAAAAGGCAACCTTAATAATCACATAGGTGTCCCGCTCACATTGCTTTCGATCACTGAACAGCATGAGGTTGCTATCATTGAAATGGGGGCAAATCATATTGGGGAAATACAGCAACTATGTAGTATTGCCAAACCAACACATGGCCTTATTACCAACATTGGCAAAGCCCATCTTGAAGGGTTTGGAGGTTATGAAGGTGTAATCCGTGCAAAAAGCGAATTATATCATTATCTGATTAAAACTTCGGGGGTGGTTTGGATCAATTCAAAAAACGACGTGTTGAGCAATATGGCCAAACGCTTCCTCAATCCATTATTCTATCCTCAAAAGGGTGATTATTATCACTGTGAATTTATAGATGCTTCACCTTTTGTAGAGCTTAAAGCTGAAAACCGGGAAATCATAAAAACCAATATTATTGGGAAGTACAACTTCGAGAATATTGCAGCTGCTCTCTGTATAGGAAAATATTTTAATGTCCCTGAAAAAGAAGCAAATCAGTCCATAACAGAATATGTGCCACAGAATAACAGGTCACAAATTGTTAAGAAAGGAAATAATACAATTATCCTTGATGCCTATAATGCCAATCCCAGCTCCATGGCTTCCGCCCTCGAAAACCTGGCTCAGATGAAGGCTGAACATAAAGTAGCTATACTCGGAGATATGAAAGAATTAGGTCCTGAAAGCATTGCCGAACACGAAAAGCTAGGTGCCGATCTTTCAGGCAAACATCTTTCCGATGTTTATCTCTGTGGGGATCTTATCCAATCAGCCCAAAAACATGTGCCTCACGCTAAATATTTTAAAAATAAAGCTGACCTGATAGAGGCCCTAAAAACTCACCGCTTCGATCAGCATGTCATTTTAATTAAAGCTTCCAGAAGCCTTGGTTTAGAAGAGGTAGTTGAATTTATTCAATAGTACTTATTATACCACAACCGGTTTAAAGTACATTCAGAAGCTGTTCTTTAATCTTCTCTAGTTCTTCCTTCATAGATACTACATGTTTCTGAATATCAGCATCATTAGCTTTTGAACCAATGGTATTGATTTCTCTTCCTATTTCCTGGGATATAAAGCCCAGTTTCTTGCCTAATGAGTTTTTATCAGAAAGCACCTCATTGAAATGATTCAGGTGGCTGGCCAGCCTCACTTTCTCTTCCGTTATATCAAGCTTTTCGATATAATAGATGATTTCCTGCTCAAGCCGGTTTTTATCGAGGCCTTCTTCATCTACAAATTTTGTAAGGTTCCCTTTAATCCGCTCTCTGATTTTCTCTACTCGTTTAGGATCCAGCACTTTAACTTCTTCCAGACTTTTGCTTATTGAGTTGATGTAGCCTGAGAATTTTTGCTGAAGTTCGGCTCCTTCTTTTTTCCTGAAAACGTCACAGCTATCAAGTGCCTGTTCTACCAGGGCTCTCAAGCTTAACCACTCCTGTTCGTCGACCTCTTCATTTTGATCTGTGATCATTACATCAGGTGCACTTAGGGCCAGCTTAAACAAGTCCTGGTCAGAAGCTATTACTCTATCTGCAAGTCTCTTTAGCTTGCTGTAATATTGCACAAACAGGTCTTCATTATATCGCTGTTTAAGCTCTGTTTCTTTTTCATTGACATAATCAATGCTTAACGAAACTTTACCCCGTTGCAATTTATCTGAAACCAGATTTCTTAACTCAATCTCTTTTTCAGAAAAAGCCCTGGGTAACCGAAAGTTAAGGTCAAGATATTTAGAATTAAGTGTTTTTACTTCGATGTTAATGGTTACCTCATCAGTTGAAAGATGGGATGAACCATAGCCTGTCATGGATTTTAGCATATATGGCTATATGAGTTTTTAAATAAAGATGAACAAAAATAGCTGACTTAGAAGTCGTATCCTAATGTCAGGTGGGCTCGTGGACTGCCAATGTCATAGTTATCAACAGGCCAGGCAACATCCAGTTTAATATAGTAGCCTAAAATTATTGTTCTAAAGCCCGCTCCATAGCTGTAGATCCAGGGGCTTCTGTAGTTTTTCAACTCAATGATAAAATTACTTTTTTCACGTGCTGCAGGGTCTTCCGGGATAACTTTTGTACTGATAGAATTGTCTTCTCTAAATGGAGATTTTCCTGTCCAGGCCGAGCCAATGTCAAAAAACCCAATAAACTGCAGGTTTCTAAAAAAATTAGAGGTAATAGGTCCACTACTCAATGCTCTGATCAGCGGAACCCGTAGTTCTGCATTGAAGAGCAAGGTATTCCTTCCATACAAGGCTCCATAATCAAAACCCCTCAAATTGGTAGCATACTCAATAAACAGGAGATCGCTGTTATCTTTTTCAGCATTCGGTTTCAACGGATTGTTAGTACCTTCGGTGTTCTCATCAAAAAACATCCAATTATCCATGCCCCCTAATAAATATTGTTTAGGTGATTTGCCAAAGAAAGATCCATAATACAACCTGCCTGCGAGTACAATTTCTTTATATATCTTCTGATAGTGCCTAAAGTCGGCCGAAAGATTGGTAAAGCTCTTATTCTGATCAGTCAACCCCTCATAATGCTTCAGTCTTACTTTAGCACGACTGCCTTCTATCAGATTCATGCCGTTGATGATGGAGTTGTCAAAAACCAACTCAACGGTGGCACCCCCATACTGCTCTGAAGATGAGGGACTAAACATCGGTGTAGGAGTACTGCCAACCAATGTGGGTTCGAGGTTTTCGAATCTTGTGACTGCATAAAAGGGTTTCAGCGCTATGCGTGTTTTAGGATTAAAAGGATAGGCAGCACCAAGCTCAAAAGCATTCTTACTATATTTATGCAGCATCTCGGAATCTCTGAAGATCACTTCCCTGTCATACCTGACACTATAGTCGACACGATTCTTTAAATATTGATATTCGGCAAAAATATCTCCGCTACGCAAATCTACCGTAGCCATTATTCCTCCGGAAAACTTATGATTTTCAAGCATGTCATTCATCTCTGTTTCCATCAGTATGCCAAACCCCCTCAAAGGATCAATAACCAGCGAAGTCACTAAATGATCTGTGCTGAACCGGGTATCATAAGGAAAAGGACCACTAATTTTATTTCCCTTTCGCAGCTTTCTATATTGGGCAAGGAACGAATCTTTCTGTTCCTCTTTCAAGATATCTGTATCGAAAGTGTAATTATCCGTATTGATGACTTCTTCCTGCTCTTTTTGCTCCTCAACGTCAAACTGATAATTATCTGTATCTATGAATCCTGCTTCTGTTATAACTGTATCCTGCTTCTGTTCTTCTTTCTCTTCACGGGCCTCGGCCAATCTCTGTTCTACAATTTCCTTGACCGTAAGTGCCTCCTTCTTTTCCTGGTTTCTCTTTAGCCTGAACGCTTTTGCTTGTAAGACCTGCTGCCGGGTAGTTAATGGTGTGAATATCTGTTGATCATAATTGAATTCGGGATAGTAATATATGTAATCCTTGCCATGACTATCCATTACAAAGGCAAGTTTTGAACTTCCGAAATCAATATCATAGTTTTCTATACTTGAAGAAAAATTAGTCACCTGGGTATAAATTCCGGTCGACAGGTTATATGAAAAAAGATTGGTAATACCTTTTTGATCACTGAGATAAAATAACCGCGATGAACTCAAAGCCAGGGGTTTCACATCTCGACTTATTGTATTGGTCACTCTGTGAAGTACATTTTCCGTAGTATCAAGGTTATAAAAGAAAAGATTGAAGTTATCCCCTACTGTCTCAAAATCTTTGGTTCTGGTGTTTAATGTATCTGATACCCTGTTAGAGCTGAAAACTACTGTATTCGAATTTGGGACAAAAGAAGGGTCAAGATCATCATAGACATCATCAGTCAGCCTTTTGACCCTGTCACGGCGAGTGCTCAACAGGTACAGATCATTCTTCCCATCCACAACCCCACTAATGATCATCAGACGTCCATTATCTGAGAAATCCATGCTTCTGACCTGCTCGAACTTGTCAAGCCGACGGGGAAGCTTACTGTTAGTAACTGCATCATACAAAGTGAAATAAAGTTGTCCTTTTTTCACAAATACTATCCCCAGCGTATTCTCATCAACCCAGTCTATCAGGGGTATGTTATGATCTATTTCCTGATTGATAACCTTATCTCCGGCTGAAAGTACGTCCTTTTCACGACCTGTTGCCAGGTCCCTGATATAAACATGGTATCTTCCCTTATAATTATAGGTATAGGAAAGGCGAGTACCATCCGGATTGAGTTTTACATAAGAGTAAACAATGTCTTTTCTATTTTTTTTAATGATCCGGTTCTCTTTTTTAGGCTCAACGTAATTTTCATTTACCTGCCTGTCAATGTCAGTATAAAAATTCTGCCATTCATACATTACCTGGTCAAAGCTTACACCTAAGGTTATTGCTATGCTTTTCTCTTCATTGCGAATTATCCGGGTATAGTTGAGGATATTTGAAATGTTGCTTTTGCCATACTTTTCAGCAATGAAATTCCATAAAGATTGTCCTGCCAACGCAGCCTCATTTCCAGTAAGTTTACCAAACTTCCGGGGATGCCTGGTGTTTACCAGTTCTCTGGCGTAGTCATCCATTTCAATGCTCCAGCCTTTTGATACGTATAATGACGCACCATTGATAAACCATTCGGGCAGGTTCAGCAATACAGAGCTCTGAAACATATCCTTCAGGCTGCCTCCAAACATCATCTCATTGACCATTAAAGAAGATACTTTGTATAGCAATTCCTCCTTCAATGCATCAATATTACCCGGATTAGCTATTTCTATGTGTGACTTTACAAACTGGGTCTCGCCTCCGGCACTTACTGCGTGGTCGTTTATGCCAATATTGCTTTGCTGCAGGTCGGAGATAGAATTATATAAAAACAATTTGGTTTTTGAGTAGGGAGGGTATCCAATAATATCAGTAACACGCTCAAACTCCTCTTCCAGGTATTCTGTTACCTCTTTGGCTATTTTGTCTCCACCTTTGTAGAAGTAAACATCAAAATTATCAGAGCTCAGGTACCGCCAGTCAAATTGTTCGTATTGAACGCGGTTTCTCCCAAATTTTTCCATAGCACTTTGGCCCATGGATACATGAGAAAGTATGGAGATAGCAATTATTGTGAGTAGAAAATTCTTAATACTTTTCATTTAATTTTCAAGAGAATCGTAATATAACGAAAAATAGCGATTTATATTGACCTCGGCATAGAGATCTTCTCCATATTCCAGGAACCTCATAAAATGCCTAGAAAAATACGGTGCTAAAGATACACCCTTAGTTCCTAACCCATTAAATACTCCAATAGTTTCATATTCCGGATGTAGACCTATAAAAGGCCTCCGGTCTTTTGTCGCCGGCCTTATTCCTGCAACTTGTTCCTCCAGATTATATTCCACCTTTGCCAATTCGTTCAATCGACGCTCGATCTCATTTCTGGCTTTTACAGTTGGTACAAGCGTAGAATCATTATTATCATAGTTTGAACCTACCCGAAAAAGGCCGTTTTCTAAGGGTACTACGAAAACTCCCCGGTTAAGGATGTTTTTTAATCTAAAATCTGCTGTAATTCGTAATATTTCTCCCTTAACCGGACTAAAGGGTAACCATTGAAAGTATCCCTGCTCAGCACTATTTAGCCCATCACAAAAAATTACTCTCTTCGCTCTGATTCCCTGATATAACACAAATTCCTTCTCCAAAATAAGTT
Organism: Fulvivirga ulvae; assembly: GCF_021389975.1. NCBI lineage: Bacteria > Pseudomonadati > Bacteroidota > Cytophagia > Cytophagales > Fulvivirgaceae > Fulvivirga > Fulvivirga ulvae. The sequence goes on from NZ_CP089981.1 coordinate 1,621,707, forward strand.
GGCCGATATCAAACCTGGAAGCATCAAGCAGTTCATGTTTTTTTAAATAGTCTCTGTAAGCTTCCAAGAATACAGGTAAGTCAAGGTAACCTGACTGTAAGAGTTCAAGGCCTCCAAACGGATCATTTGCAAACGAATACAGCGACTTGCAATAGATCTCCTTAATGAAAGGGATATACTCAGGACTGGAGCTTTTCCCCATCCACTCATTTTGCTCTTCCAGTGAAATAAAAGGCCTGTAAACAGGGACTTCTCTTAAGAAGTGCGCCGAGCATATTTGTTCTAATTCTTTATAAAAGCTTATCAAATAGGGGAAAAGTAAATCTGCTTTCCAGGTTTTAACCATTTTACGACCGGTAACAGGGTTATACAGGCCGGCGGCTATTTTAGAAGACGTATGAGGATTATCTTCATCAATAACTAATATTTTCCTGCCCTCCTTTATGAGTTGGTATGAAAGTGCAGATCCCGCAAGACCTTGCCCCACAATGATATAATCAATCTCGCCACTATTATGCATTAAAAATCTTTATAAAAATGTATTTTTGTTTCTATTGGACAAATTTGATTAAAGAGAAGCAGAACATAATGATATACGTCAAGTCTTTTGTATTTAACCCATTCATGGAAAACACATATGTGCTATATGATGACACGAAAGAGTGTGTGGTGATTGACCCGGGTTGCTATGAGGAGTATGAAAAGAAAGAACTGAAAGATTTCATCATTGAGAATGGGCTAAAAGTTATAAAACTGTTGAATACTCATTGCCATATAGATCATGTTTTAGGGAATCAATATGTTAAGAAGGAATTCAATGTAGATCTATACATACACCAATTGGATGAGCAAACATTAAGGTCTGTAAAAGCATATGCCCCAGCCTATGGCTTCAATAATTATGATGAAGCCACCGTAGATAAGCACCTGGCAGAGGGTGATGTTGTAGAGTTTGGGGAATCAAAATTGGATGTAGTTTTCGTACCAGGACATGCCCCCGGACATATAGCGTTTATCAGCAAAGCTGACAAAATATGTATTGGCGGAGATGTGCTGTTTCAGGGTAGCATAGGCCGCACGGATTTGCCTGGCGGAGACTTTGACACGTTAATCAATAGCATTCATGAAAAAATATTCCCACTTGGCAATGATTTTACGGTTTATTGTGGTCATGGTCCATCAACTAATGTGGGGACCGAAAAAAAATCTAATCCTTTCTGTGCTATAGCCTAATCTTGTCTTGAATATCAAAAAGCATATCCCTAACACCATAACCTGTGGCAATCTCTTTTGCGGATGCCTGGGAATTGTCTTTGCATTTAAGGGTGATCTGACCTTTGCTACATACCTGCTCTGGCTGGCTATGGTTCTTGATTTCTTTGATGGGTTTGCGGCAAGAATACTCAAAGTCAGTTCACCTATTGGAAAAGAATTAGACTCGCTGGCAGACATGGTGACCTTTGGTGTATTGCCATCGGTGATCATGTTTCACTTGCTAGAACACTATTCTGAAATAGAATATTTGCCTTACTCAGCCTTTATCATCGCCATATTCTCAGCCTTAAGACTGGCAAAATTTAATATTGATGATCGTCAACAATCAGTTTTCATAGGCCTTCCAACCCCGGCCAATGCTTTATTCATATCCTCATTTGCATTTATTGCCATCTCAGACTATGCTGGTTTTGTAAACGCAGGAGTACTCGTTGTCACATCCATCGTTTTTTCGTTGTTGCTTATTGCTCCTGTTGAGCTTTTTGCACTCAAATTCAAATCATTTTCCTGGAAAGATAATCAAGTGCGGTTTACCTTTCTCCTGATAAGTGTATTATGTATTGTTGGATTTAAAATATTGGCTATTCCGCTCATTATTATTACTTATATTGCTCTGTCACTGGTCAATAACGCTGTTAATAAGAAGAGCTCTGCATAATATAAAGCCTAAAGGAAACGTTTAAATCGGATATCATGTTGCTACTTCATAATCAAATCGATCTCCCATGACCCGACTTTTACGAGTCATAGTATTTCTGTTTTTCATAATCACTTTCTCTCAAACTATTAATGGTCAGACGGATAACTCGGTATTATCTAAAGGTGACTGGTTTAAGCTAACTGTTAAAGAGGATGGTGTTTATAAGATTACCCGTAACCGCCTGCAGGAAATGGGTATCGATGTAGCAAACATTGATCCCAGGAAAATTCAGATCTTTGGAAATGGCGGTGGAATGCTTCCTCAGCTCAATAGCACGGAGCGGCATATTGACCTGGTTCAAAACGCAATATATGTTAGTGGAGAAAGTGATGGGAAATTTGATGACGGAGACTACATTCTTTTCTATGGTCAGGGGCCTGATTTGCATAGCTACCAAGGTGGGGCATTAAGTTATCAGCATAATATTTATACTGATCTCAACTACTATTTTCTTACCATTGGTAATGATAGCGGACTTAGAGTAGCCAACAGCCTGAATCTTGGTTCACATTTTCCTAAAATTCAAACCTATAATGCATTTCGATATCATGAAATTGACGCAAAAAATATACTTGGCTCAGGAAGAAAATGGTATGAAAGTAACACCGGTTCAAAAGCTTATAATTTCAACATTGATGCCATAGTACCAAATACATCCGTTACAGTCACCTCGGCGGTAATGGCGCAATCTTTCGCAGCATCCAGGTTCATATTAACACTCAATGGGGTTACTCTGGGTGAACAAACAATGGCAAGTATCCCAGACTTTAATAAAAAACAATATCTATACAGTGTAAGAGGCAGGGAGGACATAAGTCAGTTCGGACTAAACTCAAACCAGATAGAGACGAATGACCTCAATATAAAACTGGAGTATGTAGGGAACAGTTCGGGATATGCAGCAGGCTTTTTAGACTACCTTATGGTAGAAACAATTTGTCAATTAAAGCTTTCCGGAGATTTAACCGTATTTAGGTCCATTGAGAGTACTGACAAACCTATGAGTACTTTTGAGGTCTCTGCCGTTAATAGCCAGGTATTGATATGGGATATATCTGATCCGTTGCAACCCAAAAATCAAGCGTATTCTCTCAGTCAGACAACAGCTTCCTTCGGCACTGAGACATCATTGTTGAAAGAATATGTTGTTTTTAATGTAAGCAATCTTCCTGCACCTGAATTTGCAAAATTACCTAATCAAAATATCAGAGGAACAAATACACCGGACTTGCTCATTGTGACTCATTCTGATTTTTTGACCGAGGCTGAAAGGCTAGCCAATTTCAGGAGGTCTAATGACAGGTTAACCGTAGAGGTTGTAACCACACAGCAGATTTATAATGAGTTTTCAAGTGGTAAACAGGATGTAAGTGCTATCCGGGATTACGCAAAATATTTATATGAGAAAAATAACAGGCTTAAATATTTGCTGTTGTTTGGAAGAGGGTCTTACGATTATAAAAACATTCTGAAGAACAACAACAATTATGTGCCTGTTTATGAGTCAATTAACTCACTTTATCCTCTGGACACCTACACCTCCGATGACTATTTTGGTTTTATGGATGCGAACGAAGGGGAATGGCCGGAAGAATCCGGCGGAAATCACTCGATGGAAATAGGCATTGGGCGCTTGCCAGTTACCAGCGTGGGACAGGCTAAATCAGTAGTGAATAAATTAATAAAGTACAGCACCAACCCTGATGCTTTGGGAAACTGGAGGAACAATGTTGTTTTCGTGGCAGATGATGGGGATGGCAACACTCATACGGAGCAGTCAGATCAACTAACAGTATTGATTGACACAGCTTTTGCTAACTTTAATTACAGTAAATTCTTTTTAGATGCTTATCCTCAAATTTCTACTCCAAGTCAACAAAGCTCTCCAAAGGCAAAAGAGGCATTATCGAAGGTCATTGGTAAAGGGGCTTTGGTTGTAAATTTCACCGGGCATGGCAGAGAAATTGGCTGGATGGAAGAAGAAATATTGGACACCCTAATGATAAGTGAATGGGATAATATCCATCGCCTGCCACTATTCGTAACTGCTACCTGCGAATTTGGCAGACATGATGATCCTGCGCTTATCTCGGGTGGTGAAAAACTGGTCACCAATCCTAAAGGAGGCGGCATTGGTATTATCAGTACCTGCAGACCAGTATTTTCAAGCTCTAACTTTGCGTTGAATAAAGCATTTTATAATGAACTCTTCAAAACTACGAATGATCAATACCCCCGGCTTGGAGACATCATAAGGATCACAAAGAATAACAGTGTAGATCAGGCCATCGACGTCAATAAGGTAGGAAACCGTAACTTTAGCTTATTGGGTGACCCCTCATTAAAACTTAGTTATCCTAAAAAAAGAATTGAATTAACATCAATTAATGGGGAGACAAATAAATCTGATACGCTTAAGGCTCTTGGCAGGGTAAGTATGAAAGGCGAGGTTCAGGAAATTGACGGACTGAAAAGTGCCAATTTCAACGGAATACTTGAAGCTGTTATTTATGACAAAGAATCTGAACTGGTAACATTAGGGCAGGAAAACACTCCTTACACTTACAAGTCTCGAGAAAACGCCATTTTTAGAGGAACTGTCAGTATTAAAAATGGTGAATTCGTACTTGAGTTTGTTGTGCCTAAAAACATTTCATATCAACCAGGTACCGGAAAGATCAGTCTATATGCTCTTCATGAAAACAGGGATGATGATGCCAATGGAGCAAATATAGATATTGTAGTCGGTGGCACTTCCAGCAACCCGCCTCAAGACACTTCGGGCCCTGACATTGAATTATACCTTGGAGATAGCACCTATAGGGGTACGGGAGAGATAACCAGCAACTCTATGCTGGTAGCCAAACTTTCTGATGAAAGTGGGATTAACATTTCCGGATATGGTGTAGGGAATAATATCACGGCCATATTAGATGGGAAAGAAGTTTACAACCTTAACGAATATTATGTAGCAGCAAAGGATACATATAAAACTGGCTGGGTTTCTTTTCCGCTCAACGACCTTGAAACGGGGAAGCATACGTTAATATTGAAAGCGTGGGACACTTACAACAATCCGGGAGAAGAAGAAATAGAATTTATCGTAGGGGAAGAGGGAAGTATTTCCCTGACAAACCTACGAGCCTACCCTAACCCTTTCAGTAAAAATACTACAATTACTTTCGACCACAGTAGGTCGGGAGAAGATCTTGAAATAAACCTTCAAATAATTTCCAGATCAGGAGAGATAATTAGGGATATGGATTTTAATATGGAAGCAAGCAAGTCGCATATTGAACTTTTCAAATGGGACGGAACAAATATCTCTGGACAAAAAGTTCCCGGTGGAATATACTTATTTAAGATCATGGTTCGTTCTATGTCGGATGGGGGAAAAAATCAAAGATATGAAAAGCTTATTCTTATTAATTAATTATATTTGTTAGCTAACAGAAGTCACATGAAAAGGTTATTTACGCTCCCGGCAGCAGTCATTTTATTAGTATTAACAGGTTATATATCTAAAGCTCAGGGTCTTGTCGGTCAGGATTCTTCCAGAAGAGTAATTACCACAGCGGTTCCTTTTCTTACCATTACACCGGATGCACGTGCGGGCGGTATGGCTGATGTAGGAGCAGCAACTTCCCCGGACGCCAACTCCATGTACTGGAACCCTGCAAAACTTGTTTTTATTGAAAATAATATTGGGTTTTCTCTTTCCTATACTCCCTGGTTGGGTAAGATTATAAACGATATGTCAATTACTTATTTGTCAGGTTACTATAAGTTCTCCAAGGAGCAGGCAGTAGGTATTTCAATGCGTTATTTTGATTTGGGAGAGATATTCTTTACCAACGAACAAGGTGGTGATGAAGGCCAGTTCAATCCAAGGGAATTTTCATTTGATGCTGCTTACTCAAGAATGCTAACTCAAAATTTGAGTATCGGAGTTGCTGGTAGATACATCCATTCCAACCTTACAGGTAGCTTTTCGTCCGGAGGTGTGGAAGCAAGACCAGGAAATAGTGTCGCAGCTGATATAGCTGTTTTTTATGACAAAGACCTGTTACTAAGTGGAAGTAATTCGAACCTCGCTTTAGCAGCTGTAATTTCAAACATCGGATCTAAACTGACTTACTCTGATGACAACAATAAAGACTTTATCCCTACAAACCTCAGATTAGGAGGAGCATTTACTACAAACCTTGACCCTTATAACAAGCTCACATTTGGTCTTGATCTAAATAAGCTAATGGTACCGAGTCCTCAATTGGATTCTGCTCAAAGTGACAAATCCTTGTTAAGCGGCATGTTCGGGTCATTTGGTGATGCCGAGGATGGTATCAGCGAAGAAGTCAAAGAAGTTACTGTTTCGGCTGGTGCAGAATATTGGTATAATAATACATTTGCGGCGAGAGTAGGTTATTTCTTTGAATCAGAAGACAAAGGAAACAGGAAATATCTGACACTAGGCTTAGGTTTCAGATATCAGGTTTTCGGAATCGACTTTGCATACCTCGTTCCAAAAGAACAAGAACACCCTTTAGCTGAAACGCTTCGATTTACACTCCTTTTCAACTTTGACAAAAGCGATAAGGATGAAGAATCTGTTGTTGACTAATTTATGTTAAACCGAACCGTAGCTCCAAGTCATTCTTCTTCCTATCAAATAGAATTTCCCAAAGTAACGCAGCATACCCTTGACAACGGTATACCGCTTTACGTTTTAAATGAAGGCACCCAGCCTGTCGTTAAGTTGGAAGTAATGTTTCCAACGGGTGGAACATACTATGAGAAGAAGACTGCAACTTCATTACTTACCTTGAAAATGTTACGAGAGGGTACGGCGTCCTTTAGCTCTAATCACCTTTCGAATCATTTCGCTCAGTATGGAGCTTTTTTAGAATTAAATCCCTCCTTTGACGTTCCATCTATAAGCCTATATTGCCTGTCAAAACATCTTGATGTGCTATTGCCTTGCCTCGTAGAGATGATATTTTCTCCGGTATTTCCTGAAAACGAACTTAAACGGATTCGTCAGATAGAGATACAGCAATTGAGATTACAAAATGAAAGAACCAATATAGAAGCTTCAAAAAAGTTTAGAAACCTACTGTTTGGCAATGATCATGCATACGGAAAGATAATTACGGAAGGAGATTTAATTAATTGTCAACAAGATGATCTTAAGCTCTTTCATCAGGACAATTTAGCGAATATTGAGCTTATAGCCTCCGGTGCGGTGAGTATCGCTAACATAGGTACTATTAACCACATATTCAAGCAGTTCTCACACAGGTCGGGGGCAAACAACACCGGTACAATCTTCGTACCTCAGACAGATACTACTTCTTTAATAAAAGAGGATAAATCCAGCGCTCTTCAATCATCTATACGGCTTGGAAACTTAACCGTTAATAAAACCCATCAGGATTATATTCCCTTGCTTATAACAACTCATATTTTAGGGGGCTATTTTGGATCAAGGCTCATGAAGAACATCAGGGAAGATAAGGGTTATACATACGGCATATATTCAAGCATAGTGGCCCTAAGGCATAATAGCTACATGGTTATCGGCACTGACGTAAAAAAAGAGTTTCTGGAAGATACTGTCCATGAAATAAATAAAGAGCTTGATACACTTAGTTCCGTACTTGTAGGTGAACACGAACTTCATACTGTCAAAAACCACATGATCGGGCATTTCCAATCCAAGCTTAGCTCTGCATTCTCATTAGCAGAAAAATTCAAAAACATACACATTCACGATTTGAGTTATAGCTACTATCAAAAATATCTTTCTACTATAGAGCACATTACTCCAGAACAAATACAGGAAATGGCCAAGAAATATTTAAGCAGTAGCTTTATGAAAACAGTCCTTATTGGCTGATAAGTTAGAGCCTGAGCATTGCTCGATGTATAGAACTCCCCTCCCTCTTCCTCTACACCCTGTAAACAGCCTCCCAGCATGGAAAACAAATTTTCCAAAGTATAAGGATCCTACCTTTATTAAAAGCCTGCCAACTAGCCACGGATCAGGCTTAAAACCTATGGAGTAAATAGATTGGATAGTGCAACAAGTAATGTGAAGCTTGCCACTGAAAGTCAGTAAACCGCACTTATTGGTATATTATATGGAGTTTGCCAACTGCTTTTGCCGATTGCTATTAACAACTGTCTGTCAGCAAAGAGATGAAAATTTAGAGTCTCCCCATAAATTTCGCTTGATCCGAAAATTCTAAAGGTCAATCTATCTTAAAATCTGATTGATTATCAGTGACGGTATAAAACAAAAAACCCTGTCTGATATAGACAGGGTTTAGTTGATAAAGTCTGGCAACGACCTACTCTCCCACATGTTATTGCAGTACCATTGGCGCTGTAGGGCTTAACTTCTCTGTTCGGAATGGAAAGAGGTGGACCCCTACGCTATAGTCACCATAAAATCGTAATGGCTGGCCTGTTAGCCTGTCCCGATAATATCGGGATCACCATAAAAGCTTCGGTATCTCTACCCGGTGAATGCTGAACATTTTCAACAACACCCTTATTTCTTTTAGTCTCATCGACTAATCATGACATATTGTTGTGAAAGAATAACGGGCATAGGCCCTAGAGAAAGTTTACGGGTAATTAGTACTGCTCAGCTTTGACATCTCTGTCTTTACACCTGCAGCCTATCAACGTCATCGTCTATAACGTCCCTTATAAAGAAATCTCATCTTGAGGTGGGTTTCGCGCTTAGATGCTTTCAGCGCTTATCCCTTCCTGACATAGCTACCCGGCGGTGCAGCGGGCACTACAACCGGTACACCAGAGGTCAGTCCATCCCGGTCCTCTCGTACTAAGGACAGATCCTCTCAAATTTCTTACGCCCACAACAGATAGGGACCGAACTGTCTCACGACGTTCTGAACCCAGCTCGCGTGCCACTTTAATGGGCGAACAGCCCAACCCTTGGGACCTTCTCCAGCCCCAGGATGTGACGAGCCGACATCGAGGTGCCAAACCTCCCCGTCGATGTGAGCTCTTGGGGGAGATCAGCCTGTTATCCCCAGAGTACCTTTTATCCTTTGAGCGATGGCCCTTCCATGCGGAACCACCGGATCACTATACCCGACTTTCGTCCCTGCTCGGCTTGTTGGCCTCACAGTCAAGCTCCCTTATGCTATTGCGCTCTTCGCACGGTTACCAAGCGTGCTGAGGGAACCTTTGGAAGCCTCCGTTACTCTTTTGGAGGCGACCACCCCAGTCAAACTACCCACCAAACAATGTCTCCCATGGTTGGGATTAGGCATCACGTAAATGAAGGGTGGTATTTCAACAATGACTCCACAACCCCTGGCGAGGCCGCTTCATAGTCTCCCACCTATCCTACACATCATTTACACAATGTCAATGTTAAGCTATAGTAAAGGTTCATGGGGTCTTTCCGTCCCGTTGCGGGTAAGCGGCATCTTCACCGCTACTACAATTTCACCGAGCTCATGGCCGAGACAGTATCCAGATCGTTGCACCATTCGTGCAGGTCGGAACTTACCCGACAAGGAATTTCGCTACCTTAGGACCGTTATAGTTACGGCCGCCGTTTACTGGGGCTTCAGTTCAATGCTTCTCCCGAAGGATAACATCCCCCCTTAACCTTCCAGCACCGGGCAGGTGTCAGGCCATATACATCATCTTTCGATTTCGCATAGCCATGTGTTTTTGCTAAACAGTCGCCTGGATCTTTTCACTGCGGCTTCTCTACTATTGCAGAGTAAGCGCCCCTTCTCCCGAAGTTACAGGGCCATTTTGCCTAGTTCCTTAGCCATGAATCACTCGAGCACCTCAGGATTCTCTCCTTGACTACCTGTGTCGGTTTGCGGTACGGGTACCAATACCATAAGTTTAGAGGTTTTTCTTGGAAGTCTGATTAGGGCAACTATCCACGCTCCCGAAGGATTGTGGTACTATCAGGTTCAGCTAGGTCCGCGGATTTGCCTACGGTCCCAATACCTACACCCTTTAACGTGCTATTCCGTCAGCACGCGTGCCTTTCACTACTCCGTCACCCCATCACTGGTATCGGTAGTATGGGAATATTAACCCATGGTCCATCGACTACCCCCTTCGGGTTCGCCTTAGGTCCCGACTAACCCTGATCCGATTAGCGTTGATCAGGAAACCTTAGTCTATCGGTGGGCGGGTTTCTCACCCGCCTTATCGTTACTTATGCCTACATTTGCTTTTCTATTTGCTCCACAATAAGTTACCTTACTGCTTCGCCGCCAATAGAATGCTCCCCTACCACTGAATAAATTCAGTCCACAGCTTCGGTGGTATACTTAATGCCCGATTATCATCGATGCTCTGTCGCTCGACCAGTGAGCTGTTACGCACTCTTTAAATGAATGGCTGCTTCCAAGCCAACATCCTGGCTGTCTCGGCAACTGAACTACCTTAGTTCAACTTAGTATACACTTGGGGACCTTAGCTGGTGGTCCGGGTTCTTTCCCTCTCGGACAAGGACCTTAGCACCCTTGCCCTCACTGCAGAGTATATCTGATAGCATTCGGAGTTCATCAGGATTTGGTAGGATGTGACTCCCCCTAGTCCTATTGGTAGCTCTACCTCTATCAGAATTAACCTCCACGCTGCTCCTAAAAGCATTTCGGGGAGTACGAGCTATTTCTCAGTTTGATTGGCCTTTCACCCCTACCCACAACTCATCCAAAAACTTTTCAACGTTTACTGGTTCGGTCCTCCAGTGCGTGTTACCGCACCTTCAACCTGGTCATGGGTAGATCACAAAGTTTCGCGTCTACCCCCAC